>JAZUBY010000019.1:0-12937 GCA_045638885.1 Emergencia sp. | reverse complement strand
GATTTTTCTAAACCGCGGTACCACCCTAGTTGCATACCTCTATCAAGGTGCCTCTCATTAAAGTGTCAGACTCCGGAGTGATATTCACGTCTGCTTCACCGCCTCCCTCTCACCAACGGGAGACTCTCTGTAAGGATCTTACGCAGGGCTACTGGTTCCTTCACCGTCTGGATATTGAATTTTCAATACTCACGTACCCTAATATATTATCACTCTTTTTACACAAAATCAACAAATTTTTTAATAAATTGTTATTTCTCATAAATGAAATCTATGGTACAATGTTCCTTGTTAGGAGGGATAGTATGCCACTATTATTATTAGGATTTATTTTCGTCATCGGATTAATTATATATCACCTTTTCAGCGATCGTGAAATTGACACGGATGACAATATCGAAGGTGTTAAAGAAGACGATGCAAACCCATTTGAAAAGGAAGAGAACGTCATCTTCCTGCCAAACGACATTGAGTCTGTAAAAGAAATGTATAAGAATAAGAAATAACGAAACGGCCACCATCGGTCGTTTTTTTGTGGGCAAAACAACGGGCTTCTGCATATGGTTACTATAGTGAGGAGGTAGCAGCGTTGAACAGAAAAAAAGCTTTTGACAGAGCCTTTTCTAACGCCTTACGTATTGCGGGAGAAAGTCATCCAAAAATTGTGCTAATGAGCGATTGCCATCGTGGAACAGGAACCTGGGCAGACAGTTTTCTCGCCAACAGGCCTGTCTATACCGCTGCACTCAAATATTATGCACAAAAAGATTTCACATACATAGAATTAGGAGATGGGGATGAACTATGGGGGAACCGCAGATTTTCTGAAATTTACAGGGCGCATAAAGAAGTCTTTCAAATTTTTCAAAAGTTAGCTGATGAGAATCGGATTTTCCTTCTGTATGGAAATCACGATCGAGAGAAAGAAAAAGGTGTTTTGCAAAGGCGTAACATGCCATTTCCACTACCTTTTTATGAAGCTGTCATCGTAAGTATGCGGTATGGGCCCGATTTATATCTCATGCACGGTCATCAGGGAGATTTTCTCAATGATACCCTCTGGAAGATGACAAGAAGTCTTGTCCGCTATGTTTGGAAGCCTTTAGAATCCCGCGGTATCAAAGATCCTACCAGCGCGGCAAAAAACTACACCAAAGTTCGTGAAATCGAAGAAGAATACATTGCTTTCAGCTGTGAAAACCACTGTATTCTAGCTGCTGGTCATACACACAAGCCAACACTGATGCACACAGACTGCGGCATGTATTTCAACAGCGGCAGCTGCATCCATCCCGGTGCCGTCACCGCAATCGAGATACAGGAAAGCACGGGAAAAGCAACGTTAGTCAAATGGTCTGTCTGCTCCCGCAAGGATATGTCTCTTTATGTCTGCAGGGAACGCCTGAAAGAACTTTCTATAACAAAAAGACTGTGATAACGATTTGTCATCACAGTCTTTATTTTTATTATAATAATTCTTTTCTGGATAAGTTGATTCTGTTCTGGCTATCGATTTCTGTAACCTTAACCTTTACAACGTCGCCGATGTTCATCACATCTTCAACCTTTTCAACTCTTTCCTTTGCCATCTTGGAAATGTGCAGCAGACCTTCCTTGCCTGGCAGGATTTCGATGAACGCACCTACGGAGCCCTTTGCAGTGCTCAGGATACGAGTAACCTTACCTTCGTAAATTTCGCCTACTTCTACTTCCTTAGTCAGCAGTTCGATTTCCTTCTTTGCAGCTTCTGCGCCTTCCATGTCGGAGGAGTAGATGCTGATTAAGCCTGGATCATCTTCGGAGATGTCAATCTTAACGCCAGTTTCGTCAACGATTCTATTGATTGTCTTACCACCAGGTCCAATAACGATTCTGATCTTGTCAGGATCGATTCTCATAGTGATGCTTCTTGGAGCATACTTGGACATTTCTTCTCTTGGTTCAGGGATTTCTTCAATCATCTGTTCCATGATGTGCATTCTGCCCACTCTAGCCTGTTCCAGCGCCTGTTCTAAGATTTCTCTGGATAAGCCGTGTACCTTGATATCCATCTGGATTGCAGTTACACCAACTTCTGTACCAGTTACCTTGAAGTCCATGTCGCCTAAGAAGTCTTCCATACCCTGAATATCGGATAAGATTGCCATCTTAGAAGAACCGTCTTCTTCAACTCTTTCAATCAGACCCATCGCAATACCTGCAACCGGTCTCTTGATAGGAACACCTGCATCCATCAGAGCTAAGCAGGAACCGCAAGTGGAACCCATGGAAGTAGAACCGTTGGAGGATAATACTTCGGATACAACTCTGATTGCGTATGGGAATTCTTCAACGCTTGGTAATACTGGGATTAAAGCTCTTTCAGCTAATGCACCGTGACCGATTTCTCTTCTGCCAGGGCTTCTCATAGGTCTAGCTTCACCTACGGAATAACCTGGGAAGTTGTAGTGGTGCATGTATCTCTTTTCAGTCTGTTCAGTGATACCGTCGATTGTCTGGGATTCACTTGCTGGAGCCAGTGTGCAAGCGGACAGAACCTGAGTCTGACCTCTCTTGAACAGGCCGGAGCCGTGAACTCTTGGTAACATCTGTGTTTCACACCAGATTGGTCTGATTTCGTCTAACTTTCTGTTGTCAGGTCTGATACCTTCGTCCAGAATCATGTTACGAACAGATTCCTTTGTGATATTGTACAGAACGTTTGCAACGTCCTTGCCGTTTTCCGGATAGATTTCTGCGAAATGTTCCTTTGTTTCTACTTCAACTGCATCCATGTTGTCCAGTCTTTCTAACTTGTCCACAGTCTTGATAGCAACCTTCATCTTATCCACAGCGTAAGCTCTAACTGCTGCGTCGATTTCTTCCGGAACCTTGTACAGGTTCAGTTCCTGCTTTTCTCTGCCAACTTCAGCAACGATTGCTTCGATGAACTCAACAATCTTCTTGATTTCTTCGTGAGCGAACAGGATAGCATCCAGCATCACGTTTTCAGGGATTTCATCAGCACCTGCTTCTACCATCATGATTGCATCCTTTGTACCTGCAACAGTCAGGTTCATTACGGAAGCTTCTCTCTGTTCTAATGTAGGGTTGATGATGAACTGTCCATCGATCATACCAACACGAACGGAACCAGTTGGGCCTTCCCATGGAATATCGAATGTTGCCAGCGCAACAGAAGAACCAACCATAGCCATGATATCTGTTTCGCAGTCTGGGTCTACAGACATAACTGTTGCTACAACAACAACGTCATTGTAGTAGCCCTTTGGGAATAAAGGTCTCAGTGGTCTGTCCATCAGTCTGGAAGACAGGATAGCCTTTTCGCTTGGTCTGCCTTCTCTCTTAATAAAGCCGCCAGGAATCTTACCTGCAGCGTACATTCTTTCTTCATAGTCACAGCTCAGTGGGAAAAAGTCGATGTCAGGTCTTGGTTCCTTGGAAGCACATGCTGTTACGTTAACTACGGATTCACCGTATCTTACCATAACCTGTCCATTCGCCTGTTCACATACTTTGCCGATTTCTAACTGGAGTAATCTACCTCCAATTGCTGTTTTAAAAGTTCTGTAATCAGTAAATCTTGCCATTTTAATAAACAACTCCTTCCTGTTTATTCATCTCTCTTTGGCGTTAGCATTTGTTTTTGTTTTATTTTTTATTTAAAAAATGGCGGGGATCAATTCCCCGCCAAAATTTTCATCAATCGTAATCTCGCAATTACTTTCTTAAACCTAAACGAGCGATCAGAGTTCTGTATCTTTCGATATCAACTTCCTTCAGGTACTTCAGCAGACCTCTTCTCTGACCTACCATCTTTAACAGACCTCTTCTGGAGTGGTGGTCCTTCTTGTGGATCTTTAAGTGTTCATTTAAGTCGTTAATTCTTGCAGTTAAGATAGCAACCTGTACTTCTGGGGAACCTGTGTCACCTTCAGTCAGAGCGTATTCTTTGATAATTGCTGTCTTCATTTCCTTTGTAATCATTTTCTTTTCTCCTTTTCTTCATACGCCATTTGCCATGTAGGCCGCCGGAGTGTCGGGAAACCTAGCAAATGGTACTTAAATTTTCAACCGTTTAATATTACCACATCTATTAGATTGTGTCAACGTTTTTTTCGTGGAAAGCCTTGGCTTCTCTGCAGTCTCTGACAATCTGTTCAGACAGGTCTCGTACATCGTCAAACTTTACCTCATCACGAGTCTTCTTCAGAAATTCTACGGTAATATGCTTGCCGTAAAGTTCCTTGTCAAAGTTGAAAATGTGAGTTTCCACGTTCTTTGTATAGTTGCCGATGGTCGGTTTGATACCCACGTTAGTTACACTCGGATAACGAACACCGTTGTATGTGCAGTATGTGATATACACACCGTTTGGAGGTGTTACCATATCCTGGTCAATCATCAGGTTGGAAGTCGGGAATCCCAGCTTTCTACCCAGACGGTTACCCACTACCACTTCTCCGCCAATGGCATAATGTCTGCCCATGTAAGTCTTACATTTTTCCACCTGTCCAGATGCAATCAGTGTGCGGATTAAAGAAGAGCTAACGATGTCACCTTTGATTTTAAACGGGTGCATCTCTGTCACTACAAAACCTTTCTCTTCGCCAATAGCTCGCAACACATCCGGATTGCCCTGGGCCTTATGACCAAAGTGGTGATTAAATCCACAGAAAGCTGCTTTCATGTTAAACTTGTCCAATAACAGTTCCTGTACAAAAGCTTCTGGCGTCATGGACATAATATCCTTTGTAAACGGGATGTTGAACAGATAATCCACACCCAGGTCTGCAATAATTTCAGCTTTTTCCTCTTTGATGAGAATGTTCTTTACCTTCTTTGCGTGAGGCAGTAGGTTCTTTGGATGGGTGGAGAAAGAAAAGACGGCCGCTTTCAGGCCATGTTCCCTTGCATGTTCCACAGTCTTTTTGATCAGTTCCTGGTGGCCCAGGTGTACGCCGTCAAAATTCCCCAGTGCTACTGCAGAAGGCTCAATATTCATAATGTCATCTAAAGTCTCAAAAATTTTCATTTTCTACCCCTTCTACTTCACGTAAAATACTTTGTCTGCCACCAGCTTGTACTTATTATCGTAGAAAGCTACGCCCAGGAAGGTCTCTACGCCATCATACATTCCATAGATATTGTATGCGCGCTTAAACTCGTCACGGAGCGGCAGATAAAATTCCTCTGTCGCGTATCTCGGTTCTTTCTGCACATCACAAAGCATCATTGGCAGATGCCAGCCAGTTATGAACTTATCAGCTACATCCGCCGGCACAACAATCTTGCCAAAGTTATGCAGCGGCAGATCTGTGTCGATGAGATGTGCCTGCAGCCATGCTTCGTCCATGGTCTTCAGTTCCTCGATAGTGATGGCTGTGTCTAAAGTAAAGATACCACTTTCTACACGATCTAAACTTGCCAGAGTCCCAAAACATCCCATGGCAGTACCTGCGTCCTGACAAATGGTACGGATGTAAGTTCCCTTGGAGCATTCTACAGTAAAGGTCACCGTCTTTTCTTCGCTCTCTAAATCGATATTTTCAATCTCCAGAGACTTGATGAAAATCTTACGGCTCTTTACCTCTACTTCCTTGCCTTCTCTGGCATATTCATAGAGTTTTTTGCCGTTGACCTTCAGCGCAGAATACATCGGCGGTTTCTGGTCAATGACACCATCAAAGGCAGCGAAAGCCTTTCTTACGTCCTCTTCTGTCACGTTAACGTCACAGCGTTCCAGTACCTCGCCCCAAATATCCTGTGTATCCGTCTGCATGCCAAGAATCATCGTGCAGCGGTATTTCTTAATGTCCATATCCAGGTACTCGATGATACGGGTGCTTCTGCCAATGCAGATTGGCAGCACACCAGTAGCCATAGGGTCAAGTGTTCCGGTATGACCGATTTTCTTAATCCCCAGCGCCCTTCTGGCAATGGCCACCACGTCATGAGACGTCATGTTCTGCGGTTTGTTAATGTTTAAAATTCCATTCTGTATCATAGTTATATACTTTCTTTGATTTTTTCTTTGATGCGTTCCATCGCTTCTTCCATGGAGCATTCCAGGGTACATCCGGCTGCTCTGATATGGCCGCCGCCACCAAAGCTGCCCGCAATGGCTGCCACGTCTGCATATCGCTTAGAACGCAGACTGGCTTTTACTTTTCCTTCACCCTGTTCCTTTAGGAATGCCGCGATTTCCACGCCGCTGATGCTACGCATTTCCTGCACCACACCGTCAGTTTCATCATCAGCCGCTCCAGTCTCTGCCAGCATGTCTTTCGTCATATAGCAAACGGCAGCTTTGCCCTCTGCCAAAAGTTCCAGCGTAGACAATACCTTATTTTTAATAAGGATTTTCTCAATGCGCACGTTTTCATACAGTTCAATGCTGATACCGTTTGCATCGATTCCTGCATCATAGAGCGCCGCCATGATTTCATGACTTCTCTTGGATGTGTTGGAATACTGGAAATTGCCTGTATCCGTTGTAATTGCAGCAAAAACAGCTTCGCCGATTTCCTGGTCGATTTCCACGCCCATTTCGCAAAGGAGGTCATAAACCAACTCCCCTGTTGCAGCACAGCTGCTGTCTACATAATTGTAGTCGCAGATGTACTGTGTGGTTGCATGATGGTCAATACACACGGTGATATCGCCCTGGCGGAACTTCTCTGCACGCTTCGGGAAGCGTTTTTCTTCACCACAATCTACACAAACGGAAACATCCACCTGACCCATCAGGTTCTGGTCGCAAGTTGTGTAACCTTTGTCCAGAAACATCAGATTTCCAGGGATATCATCCTCAATCAGGATGTAGCATGTTTTGCCCAGGTTGCGAAGCCCCTTACAAAGAGCCGCTGCAGAGCCCAGCGCGTCCCCGTCCATATTGATATGCGGGAAAATCAAAATGTTCTGTTTTTCTGCGAGAACCTTTGCAATTTCTGTTAATGTATTATTCTTCATCTTTGATGTCCAGTGTCTTAATGACTTCGTCAATACGTCTGCCGTATTCCATAGAAGTATCTAACTTGAAAATTAATTCCGGAATGTGTCTCAGCTTAATCTGCTTGCCAATTTCCTTCTTCATCATGCCCTTGGCACTGCGCAGACCTTCTAATGCATCCTCTTCAGCCTTCTTTTTCGCTTCTTCTCCAGAGCCAAAAGGAAGTACTGTTACATAGCATGTAGCATAGCTTCCATCGGAAGTTACTTCTACTTCGGAAATGCTAATCATGCTGTTAGATAATCTTGGGTCTTTCATGTCGCGAAGCAGCATGGAGCTGATAATCTTTCTGATTTCTTCGCCTAATCTGCCCTGTCTATATCCTCTGCCCATGTTTTTTCCTTTCAATATCTACATTTTTGTCCTATTTCAAAAGACACAGATAGGACGAAAAGAATCTCTTCGTCCTGCTCTGTTACTTTTACAATTATTTTCTTTCGATTTCAACCATGTGGAAGCATTCGATGATATCGCCTTCCTTAACATCGTTATAAGCTTCGATACCAATACCACATTCAAAGCCGTGGTTTACTTCCTTCGCGTCATCCTTGAATCTCTTCAGGGAGGAAATCTTACCTTCGTGAATTACGATACCGTCACGAACCAGTCTTACTTCAGCGTTTCTTACAGCCTTACCTTCGATAACGTAAGCACCAGCGATAACACCAACGCCAGGAACCTTGAATGTAGTTCTAACTTCAACCTTACCCAAGATTTCTTCTTTGAACTCTGGATCCAGCATACCCTTCATCGCATTTTCTACATCGTCGATAACATCGTAGATAACTCTGTAAGTTCTAATCTGGATGTTGTCTCTGTCAGCCATTGTCTGTACTGCAGTAGATGGTCTTACGTTGAAGCCGATGATAATCGCACCGGCAGTATTAGCCAGCATGATGTCGGATTCTGTTACAGTACCTACACCGGAGTGAATGATGTTTACCTTTACGTTTTCGTTGTTCAGCTTTTCTAAGGACGCAATTAACGCACCTACAGAACCCTGTACGTCACCCTTGATGATCAGGTTCAGGTTCTTTACTTCGCCTTCCTTGATCTGGCTGAATAACTGTTCTAATGTTGTGCTTGCGTTTCTAGCTAAGATTTCTTCTCTCAGCTTTTCCTTTCTTGCTTCAGCGATTTCTCTTGCAATCTTGTCTTCCTTTACAGCGTTGAACTCGTCACCAGCCTGTGGAACATCTGTCAGACCCAGGATTTCTACTGCTGTTGCAGGGCCAGCCTTCTTGATGGTCTTGCCCTTGAAGTCTGTCATCAGTCTGATTCTGCCGGAACATGTACCTACAACGACGGACTGGCCGGACTGCAGTGTACCGTTTGTTACTAACAGTGTTGCTACAGGACCCTTAGACTTATCCAGTCTTGCTTCGATTACGGAACCCATTGCTAATCTGTTTGGATTTGCCTTCAGTTCCATCATTTCTGCCTGTAACAGAATCATTTCTAACAGGTTTGTGATACCTTCGCCAGTCTTTGCAGATACTGGAACGCAGATGATGTCGCCACCCCAGTCTTCTACTAACAGACCGTGTTCAGTTAAGTCCTGCTTTACCTTATCTGGGTTCGCAGCAGGTTTATCCATCTTATTCATTGCAACGATGATAGGAACGCCTGCAGCTTTCGCATGGCTGATGGATTCTACTGTCTGTGGCTTAACAGAGTCGTCTGCCGCAACAACCAGTACAGCGATATCTGTAACCAGAGCACCTCTCGCTCTCATTGCAGTAAACGCTTCGTGACCTGGTGTATCTAAGAATACGATCTTTTCGCCGTTAATTCTAACTTCGGATGCACCGATGTGCTGTGTAATACCGCCGGATTCAGATGCAGTTACGTTTGTGCTTCTGATTGCGTCCAGTAAGGATGTCTTACCGTGGTCAACGTGACCCATTACAGTGATGATAGGAGGTCTTGCCTTCAGATCTTCTTCCTTGTCTTCAAACAGTTCCAGGCCTTCTTCTACTGCTTCTTCTTCCGCCTTACCGATTGCAACGCTGATACCTAAGTCTTCTGCTAAGATCATTACAGTATCTTCGTCGATATTCTGATTAATATTTGCCATGATACCCAGCTTCATCAGGGTCATGATTACTTTAGATGTGGATACTTCTGTCTGTTCACAGAAGCCAGCTACTGTGATTGGTGTATTTAATACAATTGTGCCTTCTGGTAATAATTCTTCCATAACCTCTTCTTCTACCACAACAGGCTTTGGCTTGTTGTGCTTCTTCCTTGTCTGTTTTTCTAGTGATTTTCTTTCAAATTTATCGAACTTGCTGTTGTCCTTTTCCTGCTGCTTCTTCTTGGAGTCGTCTCTTCTGGACGGTTTTGTTTCCATCTTTTCCATCTGTGCAGGACGTTCTCTTCTCTGGCCACCGGCATTACCCTGACCTGCAGGTCTGTTTCCTCCGCGATCGTTACGATCGTTTCTGTTTCCAGCATTGTCTCTGCCGCGACCTTCGTTGTTTCTGCCGCCGCGGTCATTACGATCATTTCTGTGATCTCTGTTGCCACGGTCGTTTCTATCGTTTCTGCCTTCGCGGTTTCCACGATCGTTTCTGTTGTCACGATTGTCTCTGCCGCCACGGTCATTGCGATCGTTTCTGTGATCTCTGCCGCCTTCTCTTCTTTCCTGTCTTTCCGCAGGCTTTCTGTCTGCCTTTGGCTCTGCTTTTGGTGTAGCCTTTGGTTCTACCTTAGCTTCTGCCTTTGGCTCAGCCTTAGGTGCTTCTGCTACAGGTGTTTCTACCTTCTTTGGCTCTTCTGCCGGCTTTGGTTCAGCCTTTGGCAGTGGAGTTCCTACAGGCGGTTTCTTTGCTGCAGATCTGTTATCCAGTTCTGCCGTATTCACAACCGGCTTTCCTACCGGTGGTTTATGCTTGTTTTCCAGGTATGCATTATCCACGATTGGCTTACCAACAGGAGGTTTCTGTCTTCCTGGCATCTGATGAGGTCTAACCGCTGCTTTCACTGTCACTCTTGGCTCCTCGTGTGCAGCTTCCTTCTTCTTTGGTTCTGCCTTTACAATCTTTGTTTCTCTTTTTGCACCATGAATCTTATCTATATCTGCATCAGACAGTGCACTCATATGACTCTTTACATCGATGCCCAGCTGGTGTGCCTTCTCCAGCAGTTCTTTGCTGGTGATATTCATTTCCTTCGCGAGTTCATGTACTTTTTTCGTCATTCGAACACCTACCTTTCTGATTGAATCATGTCAATCTCTTTACAAATGATTTCCGCAAAGTGATTGTCCGTGATCCCGAAAATGCCCTTGCCGGACTTCCCCGTGATATGAGACAGATCATCACTGTTTCCGAAAATCCTATACGTTACCTTGTTCTTATTACATTCTGAAACCATCTTTTTGATGGTGTTTTCTGCCAAATCTTCAGAGAGAATGAGAAGCTTTACTTTACGCTTTCCCATCATCATGATACAGGTATTATACCCTGTAATCAGATTTCTTGATCTGGCAGCAAAGCCCATATAGCTTTCTACCTTATTTCTGATCATGATCTAACTCTCCTTTTAGCTGCAGGAATACTTCTTCCAAAGCTGACTTTGATAGTTCAGTCCGAAAACTGCGCTGTAAAGCTCTTCTTTTTTCCGCTTTTTCTATGCACTGCGCATCCTGACAAAGATACACGCCTCTTCCCTTTGCTCTGCCTGTCAGGTCAACGGTCAGTTCACCTTCAAAATAAGCAATTCGAGTCAGCTCTCCCTGCGGCTTAGATTCCATGCATCCAACGCATCTTCTCATTGGGACTTTCTTATTCTTCAACTTCGAAAACCTCTTCCCCTTCTTCATTACCGAAATACTGTGTATGGCTCTTAATGTCGATCTTCCATCCGCTCACCTTTGCAGCCAGTCTTACGTTCTGACCTTCCTTACCGATTGCTAAGGATAACTGGTAATCAGGAACTACTACAGTTGCAGTCTTTTCTTCTTCGTTAGCAAATACGTTTTCTACCTTTGCAGGGCTTAAAACATTGCTGATTAATTCTTCTGGATTTTCACTCCAGGAAATGATATCAATCTTTTCACCGTTTAATTCATCTACGATGCTCTGAACACGGCTTCCTCTTGTGCCTACGCAAGCACCTACTGGATCTACGTCTGTATCTTCTGTGTATACTGCAATCTTTGTTCTGGAACCGGCTTCTCTTGCAATACCCTTGATTTCAACAGTACCGTCCTGAATTTCTGGAACTTCCAGTTCGAACAGTCTCTTTACCAGACCTGGATGGGATCTGGATAAGAATACCTGAGGACCCTTTGTTGTCTTCTTCACATCCATGATGAAAACCTTCAGTCTTTCGTTTACTTCAAATCTTTCACCTGGAACCTGTTCATTTACAGATAAGATACCTTCTGCTTTGCCCATGTTTACAAACAGGGTTTCGCCGCTCTTTCTCTGTACAACACCTGTTACGATTTCACCCTGCTTTGTGATGAAATCATCAAAGATCATGCCTCTTTCAGCTTCTCTGATTCTCTGTACTACAACCTGCTTTGCAGTCTGTGCAGCGATTCTGCCGAAATCTCTTGGTGTCACCTGGAACTCGATTGCATCGCCAATTTCATATCTTGGGTCGATTTCCTGTGCTTCTTCCAGAGACATTTCGATCATGTCATCCCAAACTTCTTCTACGATATCCTTCTTCATCAGAACCGCGATGTCACCATCAACTCTGTCGATGTCTACTCTTACGTTCTGGGAAGTACCATAGTTCTTCTTATATGCGGATACTAAAGCAGATTCGATTGCTTCAATCAGAACTTCCTTAGAAATATGTTTCTCTTTTTCCAGTTCATTTATAGCTTCGATAAATTCTCTGTTCATTTTTTATATAACCTCCTTAGAAAACCACGGCCAGGTTTGTCTTTGCAACCTGATCCATCGGGAACATAACTTCTTTATCTTCAACGGTAATCACAACATTTCCGTCTCTTAAACCTTCCAGTACGCCTTCATACAGTTTGCAGCCGTCTACTGCCTTATACAGCTTTACTTCTACAAGCTTTCCTGCATATCTTTCGTAGTGATATGGTGTCAGCAGCTGTCTGTCAAGACCTGGAGAGGAAACTTCTAAATAGTAATTCTGTTCGATCGGATCTTCTTCATCCAGTTTCTCGCTGAGGAAACGGCTTACCTTTTCACAGTCATCACTGCCTACATATTCCTGTTCTGCATCTACAGTCTTATCGATGTACACGCGCAGGAACCAGTCCTTGCCTTCCTTTAAAAACTCTACATTGTACAGTTCCAGCTGATTGTCAGCTAAAAAGTCTTTCACCATATCTTCGATGATGTCTTTGATTCTTTTCTTTGCCATTGATATTCCTTTCTTCCGAAAATCACCCAAACAAAACCGAAAGAGTGGGCAATACCCACTCTTCCTGTCATAAGTCTAAAATTCGTACACCAGTATGATACCACATGAAATAATAAGTGTCAAGGGAAAAGTAACCGTTAGAATTTTCAAACAATTCAACTTCTTATCTATTGACCTTTGCAACGCAACGGGTGTAGAATATAATTAGTTAAGAATGCAAATTTATTGCAGTATATAGGAGGAGATTATCATGACAAATCAAACTATGTATGACTTAGGCAACCAGCCTTCCCTGATCCGTGAATTATTTGCATACGGTTTAGCACAGGCAAAGGTTGTAGGTCCTGAAAACGTATTCGACTATACTTTAGGTAACCCAAGCATCCCTACTCCAGATGCAGTTACACAGGCAATCAAAGATATTTTAGATGATACTGACTCTATCAAAATCCACGGCTACTCTATGGCAGGCGGCTTTGATGGAACAAGAGAAGCTATCGCTGCAAACTTAAATGAACGTTATGGAACAGACATCAAGGCATCTAACTTATTCATCACTTGTGGTGCTGC
>JAZUBY010000018.1:0-26897 GCA_045638885.1 Emergencia sp. | reverse complement strand
CTCATCGAAGCCCAAAGTTGCTTCTGTTGCATTTTGGGGAACTTCAACAGTGTAACAGGTAACATCCATGCTGGAGCCATCCCAGTTCATCCACTGTAGTGTGCTCTGACTAATGTTGTTCATTTCTTCATCATCTACTGTCACAGTAAACGGTGCTTCAACAGTTTCTTCAGCATAGATAAAAAGGATAAAATATTCTGCACTAAATTCTCCTGGAATCTGCACAGAAATACCGTCCAGTTCTTCGTCATCGTTAGTGTCCTGAATTGCTACTGTATGTTCTGTATCCGGAGTCCAGCTTGTTGGTCCATCCCCAATATAGGTTCCCTGACTATCATAATAGCTCCACTGTTTTTCCTCATCGAAGCCCAAAGTTGCTTCTGTTGCATCTGCTGGAACTTCAACAGTGTAACAGGTAACATCCATGCTGGATCCATCCCAGTTCATCCACTGTAGTGTGCTCTGACTAATGTTGTTCATTTCTTCATCATCTACCGTCACAGTAAATGGTGCGTTGTCAATCGGTTCAGCAAATGCCATGGTTGGCATCATAGAAAATACCATCATAAACACCATGAGCAACGCTATGAATCTTGAACGTTTCTTTTGTTTTCCATTCATACTTTTTCTTCCTTTCTTTGTTTTATATTTTCGGGCCACGGTATGCCCTCGTACAATTCTTTCTTGCACCTCCTAGTTCATTTTGCCTCATGCAGGCTTCTCAAAACTACCGTTTTATCTTCGCTCTATGCATGTCTTCTGACTCGCGCGTCACCGCGTCTCCCCGCCTTCTCAGGCGTCCGTTGACAGCCCAATGGCATATTGGAGAGAAACTCTTCGCTTACAGCGGCAGGTACCGTTCCGGACTCTCACCGGATTCCATCTTCGTTCCATATTACCGTCATATGGAAAACATAAAAGTAATATTTATTAATGCGGCAAACAATCTGTACTCATACAGTTGTCTCCGGATTAAACTCTATTCAGCAGACGGCTTCTCTTTTCGTCTTCTCTTCGACTCCTGTTCTTCCATCTTTTTCTTTCGTCTTTCGCTGACTTTCTTCACACCGGCTTTCTCTAAGAATCTTGGCCATGGCCCAAAACGCTCCTTCAAATACCATGGGCACATCAAGTCAGCCTTCGTCGGCATATGGCCCAGTTCTTCAGCCGTATTGCGTACAAACTGAAAAATCTCTTCATCCGTCATACGCTCATAAATTTCGATCATCTGTTTTTCTTCTGGTGTCATTCGTTCTTCCTTACCTGTCTAATCTACTTTTTATGCGCGGCCCCGTTTATGACCAAAAACGCAAAAAGAGCTGTAACACCAAATGGTGTTACAGCCCGTATTATTTCTGTACACAAAAAACTGCAGCTTGTCTGATAAATCCGTCAGAATCTCTGCCAATTCCAAGCAGGTCTTCTGGCTCAGGCCTCATCGCATCGTCTGCCTTCCCATAGCCGTCGGCTACAGTGACATATTAGACGATACTCTTCCCTTACAGCGGCGGTACCGCGCCGGATTCACACCGGCTTCCCTCTTAGCTCATGCCGTAGCATGAGAACATGAAATTTCGTATTATGAATTTTACGCAAAACTTTTGCTCGTAAATTATAGCATACTGACTTATTGCTGTAAAGCAAGAATTGCGCCCTGAAAAAGGGCCCATCTCTCCATCCTTTGTTTTGGGCCGTCATTACAGGCGGCCTTCTTCTCGCAGCTGCTGATGGAATTCCATCAGTTTGCTCATCATGTAATCGTAGTTGCCTTTTTTGTGAGGCACAAGACAGTTGCTGCAGTCTTTGATACCGCCTTCTAAATAGACATAGTTCCCACCGCAATCTTTTCCCATTGCATACAGCGGACAGTAGCAGAACAGACAGTTAAAGCTGTCCGGATCTGTTGTCTTATGGCAAGGGAAGAATTCGCATTCCTTATGACTGTGGAACTTATAATTTTCTGTTGTCATTTCTTTCATAGCTTCTCCTCTCAAAATGGCGAAACATAACGACCAGAAAGCAACAAAAAAGGCTGCGACAAAAAAGTCACAGCCCGTATTCTCTGTTCTTCGCTTTCCCGTATCGATACTCCGTCGATAAAAGCTGCTTCATGCAGGTCTCCTGGCTTAGGTATCTTCGCATCGTCTGTCTTCCCACAGCAGTTTATTGTTTGCCGCAGTGACATGTTAGACTTTACTCCTCCCTTACAGTGGCGGGACCGCGCAGGACTTACACCTGCTTCCCTCTTAGCTCATGCCGCAGCATGAGAACATGAAATCGTTTTATATTAAATTCTCTTATTATTCTAGCATCAAAAAATGTCTTTGTAAAGGGGCTCCTCTTATTTCACTGCCCACATCACCAGCTCTACCAGATATCCCGGCAGCAAACCAACCTGCAATGCTTTGCGGCAAGGCAGGGTTTCTGGCATCATTTCGCGGTAGATTTTGTTAAAGTCATCCCACTGCGCCAGGTCCTTCATATAAACTTCTACGTTAAATACATTTTCCAGTCCGCAGCCTGCTTCTTTCAGAAACTGTTCACAGGCCAGAATGGTATTTCTCGCCTGGGTTTCCATATCTTCCGGAATCTGTCCGTCGTAATCATCGCAACACGTGCCTGAGGTTACAACGATTTCCTTTCCTTCAATGGAAAGTACTGGAGAAAAAGGATAGCCTGTCGGCTCTTTGATATATTTTTCAGGTAAAATCTTTTTCATTTCGTTACTCCTTCGCCCTATAGTTCAAATCCAAAGTATCCCGCTGCATTCTTCCAGCAGATGTCTTTTACCATTTCTCCCAGGAACTCGATGTCATTTGGATATTCCCCAGATTCCACGATATTCCCCAGCTTGTCACAAAGAATTCTTCTGTAATATTCGTGTCTCACAAAAGATGTAAAGCTTCTGGAGTCAGTCAGCATACCTACAGAACCGGAAATCGCCCCTGTTTCCAGAAGCTGATCGATCTGCTCTGAAATGCCGCGAATATGGTCATGAAGCCACCATGCTGCACCATACTGGACTTTTGCGCCGTCTACAGCAAAGTTCGCTGCCATGGTCGCCAGCATTGCTGTATCTGCTGGATTCAGATTATACAGGATGGTCTTTGGCAGTACATCAGCTTCTTCCAAATCGCCGAGAAATGCACCCAGTAAATATGGATCTGTAGACAGGCCAATGCTGTCGCCGCCTCCATCCGGACCAAAAGCTTTCATGACTTTTGGAGAGTTATTACGAATCGGGCCTAAATGCAGTTGCATCGTTAAATTGCGATCAGAATATACTTCTCCCAGGAATCGCAGTAATGCGCCCTGATAAATGGAGATTTCTTCTTCCGTTAGTGGCTCTCCGGCATAGGCTTTCTCAAATACCGGTACAGGGTCACCCACTGCATATCGGAACTTGGTAAATCCATGGTCCGTTACTTTGCAGCCTGCGCTCACAAAAAAGTCTAAGGATTTCTCCAATGCTTTCTTTAAAGCATCCCAACAGTCAACCTTCACTTCATATCTGTCACCCAGCTGCTCTACTGCACGCAGCCAATTTGCCCTCTGATCAATATGCAGGAATCTGTCAGGTCTGAAAGAAGGCAGTGTTACAAATGGCATATCACTTTCTTCCTTCAACTTCAAATGCCATGCTAAATCATCAGCAGGATCGTCTGTGGTGCACAGGACTTTAGCATGAACTTTTGCCAGTAGTGATACTGCATCAAAACCTGCCTCTGCCAGCTGTGCAGAAGTCTCATCCCAGATTACTTTTGCTGTCGCCTTTGATAGAGTCGTATGAATGCCAAAGTATCGCTGCAGTTCCAGGTGTGCCCAGTGGTAAATCGGACTGCCGATGAGGCGTGGCATAACAGTGGCAAAAGCCTCGAACTTCTCGTAGTCTGATGCATCGCCAGTCACATAGTACTCTGGAACGCCGCAAACTCGCATGCATCTCCATTTGTAGTGATCAGCTTCCAGCCATAACTGTGTCAGATTTTCATAGGTTCTTCTCTCATAGATTTCCTTTGCAGACAGGTGATTGTGATAGTCAATAATTGGACAGTCTGCCGCAAAATCATGATACAGTTTTTTTGCTGTCTCTGTAGTCAGCAGAAAATCTTTATCCATAAATGCTTTCATCTAAAACTTCTCCTTATTAATCCAAAGTCCCAGTGCCGGGTTTGGAATATAGTAGATTTCTTCGCCGTCCGGCATGGTGTTGTAGCCGTACTGCAAGATCTCAGGATTGTATCGTGCAGCCATTTCATCGTAATCAGCCGCACCAAAACCTACACCTTCTACTGCTTCTTTCCTAATGTCTTTTACCGCATAGGTAATGTGGAATCTGTCGTCAGAAGATCCGTGAATCAGGTGGGCTGCTGCCCCCATATTGTCGCGCAGATCCTGATTTTCTGTTTTCTCGAACTGCTCCAGCGTATGAATACGTCCGCGATATCCATATTTGCGAATGAGCTGATCCACCTGCTCATCTTCTCCAAAGCGTTCAATACCAGGCGCCAGAACCAGTAGTTCTCCGCCATCAGCAATAGCCATTCTGGTTCGATAAACAGACTTGTTGCCCAGCCAGGTGCTCTTAAACTCAGCAGGATCCAGATACACCACACATTTTTTGATGCCGGTTTCTACAAAATCAATGTTCTTCTCCTGTGCCAATGCGATAGCATCTTCTAGTGGTTTTCTTCCTTCGCCGATGAACATACCATGCTGACAGATTTCACCACCTGGCGCTGTACATACGGTCAGAACAAAAACGATAGGTCTGTCCTTTAGGAAGTGTTCCATGCCGTAGTCAAAGATTTTTCTAACAGGCGTATGGTCTTTGCCCATCATACGCTCCATGCCGTAAACGGCACCTACCATATGACTCTTGTTGATCATGTCTGCGCCGCCGACACCAACAAAAAGGTTCTTCGCATGATTTGCCATACCGATGACTTCATGTGGCACCACCTGACCGATGGACAGAATTAAGTCGTACTTCTCATCCATAACCAGACGGTTCACTTCCACATCTACCGGCTCTGTCCACAGTCCTTCTGTAATTTCAGACACATATTCCCCAGGTACTTCCCCGATTTTCACCACATCTGTTCTCCAGTTGTGATAGAGGAATTTTTCAAAAGGAATATCGCCATACATGACTTCCACTTCTTCTTCTGTCATGGCCACATGGGTGCCCAATGCCGGCAGAATATCTACCTGACAGCCACGTTCAGTCAGCATGTGATAATAGCAGTTCGTAATAAATCCCGCATTAGAATGGAATCTGGTAAAATCCGGAGGGATAATCAGCACATGGTTTAGCTCCCTGTCTTCCAGACTCTGTGCTAATGCGGTTTTGATTTCTTCTCTTGTCATCATAATTTATACTCCACTGTATGCGGAGAAACCACCATCAACCGGAATCACAATACCGGTTACAAAAGATGCCGCCTTCTCATCTACTAAGAATAACAATGCGCCCAGCAGTTCCTGTGGTTCGCCGAAGCGTCCCATCGGTGTCGCATTTAAAATCTTTTCTGTTCTTGCTGTCGGTGTACCGTCTTCATTCCACAGCAGTTTCTTGTTTTGTTCTGTAGAAAAGAAACCTGGTGCAATGCCGTTGACACGGATGCCTTCTTTGCTGAAGTGGACAGCCAGCCACTGTGTAAAGTTGGAAATAGCCGCCTTTGCGCCGGAGTATGCCGGAATCTTTGTCAGCGGTGTGTAGGCGTTCATGGAGCTGACATTCAGGATACTGCAGCCTGGTCTTCCAACCATGTCTTTGGCAAATGCCTGGGTCGGTAACAGCGTACCAATGAAGTTCAGGTTGAAAACAAACTCCACGTCCTCTTCATCTAAGTCAAAGAAGGACTTTGTGTCTGCATCGATGTCGCCTGCTTCGAAATATTCTTTGTCGGTAGTTGCTCTTGGATGATTTCCGCCAGCACCGTTAATCAAGATATCGCAAGGGCCGTAAATAGACAGCACTTCCTGGTGTGCCTTTTCTACGCTTTCCTTATTTGTCACGTCAATCTGTACTGCAGCAGCCTCAAAACCCATAGCCTTGATTTCTTCTGCTACTTCTTCCGCCTTAGACAGTGTACGGTTCAGCACTGCTACCTTGGCACCGCATACTGCCAGGGCCTTAGCAAATTCACGGCATAATACGCCGCCGCCACCAGTAATGACTGCAACTTTACCTGTTAAGTCCGGTCTTAATGATAATTCCATTCTAATTCTCCTATTCTGCTAAACAAAGTTTCTCAATGGCCTTTGCCACACCGTCATCATCGCAGCTGGCAGTGATATAATCTGCGGCTGCCTTGACTTCATCACAGGCGTTTTCCATAGCGATGCCCCAGCCGGCCTGCACAATCATAGACAGGTCATTGAGTCCGTCGCCAAAGGCAAAGATCTTTTCTCTTGGAATATGTAAATAGTCAGCCAGTGCCAGTAAGGCTTCTCCCTTGTTGGCATGGCTTTGATTAATTTCGACATTTTGTATGTGAGAGCTGGATACGGACAGATGCTCAAATTTCTTTGGTAGTTCCTCCATCAGCTTTGTTCTGACATCCGGATCCGCCGTAAAGAACTGAATTTTCTGCACGCCGCTTCCAGCCTTGCCCTTCTCTTCGACGAATTGCTTCAGTTCCTCCACCTGATTACGCAGTTCATGGAACATCTTCCGGTAGTGGTTATCGTGAATGGTTTCGTCGATTCTTTCTTTCTGGGCTGCTGTCATGAAAGCATCGTTTTCCAGATAGCAGTCATAGATGACCGGGAAGTCATCCAGCCACTCCATCATGGAAACTGCCTGCTTCCAAGGAAGCTCTCCGCGATAGATAGACGTGTCTCTTGCAAGATCCTGCACCTGGGCACCGTTGATGGTGATAGCATACTGTACAAAAGGAAGTTCTTTTACAGCCTTTGGCATGGCATTGTAAAAACGTCCGGTCGTCGGCACAATGAGAAATCCCTTTTCTGCTGCTTTTTCCAATACTTGCAAGTTTACCCTGCTAAGTTCCTTTTGGGAATTCAGCAGGGTACCGTCTAAATCAAGCGCTATGATTCCAGCCGGTTTCAGATTACGCATTATAAGCGCTGGAGGACGTGTTACCGCCATGTCCTGTCCAATTCGTATGGAAGAACTGTCCTCTCGGCTGGTCGATTCTTTCGTATGTGTGGGCACCAAAATAGTCACGCTGTGCCTGCAGCAGGTTTGCAGGTAAGCTTGCTGTGGTGTATCCGTCAAAATAGCTTAAAGCAGATGTAAATGCAGGCATTGGAATACCAGTCTTTACCGCATAAGCTGCCACTTCACGCCATGCAGGCACCAGTGCCTTGATAGTTTCTGCGAAGTAGTCGTCCATTAATAAGTTGTGTAAGTCAGGGTTCTTATCAAAGGCTTCTTTGATTTTTCCCAGGAACTGGCTTCTGATGATGCAGCCGCCTCTCCACATGAGGGCGATGCCGCCGTAATTCAGATTCCAGCCCTTTTCTTCCGCTGCTGCACGCATCAAAATGTATCCCTGCGCATAAGAAATAATCTTGCTGGCAAAGAGTGCCTTACGAATATTTTCAATAAATGCTTCACGGTCACCTTCAAAGGCCGGGATGGTCTTTGGGAATACCTTTGCAGCTTCCACTCTGTCTTCCTTCATAGCAGACAGGCATCTTGCAAATACAGCTTCGCCGATTAAAGTCAGAGGCACGCCTTCATCCAGTGCTGCTACTGCAGTCCACTTTCCTGTGCCCTTCTGGCCGGCAGTATCTAAAATATAGTTTACGGTTGTTTCACCTTTTTCATCCTTGTATGCCAAAATGTCTCTGGTAATTTCGATCAGGTAGCTGTTCAGCTCCGTTTCGTTCCATGCTGCGAAAACTTTGTGCATTTCTTCTGCGCTCATGCCCAGGCCATCCTTCATCAGCTGGTAAGCTTCGCAAATCAGCTGCATATCACCGTATTCGATACCGTTATGTACCATTTTCACAAAGTGACCAGCACCGTCTTCACCAACCCAGTCACAACATGCTTCCATGCTGCCGTTGGTGTCTTCCACCTTTGCGCAAATTGCCTGAAAAATCGGCTTTACAAACGGCCATGCTTCTTTGGAACCACCCGGCATCATGGATGGACCTGTCAGGGCACCCTCTTCACCGCCGGAAACGCCGCAGCCAACGTACAATAAGCCTTTGCTTTCCACGTATGCACATCTTCTGATAGTATCAGGGAAATGGCTGTTACCACCGTCGATAAGGATGTCTCCTTCTTCTAAATGCGGTAACAGGGTTTCAATCAGGTCGTCTACGGCCTGTCCTGCCTTAACCATCATCATGATTTTTCTAGGTTTTTCTAAAGATGCCGCCAGCTCTTCTAAGCTGTAAGTGCCGATAATATTCTTACCTGCTGCACGGCCTTCTGTGAAGTTCTTTACCTTGTCGCTGGTTCTGTTATATACAGCTACGGTAAAACCTTTGGATTCCATATTCATAACCAGGTTTTCACCCATGACTGCCAGACCAACTAGTCCGATATTTGCTTTTTTCATGTTCCGCTCCTTCTATTTGACGCTGTCTCTACTACTATCTCTGTACGCGGGCATTTCCTGCGTAAATGTCCCAAACCTGTTTTTCATCAGCAGGTTCTGCATAGTCGTTTAAACTGCTTGCCGCCAGTACACCGCTTGCCCAGCCGAACTGTAAGCATTTTTCTGCTTCCCAACCCTGGGTTACGCCGTATAACAGGCCGCCGGAGAATCCGTCGCCACCACCGATTCTATCCATAACCGGAATTGGTCTAGGTTCTTCCACGCACCATGTGTCACCAGCTAACAGAATGCCGCCCCATAAGTGTTCATTGGCGCTGATAACCTGTCTCAGAGTTGTGGCAAACATCTTTGCGTTAGTATACTTTGCTTTTACCTGATTGATCATGGTCTTGAAGTTTTCAATCTTTGCGGATAAGTCTTTGCCGCCTGCTTCAGGACCTGTGAAGCCCAGGCACAGCTGGAAGTCTTCTTCGTTGCCGACTAAAATATCTGCAACAGAAGCAATCTGGTGGAATGCCTCTCTTAATTCTTCTTCTCTGCCCTTCCAGAAAGTTGCACGGTGGTTCAGGTCAAAACTGATCAGTGTGCCGTGTTCCTTTGCTGCCTTTGCAACGTCCAGGCAGAACTTTGTTGTATCTTCACTCATAGCCGCAATCAGACCGGAGATGTGCAGGATGCTTACACCTTCTTCGCCGAAAATGCGTTCCACATCAAATTCTTCAATGGATAAAGTTGTGCCGACTTCTCCTGCTCTGTCGTTCCAAACTCTTGGTGCTCTCAGACCAAAGCCGGAGTCAGCAATGTTGAACTGATGACGATAACCCCATGGCCCACCCTGTTCTGCATCAACACCTTCGTATCGGATGTTTCTACCGCGAAGTTCGCTTTTAATAAATTCAGCAATTGGACTGCCCTTTACAAACTTTGTCAATACCAGGCATTCGTTACCTAAAGATGCAGATACGTTAAGTACGTTACTTTCTGCGCTGGTTGCCTGCATGTAAAAACGGTTGCTGTTGTGGACTGCCATACGGTCTTCTGGTGTAATACGAACACCCATGCTGGTTGGACAAGCGATGGCATAACGATAATTTTTGCGTAGGTTCAGAGTCATTTCTGTCAGTTCCTTTCTTCTCTTCTATATCTATCTATACAATGATTTCAAAATTGACATATTTCGTCATTCTCCATTTTACAATAGAATAAATTGCAATGGAATTGCAATTCTTGCGAAAAAACATTGTAAATCCACGCATTTCATGATAAGGTAGTGAAAAAAGGAGGAGCGATTCATGCCATTTCTATATTCTTACCGAGATACAGACCTTTACACCCATCATTCACGCACTGCAAAGCCCAGTGCAGAGGACTTCCCCATGCATGCTCACGAATGGCTGGAAATATTGTATTTCATATCTGGAAAAGGCACTTATCTTGTAGAGGGACATCAATATCCTTTGACAGCCGGGGATGTATTTATCCTGCGTCCTGGAGAAATGCATAAGCTGGATATCGACCCGGGTGAGGCCTACGAGAGAATCGTCATTCATTTTTCTCCGGCGTTATTAGAGCCCCTGGACCCGGAAGGTCGACTGTTGCGTTCATTTTATGACCGCCCTTTGGGCCAGCAAAACTGTTATCAGGCAAAAGACGATCCTGATGGCCTTCTGCAGACAGCCTTCGAAAACTTTCAATTCCAAAACATCGCAGATGTACGTATGAATCTCATTGGCAGACTCATCATGCTTCTAACGGTCATGGACAGCCTCCATGACAGAACCCAGACCCATGCACCACTGGGGGGACTGGCTGGGCAGATTCTGGCCTATGTAAACGAACATCTCTTTGAAGAGATTTCCATTCAATCCATTGCCGGTGCCTTTTATCGTAGTCCCTCGCAAGTCAGCCGTATCTTCCAGCAGGCTACAGGGAACTCCCTTTGGAAGTATGTGACCATCAAAAGGCTGATGGCTGCCCGTGAGCTGATTCAACGTGGCGAACCTGCTGCCGTGGCCGCATCTGCCTGCGGATTTTCCGAATACTCGTCCTTTTACCGGGCTTACAAAGGCCACTTCGGCCATTCACCGAAGGAGGATGCAGGGATATAAAAAGGAAAGGGCGGTTCACTGCAGATCCGCCCTTTTTTGTTAAAATTCCTGATTTCCTTATTCCGTTCGTTATTTATCGTAATACGATAAATAATAGTTGACTTTCAATAAGTCTTGGCATATAATGGCGGTGAAAAGGGGGATTTAGATATGAATCACAATAAATTATCATTTCAACTAAAAACTGTCATCATTGGCGTTGCGATTTTCGGCCTTCTAGTCTATCTTTGGATTATTCCGATGCTAGGCAAAGGCATTGCAGGCATGTACCCGGAATTCTCCCATGCATATATGCCATGGCTTGCGTTTCTGCTGACAACTGGCATCCCATGCTACACCGCTTTGTTCTTTGCATGGAAAATCGCATCTAACATCGGCGCAGATCATTCTTTCTGCACGGAAAACGGTGTTTTGATGAAACGCATTGCAAAACTGGCAACGGCTGACGGCATCTTCTTTTTCCTGGGTAACATCGTCCTGCTTTTCGCAGGCATCAACCATCCTGGGATTGTCATCGTATCACTTCTCGTGGCGTGTATTGCCATGGGTATTTCCGTTGCTACATCTGCTTTGTCTCATCTCATCATGGAAGCCGCTGACCTACAGGAACAGAGCGACTTTACCATTTAGGAGGCTGCCATGGAAGAAAAGATTATTTTTAACATCGATGTGATGCTAGCCAAGAGAAAAATGTCCGTCACCGAACTGGCCGACAAAGTGGGTATCACACTAGCCAACATGTCCATCTTGAAAAATGGTAAGGCGAAAGCCATCAAAGTCTCGACCCTGGCAAAGCTCTGCGAGGCGCTGGACTGCCAGCCCGGAGATCTTCTGGAATACCGAGAGGATGATGCAGAGTGAAACGGATAAAGAAAATTGCACTTATCATAGCAGTTATTTTTGTTGGACTATTCGCAGAATGCGAAGTGCTGCAGATGCTTTCTTACGATGAGAATATACCTAGGGGATACACAGGCTGTGCTGAATATTTTGATGAAGAAGGCTTTCAGGATCATGTCGATTACTGCTGGTATCAGTATGATTCTGCTAAAGGTGTAAAACTTCGTTCTGTATATCAGGCAATTACAGCCAGTGAAGTTCCCAGAGTCAATGGCTACTTCGACAATTTTCACGGTTGGATGAAGGCTTGTGACCGGATGGAGCAATACGATTTTGATCCTTCCTGTATCAATGAAGGCGATTCTATGCTCCTCGTCACGAAAGAGGGCCAGCAGATTGGCTCCGCAGACTATGGGAAATATGACAATTACAGCCTGTACTTCTTTGATAAAGAGACTGCAAGGTTATATTACATTCATTCAAATATATAAAAAACGGTCTGACTTTTGTTCAGACCGTTTTATCGTTACTCAAACTTTACCGTAAAGCAATACATGTAATCATTCTCTGTGCCTATCACGCCCTTCAATACTTCTTCCGCTGGCAGAGCACGCATCTCTCCTTCTTTGTCATAGTTGAGACAAATCAGCCCGACTTCTTTGCCTTTTTCAATACGCTTTTTACCGTTAGACGTCCCATAGCATCGAGCGTATTCTTCCCTGTTCTTTACACCTTTTAAAATTGGAAATTTGGTAGAACAGGATGAATTTTCTTCGCTGATAGCAACGATTGCCTTATAGCTGTCATAATCTGAAGTTACTGCAATCAGACCGGTTCCAGTTTCTTCGTCCAGATTGGTTTCAATCAGACACGTATCCGCAATAAGTCTTCCCTGTTTATATACCATCATTCGCACTGTTACCTTTTCATAACTTCTGTCCACAGAGAATCGGTACAGATTTGCATCTCCTTGGCCAGTCACAAGGTTGGCCGCCATGACTTCTGTACTGTCCTTATCCAGTGGCTTGATATAATTCTGTCTCGGCATGTGAAGCACCAGCATCACCACCGTCAAACCCAACAGCGCTACCCCTAGCACGGTCGCAATCAGTTTCAGGCGTCTGCGTCTCGCCTTCCCGTCTTTGGTTACCTGAATGATATTTTCATCAGACTTTTCTACGAAAGCTTCTTCCGGCAAATCCTCTCCGGCAATAAACTCGTTGATGGTAATCCCAAGGATATTACAAAGTTCCATATATAAAGACACGTCTGGCAGACACACGCCCCGCTCCCATTTGGAAACGGATTTGTTGCTCATACCCAGCTTCTCCGCCAGCTCCGTCTGGGTCATGCCCAGTTCTTTTCTCTTTTTTGCGATGTAAGCGCCGATTTTCTGTAGATTCATAGCCGCACCCCTTTCTTATGTTATCAAAATCATAACACAAAAGGGTGTCCAGCGGACACCCCTCCAAAGTAGATTCTCTTATTTCAGCACTTCTTTATATACTTTTAAGACATTCTTGTAACAAATACCTTCGATTTCATCCGGCTTCAAGCCAGCTCTTTCGAAACCGTCTACCAGTTTCTGCAACTGAGATGCATCGGCGATTTCCAATGTTTCCGGACCGAGACCGTCAAAGTCAGTACCCAGACCAACCACTTCTCTACCGCCTACGTTCATCATGTACTTTGCATGTTTTGCCAGGTTTTCTACAGTAGACTGACAATCAGCTTCTACTGCCGCTTCTTCTAAGAATGCAGGACAGAAATTGAGGCCGATGACACCCCCGTGATTGCCTACGGTGCGAATCATATCATCAGTCATGTTACGATTGCATCCTGCCAGTGCTCTGGCGTTGGAGTGGCTGGCAACGAAAGGACCTTTGATGGTCTTTGCCAGGTCATAGAAGCCTGCATCAGACAGATGGCTCACGTCAGGTAAGATACCCAGACGGGCCATTTCTTCTACTGCTTCAAATCCCTTTGTCTTCAGACCATTGTCTGTTCTTGGCTGGAATTTGAAGTAATAGGAGAAGTCATCGTCAGATCTTGGATCTGGCTCGTTAGGGAAAGCCAGTTCATTCTCAAAATTCCAGGTCAAAGTCATCATACGGACGCCTTCGTCGTACAGAGTCTGCAGTCTGTCAATCTGGCCACCAATGGCGCCGCCTTCTTCCACTGCCAGAACAGCAGACATGAGGCCATCTTTTTTGTTTTTCATGATGTCTTCGTAGGTTCTCGCTTCACGAATCAAGTCAGCGTTGGCTGCTATTTCTTCGTGATAAACGTTGGCCATCTCCATGGTCTGGTACCATGGATCCATGTATTTGATATTGTCCTGATTGGACTTTCGAATCAAGGCAGAATCCTCTTCAATTCCATTAAAATCAGCAGGCAGTTTCAGGTCTACATACAGGGCAAAATTCTGTACCAGGCTGCCGCCCTGCTTCAGCTTCATCAGGTCAATTTGAAAGTCGTCTTCTGGCTTAGTTTCTCTCAGAGAAATCGGTGTGCCTCTCAGACGGGACATCCAGATTCTCATCATGGTGTCACAATGCATGTCTGCTATATACATAGTTAGCCTCCTAAAATATCCTTTTTATTTTCTCTGCAATTTCTTGCAATACCTGGGCTCTGTTGCCAAAGATTCTCACGGCCAGGTCACCTGATGCCAGCTGGCTGACGCCGCCTTCGCAGTCCGGGTTTTCCTCGAGAATTCCCCAGATTTTCTCCTGGAGTTCACCTGTGTACCCATCTGCACCCCCGGTCAGAAAAATATTTGCCATATGGCTGTAGCCTTCGTACATACCCAGGCCTTCCATAGGCATCTTCTCCGGTTCATAGCGGGTATTGTCACGGTATACCAGTTTCTCTCCGCGGTAAATCTCCACCTTGGATCCAAATCGTCTATATGCGAATCGTTCTCCACTGACGCTGCGTCCGCAGGACAGGATATCCAGCAGGAATAACTTTGATGTAGCATCAGCAAGACGAATCTCCATCTTACTGTCGAAAGCTGATCCTGCAAAAGGAATCACCGGCTGTGGGTAATACCACAGGGTACCTTCTGCCGCAACATCGATGGTAATCTCACGACTGGCACTGCCGTCATCCATCTTATGGATTTTCTCAAAAGACTGAGACAGGATTTCTAAGTCAGCTCCAGTTCCCACAGCATAATCAAACTTCTGTACATCTCCTGCCATAATGCCTGCCGATGCACAAAGAGGCATGACAGAAATACCACCGCTGCCATCTTCCTTCTCGAACGGCTTCATAATCTTATAAGGCGCAGTAAAATAAACGTCCTCCAGGATGGTTTTCCCATCCCGGGCAGACGCTTTGATTCTCATTTCTGAAGTTTTTCCAAACTGATTGATCGTCATTTAGATACCTTCTAATAATACGTTTCTCTGAATCCATTCTACGACTGTATCCACATTTTCATCACCACGGATGTTGGTGAATACAAAAGGTCTTTCGCCACGCATCTTCTTGCTGTCACGCTCCATGACTTCCAGGCTGGCGCCTACATAAGGAGCCAGGTCGATTTTGTTGATGACCAGAAGATCGGAGCGTGTGATGCCGGGACCGCCCTTTCTTGGAATCTTGTCGCCACCGGACACATCGATAACAAAGATTGTCGCATCCACCAGCTCAGGACTGAAGGTTGCAGACAGGTTGTCGCCGCCACTTTCGATGAAGAGAACCTCGATATCCGGGAAGCGCTCCATCATTTCATCCACAGCTTCTAAATTCATAGATGCATCTTCACGAATGGCTGTATGAGGACAGCCGCCAGTTTCCACACCGGTAATGCGCTCTACCGGCAGGACGGAATTCTTCGCTAAAAACTCCGCGTCTTCTTTTGTATAAATATCGTTGGTGATAACCCCCATGCTGTACTTGCCTGCCATCTTTCTGGACAGGGATTCAATGAGGGCTGTCTTGCCGCATCCAACAGGACCGGCAACACCAATTTTTACATAGGACATAGGTAAAACCTCTTTCTTTAAGACATATAGATTCTGGAATACAGTTTCTCGTGCTGCATGCCCCGCACATCAAAGCCGGGCGCTGACAGGCATAAATCATCCTCGGTCAAAGATTCCACGCTGGCCAGAATCTCCTGAAAGCATCCATAACAGTCTGCCAGGATTTTCTGCCCTGCCGTCTGGCTAAGAGGAATGGATTTAACGCAGTTGGTCACCATGGCTGAAGTCTGGGCGTAGAGGAAGTGAGACAGTACGTTAGGTAAGTCAATGCCCAGCGCACCGCAGTACACCCCGTAAACCACCGGGTGGTTACATACCTGTCCTTTGCGGACTGCCACATAGTCGGCGAAAATCCCACAGGACACTTCCGGAATCCCCAGCTTTTCCACCGTTTTCACAAAACGGGAACCCATCTTCTTCGATGCGTCACGCTGCTCTATCGGCAGTCTGGACGCTTCCAAAATCTCTTCCAAACGCATCAGGCCGTCTAAATCAGATGCGACTGCCCTTTCCCAGGCCAGTCGCACAGCTAACAGCTCCGTATATTCCATATTCCATTTTAATTTGTGTAAGATATATTCTTCTGCAGTTTTTTCATCGTGGACGATACCCTTCTGGATATAAGTTTCCAGTCCCTGGGAATGGGAGTATCCCCCAATGGGAAACAGGGCGTCGTTGACCTGCAAAAGATAAAACAACTTATCGGACATAGTTTCCTCCGACTATATTAATGGTGATGATTGTGGATTGCTGCAGAGATTCTCTGATCAAAATCCAGCTTCGCCATCTTCTTTGTTGCCACGACGCCATGGATTTTCTGCAGCATGACCATCATCGGTTCATCATAAATGGTGATGAACTTGCCGTCTTCACCCCAGAACAGCGGTGCATGACGGTTTCCGATTTCGTAGCAAACCTTGGCCGCATATTTTTCATGGCCAGGTGTCAGTTCCACTTCGATGACTTCGCATGGCGGTGTATTGACTACAACCACAACTTCTTTATCCATGTAAATCACATCGCCCTGAAACAGTCCCTTAGTCAGCACACTGTCATCCATACGAATGCCACAGTCTGTCCCCTGATCTGTTACTTTTCTATGTATTTTCTTGAATGCTTCATGCCACTCGATGTCCACGTATTCCACGCGGCGACCAGCAACGTCCATTTCTTCTATTTTTCCTAATACCTGTTCACACAGCATAAACAATAAACTCCTCTTTTTAGAATAAGCTGTACATCTGGGTTAATGGCAGCTTGTCAGCCGGTTTGGAATAAACAGCTTCTCCCTCTACAGTAACCGCATAAGTTTCCGGATCTACCGTAATTTCCGGTGCATAGTCGTTGTGAACCATGTCTGCTTTTCCGATGTTTCTGCAGTTTCTTACTGGCAGTACTGTTTTTTCCAGACCACATTCTTCTTTGATACCTGCATCAAAAGCAGCCTGAGACACGAAAGTAAAGGAAGTCTCATACTTTGCTCTACCGTGGCCGCCGAACATGCGACGGTAAATCACCGGCTGGGTCGTTGGAATGGAAGCGTTAGAATCACCCATTCTGGATGCAGCCACCATACCGCCCTTCAGAATCAATTCAGGCTTTGCGCCAAAGAAAGCAGGACTCCACAGTACTAAGTCAGCGTACTTGCCAACTTCTACGGAACCAACATAGTCTGCAATACCGTGGGTGATTGCAGGGTTAATGGTATACTTTGCAATATAACGCTTTACGCGGAAATTATCGTTGCCGTTTTCAGCATCTTCTGCCAGAGGTCCTCTTTCCTCTTTCATCTTGCTTGCTGCCTGCCATGTACGGGTGATGACCTCACCAATACGTCCCATGGCCTGGGAGTCGGAACTCATCATGGAGAACACGCCCATATCATGGAGTACGTCTTCTGCACCGATGGTTTCTGGACGAATTCTGGAATCTGCAAAAGCAACATCTTCCGGAATCTTCTTATCTAAATGATGACATACCATCAGCATATCCAGATGCTCGTCCAGGGTATTTACCGTAAACGGCATGGTTGGATTTGTGGAGGATGGCAGAATATTGGATTCTGCAGCTGCCTTGATGATGTCAGGAGCGTGACCGCCGCCGGCACCTTCTGTATGGTATGTATGAATGGTTCTGCCATTGATTGCAGCCAGTGTATCTTCTACGCAGCCGCCTTCGTTTAAAGTATCGGTATGGATGGCAACCTGCACATCGTATTCATCTGCCACATTTAAACAGTGGTCGATGGCTGCAGGAGTTGCACCCCAGTCTTCGTGAATCTTCAGACCCATAGCGCCTGCCTTCACCTGTTCAATCAAAGGTGCTTCCGCAGAGCAGTTGCCCTTACCCAGGAAGCCCAGGTTCATTGGATATTCGTCTGCAGCTTTCAGCATCATCTTCATAGCCCATGGTCCAGGTGTACAAGTAGTCGCTTTCGTACCGTCTACAGGACCTGTACCACCGCCGATCATGGTTGTTGTGCCGCTGTACAGTGCACAGTCAATCTGACCCGGATCAATATAGTGGATATGAGTATCGATGGCCCCTGCTGTGACGATCATGCCTTCGCCAGCCAGGGCATCTGTTGCCGCACCCACCGTCATGCCAGGTGTGACGCCATCCATGATATCAGGGTTACCGGCTTTTCCGATTCCTGCGATTTTGCCGTCTTTGATACCGATATCAGCTTTGATGATACCTGCTTTTGCATCAACAATTAATGCGTTGGTGATAACCAGGTCCAGGTCGCCGTCGCTGCTGCAGGTCTTTACGGACTGGCCCATGCCGTCACGCAAAGTCTTACCGCCGCCGAATTTACATTCGTCGCCGTATACGGTATAGTCTTTTTCTACTTCAATTACAAGGCTGGTATCAGCCAGTCTTACTTTGTCCCCTGTTGTGGGACCAAACATTGCAGCATACTTGCTGCCAGACATCTTTACGCTCATTTCAGTCCCTCCTTATTTCACAAAACCTTTTGCTTTTGCTGTTTCCAAAGCTGCCGCCTTTGACGCATCATGAATAGCATCGCAAGTCAGGTCGTTGAGACCGTAAACCACGCAGCTGCCGCCCATAGCACAAAGCTGCACTTCTTTTTCTTCGCCCGGTTCAAAACGGACGGAAGTGCCGGAAGGAATGTCTAAATGGAAACCGTATGCCTTTGCGCGGTCAAATTCCAGACACTTGTTCACTTCGAAGAAGTGGTAGTGGGAACCTACCTGTACAGGTCGGTCGCCTTTGTTTGCTACCAGAACGGTTACAGTTTCTTTGCCGTCATTGATGATGATATCTCTGTCTTTGGCCATCACTTCGCCGGCTTTCAGTGTAGCTGCCGGCTGCTGGATTGGGTTGTGTACGGTTACCAGTTTGGTGCCGTCCGGGAAGGTCGCTTCTACCTGAACTTCGTCCAGTAAATCAGCAACGCCGTCCATCACTTCATCGCCAGTCAGAATCTTTGTGCCAAGCTGCATCAGTTCCGTCACGGTTTTCCCGTCTCTTGCCAGCTCCAGAAGCTCGGAACTGATCAGGGCCATAGCCTCGATGTAGTTCAGCTTCAGACCTCTTTCTTTTCTTTCTTTTGCCAGGTTTCCTGCCATATGAAGCATCAGTTTTTCCTGTTCTTTCGGTGTCAGATGCATATCTATCTCCTTTCCGCGGCGAAAACGTCGCAGTCAAATGTGTTCTTATTCATACTAATGATAATTGTACCATAAAATTACAGATTTCACTATATGCTGACAAAAAACTTCTTATTTTCCATTGCTCCCTCTCTCTCGCGCGACGGTGGTGTATCCTATAAAGCATCTTTTTTTGTCAAATTTCCATTTTTAATGCAAAAAAATCATTTTATAGGATACGGCACAAACACGTTCCCAATCAAAAACTGCGACCAGCCACTAAACAGCAGCGAATCGCAGCTTTTCTTTTATAAGGTTTCATTCACCATCCATTCTCGCAGACGTTGCAGACAATCGTATGCATCGGCTTTCCCTCTCTCATAAGCAGCCAGAATTTCATCTTCATCGTGGCTCATACGACCGATTTCCAAAGGCGTCTTTGGCCTGATGACAAAGATTTCACCTTTCTTCTCCAGCGCCAGAATATCTTCTGCCATTTTATTATATGCATCCGCACGCCCCAGAAGCGTTGCCACAAACTTTGGGAATTTACGATAGACAAGTTTCGCCAGCCCCTGCTTTTCCGGCTTTTTACGATAATCAGCAGGTCTGGTCAAAACAACCACGTTTTTCTGATACCCCATATTCATAAAAGCCCTTACCGGCACGCTGTCGCTACAGCCGCCGTCCAACAGCTTCATTCCGTCTTTCTCCACAATCTGAGACACATAAGGCATGGATGCCGAAGCCCTCATATAATCGATATCTGCAAACATATCGTGCATCCTGATGTATTCCGCTTTCCCTGTTTCCAGGTTGGTGCAGGTCACATAAAATTCTACGCCTGATCCTTTGAACGCCTCATTGTCATAGGGATCCAGCACTTCCGGCAGTTCATGGTAGCAGAACTGATTGCCTACCAGATCTCCTGTCTTCAGGAAACTATGAAAGCTCATAAACCGCTTGTCTTTGCAGTATTTCACATTATATCGTATGGTTCTGCCAATCTGACCAGACACATAGGAGCAACCTGTAATGGCTCCCGCAGATACACCCATGACTCCATCAAAGGTGATTCCATTCTCCATAAACACATCCAGAACACCAGCCGTATACATGCCGCGCATGGCACCGCCTTCCAGGACCAGTCCCGTTTTCTTCTTTTGCATTTCTATATTCACGACGTTTTCTCCTCTACCTTAATCAGCATAATCAAAGCTGCGATGGTCAAAATCATACCTCCGAATCCAAAAATCGACGGCACTTCACGGTACATCCAAATCCCTATCAGCATAGATGAAACCGGCTCTGCACCAGATGCCAGGGTGGCAACTTTTCCCGCATCTGCATGTCTCACAGCTGCGGTATAAATGACACCCGGAAGCAGGGATGTCCAGATTGCAAAGCCAAAAAAGGTCGTAGAGGCTTGCACAGGCTCGCTGCTCAGATAATCTGTTATGGCACCAAAATCCACAAACGGAATCATAAACACCAAAATCATTGTATAAGAGTAAAAGTAGATAGCCATAGAGCTATAACCTTTATTGGTTGCCATCTTTGATAAAATGGTATATGCTGCGTTGGCAATGGCCGAGCTAAGACCAAAGAGGAAACCAATGGTATCCCACGGTAAACTGCCCCCATCATCCAAAAGACCGCTAAGCAGAATGCTGCCAAAGATTGCCATGGAAATGCAGATCAGCTTCGTTCTGGTTAATTTTTCACCAAATAAGATTGCACCAAAGATCAGCACAAAAACCGGTGCCAGGCAGAGCAACACCGCTGCTAAAGACAGTGAGGTACGAATGACCGCCTCATTATATGCATAGTTAAGAAACAACGCACCGAACAGGCCGATGCCTGCCAGGATTGGAAGGTCTTTAGGATTAACTTTGAATGCCTTACGGTCAATCACCAGCATAGCGATGCCCATTACTACAGCCGATACGATAAACTTGGAAAAGTTAATGGTAATATTATTCAGCCCGGCTGCATCTAAGGTTCTTACAAAAATGCCAGCGGTTCCCCAGCAGATGCCGGAAATGATTGGAAGTAATAAGTATATCGTTGAATTTTTAATCTGATTTGTCATATAAAAATCTCCTTATGACATCAGTATAGCTTAGCCAGGCGGACCTGTCCATTTCTTTCATTTTTCTCACGTATATTTCTGCCAGTCTCTCGCAAACTATGGAAAAAAGCGAGGTGCAATCTATGTTCAAACATGAAAAGAAACTGTTTCACCCGGTAGAGGTTGAACGTCCCAATCCCCAGTATGCAGCCCTGTTGCAAGAGCAGCTGGGTGGCGGTAACGGCGAGCTGAAAGCAGCTATGCAGTACATGGCCCAGAGTTTCCGTATCAAAGATCCGGAAATCAAAGATCTGTTCCTGGATATTGCCGCCGAAGAATTAAGTCATCTGGAAATGATTTCTCAAACTATCAACTTGCTCAACGGTCACGACGTAGACGCAGCAGCAGTTCCCGCTGGCGAAATCCAGGCTCACGTGCAAAACGGCCTCAGCCCTTGTCTGACCAATGCATCCGGCTATTCCTGGACAGCCGACTATGTGACTGTAACCGGCGACCTTTGTGCTGACCTTCTTTCTAATATTGCTTCTGAGCAGAGAGCGAAGGTGGTTTACGAATACCTATACCGTCAGATTGAAGACAAAAAGGTTAGAGAAACCATCGACTTCCTGTTGAATCGCGAAGAAGCACATAATGCCATGTTTCGGGAAGCCTTCAACAAGGTGCAGAACACCGGATCCAATCAGGACTTCGGTACAACAAAGGATGCTCAGATGTATTTCAACATGTCTACACCGTCTCCCGGCGGTAATCAGTTTGCAAAGACTGACGTGAAGCCACCGTCATTTCAATAAGAGGACAAAAGAGAGTGCATAGCGCTCTCTTTTCTTTCGTCTCTTGTGATTAGGCAAAGTAAATATTGCGTAAAACCACGAAACTATAGTAAGATAGCAGATAGAAAAGAAAGAGAGAGACTATGTTATCAGCAAATAAAGTGCACAAACAACTGCATATTTTAAAAGGCTTGCTGGACCGATGTTCCCTGCCTACCATTCGTAAGGGCCAGGATAAAATCGGCCAGTTACTGGAGCTGAAATACCGTGACCATGTAACCATCCGGGAACATCATTTTGATGGATTCGATGGTGCATGGATTCTGCCAAAGGACGAACGTCGTCAAGGCGTCATCCTCTACCTTCATGGTGGCGGTTATACCTGCGGCAGCCTTCCTTATGCAAGAGGCTTTGGCGGCCTTCTGGCCATCAAAAGCGGTACCCGTGTCTTTGCACCGGCCTATCGTCTGGCACCGGAACATCCTTATCCGGCTGCTTTAGAAGATGCCATAGAAAGCTATCGCTATCTGCTGCAGAAAGGCTATACAGCTGACAAAATCACCTTGGCTGGAGAAAGTGCCGGCGGTGGTCTTTGCTATGCTCTTTGTTTGAAACTGCAAGAAGAAGGCCTGTCTCTGCCAAGCAGTATTTTGGCCATTTCTCCATGGACGGATTTGACCTCTTCTGGAGAGTCCTATACGAAAAACAAGGAAATCGACCCGTCTCTCACTACGAAAATTGTGGATTACTATGCAGACTGCTACTGTGTAGACCGTACCAATCCGATGGTTTCCCCGGTTCTCGCAGATTTATCCCATATGCCGCCTTCACTCATCTTTGTTGGCGGGGATGAAATCTTGCTTAGCGATGCAGAAAGCCTCCACAAAAAGCTGCAGACTGACGGTGCTAAGAGCCGGTTATCCATCAAAGCCCATCGCTGGCATGCTTATTTGTTTTATGAATTAGAAGAGGATCTGGATGATTGGACGAAGATCAACAGTTTCCTAAATAAATATCTGTCCAAGGAGCGTAAGCTTCGCTGGATGCCGCTGGATAACGCTGCAAAGATTTATCCTGCTGCACAAAGACAAACCTGGAGTAATGTCTATCGTCTGTCGGCAACGCTGAAAGAGCCAGTCGACAAAGAAATACTCCAAAAGGCGCTGGATATGACAGCCCGCCGTTTTCCTTCCATTGCTGCCAGACTGCAACGCGGCGTCTTCTGGTATTATCTTCAGGAACTGGATGAAGCACCGGAAATCCGTGATGAACTGGCTTATCCCCTGGCCCGTATGTCCAGGGAGGAAACCAGAAAATGCGCTTTCCGTGTCATCGTCCATAACCGTCGTATTGCGGTGGAATACTTCCACTCCCTGACCGACGGTACCGGAGCCATGTCTTTCCTGAAGAGCTTGGTTGCTGAATACCTGCAGCAGAAGCACGGTATTGTAATTCCTGCTACCGATGGCATCTTGGACCGTCTGGAGGAACCCCAGGAAGCAGAGTTTGAAGACAGCTTCCATAAATATGCTGCACCAGTTAGTGCCAGCCGCAAAGGCAGCACTGCCTGGAAAGTTCGCGGTACACCGGAAGATGGAGAGTTCCTTCATGTGACCTGCTTCCAGCTTCCTGTAGATCAGGTGCTGACAAAGGCAAAAGCTCACGGTGTCACTTTGACAGGATTCCTCTGCGCAGTTATGATGCGTGCCCTGCAGAATCTGCAGAAAGAAAAAGTAAAACAGCCAAGAAAGCGCAAGCCGATTAAGGTGTTGTTACCTGTCAATCTGCGCGCCCTGTTTCCAAGCAAAACCCTTCGTAATTTTGCTTTGTACACCACGCCGGAAATCAATCCGAAGCTGGGTGAATATACCTTTGATGAAATCTGTCAGGCAGTAAAACACCGCATGGGTGCTGAAATCAATCCAAAGTATATGAGTACCATGATTGCAGCCAACGTTGGCAGCGAAAACATGCTGGCTCTGAAAGTAGTACCGCTGTTTGTGAAGAATATCGTCATGAAAACCGTATTTGACATCGTCGGCGAACGTCAGTCCTGCCTCACCATGTCCAATCTGGGTAATGTGAAACTGCCAAAGGAAATGGAAGACTATGTAGACCGTTTTGACGTAGTTCTTGGAGTACAGGCTGCAGCACCAAACAACTGCGGCGTGGTCTCCTACAACGGAACCCTGTATGTAAACTTTATTCGAAACATCAAAGAATCAGATTTGGAATATCATTTTTATCAAGTATTAAAAGACTTTGACCTGCCTGTTTTGGTTGAGAGCAATGGCAGCAACAAAGAAGAAGCATAAGGAGAACCTATGTATTGTGTAAAATGTGGCGTAAAGCTGGGTGATACAGAGCAGCACTGTCCGTTATGCGGTACCCGTGCCTATCACCCGGATTTAGAAAGAGCGGCCGGAGAGCCCCTCTATAGCGATGTTCATGGCGATGAACATCATCATTTCAATTCCAGAGCAGCCCATATCATCGTAACTACTGCCTTTGTCCTGCCTGCCATTTTGGTATTGCTGATTAACTTCCATGTAAATCACACTATCAGCTGGGCTGGATTTGTCAGCGGTGGTCTTCTGTTGGCATACCTGATTGCCGTACTGCCAACCTGGTTCAAGAAACCGAATCCTGTGATCTTCGTACCTTGTGATTTTGCGGCCATTACCTTGTTCCTGCTATATATCAATGTGGTAACGGAAGGAGACTGGTTCCTCAGTTTTGCTTTTCCCATTGCTGCCGGACTGGGTCTCATCGTAACAGTCATTACAGCCCTGCTCTATTACATAGGGAAAGGGAAGCTTTTCATCTTTGGCGGCACTTTTATACTGCTGGGGATTCTGATGCCTGTCTTTGAGCTGCTGTCTAAGATTACCTTCCACCTGGAGCAGTTTATCGGATGGTGTATTTACCCGACAGTGGTTCTGTTATGCATCGGCGGCATGCTGATTTTCCTGGCCATCAACAGTCATGCAAGAGAAGCTATGGAAAAGAGATTCTTTATTTAACATCATCAAAAACAACAAAGAGACGCTCAGAAAAGCGTCTCTTTTTAATTTGTTTATACGTTTAAATTTCCTGTTCCAGCTGCTGCCAGGTCACTTCTGTAGCTCTGCCGCTGGCGATCAGCTGATCAACAATGGCGATAGCCTTACCACCGGTATAGTCTTTGCCCTCACCACGAAGTATGAACAGTTTCTGGTCGTCTAAATGGTTCAAAGCTTCTACGTTTTTCAGGTTACTGTGTCCTACATCAATGTCAGCCAGTACTACCATATCCGCATCTTTCATCAGTTCCAAATTAGCATCAAAAGCACCATCGCTGATATCACAGTATGGCTTTTCCGATACTACAGCCAGTCCCAAAGAGCGGCCCAGTTCGTAGTCACTGTCACCTACGTTAAGAACACCTGTTGATACTTCCCAGCCTTTGTTATGGAAAGCTTCCAGCCAGCAGCTGCCGCTGCCGCCGCCACAGATAATATGAACACGCTTGCCGTTGACTGCACGCTTTGCTGTTTTGTTGCTACGTAGGGCAACGATTTCTGCCGCGTCTGTCAGCGGGTTATCTCTGACAATCAGGTCGATTTTGTAAACCGGTTTCAGCACCTCTTCACGGATGACTTCTCTAGCTGGTCCGTCACATGCCATTTCCCCATGATCCAGCACGATGATACGGTCAGAGAAACGGGATGCCATGTTGATATCGTGAAGAACGGCAAAGATAGTAATGCCTTTCTCCTTGTTCAGCCTGCTCATTAGCTGCATAACTTCTAAGTTATATTGAATATCCAGATGGTTGGTCGGTTCGTCTACGATGAGCAGCTGTGGCTGCTGGGCCAGTGCAGAAGAGATGATAATTCTCTGACGCTCCCCACCGGAAAGCTGTGTAATCTTACGGTCCCTCAGGTGCAGAGTCCCGGTCTCTGCCATGGCCTGGTCAATGATACGATAATCCTCTTCACTTTCGGACTGCATGCGTCCCAGGAAAGGATGTCTGCCCATGGCTACGATTTCCTTTGCCTTGAAAGCAAAGTTAGGCTGAAAATTCTGAGGAACAACAGCCGCAATCTGCGCACGCTCCTTAGAGGACAGCTTACTGTTATCCTGCCCCTTCACATAAATCTGGCCGGACTTGCAAGGCACCATGCCGGTGATAGCATGAATTAAAGTGGACTTGCCGGATCCGTTTGGTCCGATCAAAGACACGAATTCTCCTTCTTTGATAACACAGGAAAAGTCTTTGATAACGTCGCGATCTCCATATCCCAATGTTACATTTTCAAATCTTAACATTTCCTTTGCCATTACATCACCTCCGAATTTCTTGCACGTAGCAGGTAGATGAAGAACGGTGCACCAATGATAGCTGTCACAATACCAACCGGAACTTCTGATTCCAATACACTTCTTGCAATAGTATCACAGATACACAGCACCACCCCGCCAAGCACAAAAGATAGCGGAAGCAGTTTCTTGTGAGATGGACCGATAATCAGTCGAATCACATGTGGTGCAATAAGACCCACAAAACCGATAATACCGCTGACAGATACGCAGGCAGCCATAATCAGAGAAGTCACTAAGAACAGAATTCTCTTGTTCTTCTCGATGTCTACCCCGAATCTTACCGCTGTTTCGTCTCCCAGCACCATAATATCCATTTCCTTGGAAAAAATCAGAATAATCAGCAGACCAACGATAACATAAGGTAATACAGTCAGCACATGTTCCCATCCTTTCGCAGAGAAGCTACCCAGTGTCCAGAAGTAAATCTTTTTCATTTCTGTAGAGAAGAGCAGCATGGCGATGGAAATCAGCGCCGTCAGGAACTGGTTTACTGCCGTACCACAAAGTAACAGGGATGTGGTGTTAGCCTGTCTGCCCACCTTTGCAATGTTATATACAAAGAAAATA
>JAZUBY010000017.1:0-6159 GCA_045638885.1 Emergencia sp. | reverse complement strand
AACGTTAATTGATATGTATGCATTCATGAATTGCGAAAGTCTGCGTACCGTAACATTACCTGAGAGTCTGAAGGATATTGGATCTTCTGCCTTTGCACATAACGCCCATGTGACCGCCCATACATGCGCCGCAGCCAGGGGTGTTGAATGCACAGCCTGCTTCAACAAAGATTTTAGCCAGACCTTCTTCCATACACTGTACAAAGATTTTCTGTGTCGCAGGGATAACCATGACACGAACTTCAGGAGCCACTTCTCTGCCTTTTAAGATGGCAGCGGCTTTTCTCATGTCGCTCATGCGGCCATTGGTGCAGGAACCGATGACAACCTGATCGATGTAAATCTTTTCATCTGCTTCGATTTCATCGATGGTATGTGCGTTACCCGGCAGGTGAGGGAAGGCAACGGTTGGTCTGACTGCCGCCAGATCTACTTCGATGACTTCGTCGTATTCTGCATCTGCATCAGCTGCAAATACCTTGTATTCCTTGCCTGGTGCATGTTCTTCCATGTAGGCAATCGTCTGTTCATCAACAGGGAAGAGGCCGTTCTTTGCACCGGCTTCGATAGCCATGTTACAGATGGTAAATCTGTCATCCATAGTCAGATTCTTAACGCCGTCGCCGACGAATTCCATGGATTTATATAATGCACCATCTACACCGATTCTGCCGATGATATGTAAGATGATGTCTTTGCCGCTAACGTAAGGTTCCGGTTTTCCTGTTAATACAAACTTGATTGCGGAAGGAACCTTGAACCAGGTCTGGCCGGTAGCCATGCCTGCAGCTATGTCTGTCGTACCAACACCGGTACCGAAAGCGCCTAGTGCACCGTAAGTACAAGTGTGGGAGTCGGCACCGATGATGCACTGACCGGCAACAACGATACCTCTTTCCGGCAGAATTGCATGTTCTACGCCGCATTTACCCTGTACCATGTGGTGGGTCAGGCCCTGTTCGCGAGAGAAATCCTGAATGTCTCTCGCGTTCTGTGCAGACTTGATATCTTTGTTCGGTGTGAAATGGTCAGGAACCAGAACCACCTTGTCTTTATCAAAAACTTTATCTGCCATCTGACGGAAGATTGGCAGTGCCATCGGACCGGTAATGTCATTGGCCATAACCACGTCCAACTGGCATTCAATTAACTGACCTGCAGTCACTTTTTCTAAACCTGCATGTGCAGCCAGAATTTTCTGCGTCATTGTCATTCCCATAGTAAAGTCCTCCTTTAAGCTGACTTTCTTATCTTACGAAGTGAATCTTCTTGTTCATTCTGTTCAGTGCGGAAACTAAAGCGTTAACGGATGCCAGGATGATGTCGGCATGTGTACCTACGCCCCAATAGTAGTTGTCGTTTTTATCTGCGATGCAAACATAAGCGGCAGCCTTGGAGTTGGAGTCTGCACTGATTGCGTGTTCGGAGTAAGTGATAAACTTGTAATCGAAGTGGTACTCTGTCTTACGCAGTGCGTTGGAAACAGCGTCCAGACGGCCGTTACCTTCTGCCTCCAGATTATATACCTGTCCATCGATGTTCACACGCATTCTTACGCCGTAAACCTCATTATCGTCCTTGGTAGAGGAGAAGTGGCTGAATGTTGCATCGGTAATATCGATTGGCGTAAAGTCGTTGATGTATTCTTTCTTGAATGCTTCGAAGATTTCAGCTGGTGCCAGTTCTTCATGACGCTTGTCGGAGATGTCTTTCATCATGTAGCCGATTTCTGCCATCATTGCCTTTGGAATTGCATAGCCGTAATCTCTTTCGATGATGTAAGCGATGCCGCCCTTGCCGGACTGGCTGTTGATTCTGATAACGTCAGCTTCGTATTCTCTGCCGACATCATGCGGATCGATTGGCAGATATGGAACTGTCCATCTGCTTGGATCGGTTTCTTCTCTCCACTTCATACCCTTTGCAATAGCATCCTGATGAGAGCCGGAGAATGCTGCGAATACTAATTCACCTGCATATGGCTGTCTAGGGTTTACGGTCATGCCGGTGTATTCTTCGTACTTTTCTACAGCTTCTAAAATATTGCTGAAGTCCAGCTCAGGGTCAACACCGTGAGTGAACATATTCATTGCCAGTGTGATGATGTCAACGTTACCGGTTCTTTCGCCGTTACCAAACAGTGTGCCTTCGATTCTGTCGCCGCCTGCTAAGATGCCTAATTCTGCATCGGCAACACCGGTACCTCTGTCGTTATGAGGATGCAGGGAAATGATAACGTTTTCTCTGTTATGTAAGTTCTTGCTCATGTATTCAATCTGGTTTGCATATACGTGAGGCATGGACATCTGTACTGTCGCAGGCAGGTTGATGATAACCTTCTTATCTGGTGTAGGTTCCCATACGTCGATAACCTTGTTACAGATTTCCAAAGCGAATTCCATTTCAGTTCCGGTAAAGCTTTCTGGGGAATACTCGAAACGGAAGTTTGTTTCAGGATTTTCTGCTGCGTACTTTTTGATTAAACGTGCGCCTTCCAGTGCGATATCAATGATTTCTTCCTGGGATGCACGGAATACCTGCTGTCTCTGTGCAAAGGAAGTAGAGTTATATAAATGCACAATAGCGTTCTTTGCGCCTTTCAGTGCTTCGAAAGTCTTGTCGATGATATGGACTCTGGACTGGGTTAGTACCTGTACGGTTACGTCATCCGGAATCAGATCCTGATCGATTAAAGCTCTTAAAAATTCGTATTCTGTTTCAGAAGCAGCAGGGAAGCCAACTTCGATTTCTTTAAAACCAATCTGAACTAAGTACTTGAAGAAATCCAGTTTCTGCTCCAGGCTCATTGGAACAATCAGTGCCTGGTTTCCGTCACGCAGGTCTACGCTACACCACATAGGGGCTGTTTCGATGTGATCTTTCTTTGGCCAGTCGTATTCAACCGGATTCATTGGCGGTGGATAATAGCCGATGCTGTACTTTGTGTAGTTCTTCATTCTATATACCTCCGAAATAAAATATATCGTGAAACGTAAAAACGCCTCTTTTGACGATATCAAAAATCGTAAAAGAGACGAAAACGACAGTTTCCGCGGTACCACTCTTCTTGACACAGATTGTGCCCGCTCGTTTCTCCGCTCTGGGGTGAGACGCTAACAAAGGTTTACAATCTTCCACCAACCGATTGCTCTCTGAAAAACCAATATGAAAGCTTATTCCCGTCTTCGCAGTTACTATGCCTATAATATATAAGAAGGCAGACGGAATGTCAAGGTGTAATTTGTGTTTTTGCTAAATAAATGAATGTATTTTTTGTTATGCAAAAACAAAAAGTGTTGACAATTTTTTCTTAAGGTCTATAATGAAAATGTGGGCAGAAACTGCTCATTTTATCGTTATTACAAAGGAGAAAACTTATGAAATTAACAGGATCTCAAATTGTATTAGAAGTATTGCTCGACCATGGTGTTGATACGGTGTTCGGTTATCCGGGCGGTACTGCACTGAATATTTTTGACGAGTTATACAAATACAGCGACAAAATCAAACATGTGCTGACAGCCCATGAACAGGGCGCATCTCATGCAGCTGACGGTTACGCAAGAGCAACCGGAAAGACTGGTGTATGCTTTTCTACCAGTGGTCCGGGTGCAACAAATCTGGTAACAGGTCTGGCTACTGCATTTATGGACAGTATTCCAATGATTGCGATTTGTGCCAACGTGCCGGATTCTCTCATCGGTAAGGATTCTTTCCAGGAAATCAGTATTACCAGCGTGACCATGGCCATTACAAAGCACAACTATTTTGTAAACCGCATTGAGGATTTGGAACCTGCACTGCGTGATGCATTCAGAGTTGCAAATAGCGGAAGAAAGGGTCCTGTTCTCATCGATATTACGAAGGATGTTACGGCAGCCATTACTGAGTTTACCAATAAGGAACCTTTGCCACTGAAGGCACGTCCGGAAATTTCTGACGAAGATGTGGCTGAAGCAGCTGCTCTGATTAATGCAGCGAATAAGCCGGTTGCTTACGTAGGCGGCGGGGTTGTTGCTTCTAATGCAGGCAAGGAACTGGTAGAACTGCTGGAAAAGGCTGATATTCCTGTGACACATACTTTGATGTCTGCAGGCGTTATCGGGTATGATCATGATCTGAATTTAGGTATGCTGGGTATGCATGGTACCATCGCAGCAAACAGAGCCATCGACCAGTGTGATCTGGTAATTGCGCTGGGCGCAAGATTCAGTGACAGAGTTGCGTTGAATCCGCATAAGTTCGGTGAACGTGCAAAGATTGTACAGATCGATATCGATAAGAGTGAAGTGAATAAGAATGTTATCATAGATAAGGCTGTTGTTGGTGATGTGAAGGATTTCTTAACAAAGTTATTACCTTTGATAGAAGAAACCAAACATGAAGAATGGCACAACCGTGTAGATGGATGGAAGAAGAGAAGCAGAGTGGTAGAATCTGATGCGCCTCTTCATCCAAAAGAAATCTTAGATATTATCAGTGATAAAACAAATGAAGATACGATTTATGTAACTGACGTAGGACAGCACCAGATGTGGTCTGCACAGTACTTAAAGCATAATAAATCCAAGAAGTTTATCACCAGTGGCGGTTTGGGAACTATGGGATTTGGTTACGGCGCAGCCATCGGTGCAAAGATGGGTTGTCCTGGCGACAGAGTGGTACACATTACAGGGGACGGTTCCTTCCATATGAACCTGAACGAAGCTTGTACCGCAGTAAGCCAGAACCTGCCGATTATCACTGTTATTATGAATAATCAGGTGCTCGGTATGGTTTACCAGTGGCAGACGATTTTCTACGACGGCAGATATTCCAATACTACGCCGGAAAGAAAGACTGACTATGTGAAGCTGGCAGAAGGTTTTGGCGCAAAAGGCTTCAGAGCAACCACACCGGAAGAATTTGCAGAAGCAATGGACAAGGCACTGCAGGAAACAGGTCCGGTTTGGATTGAATGTGTTATTTCCAGAGAAGAAAGAGTATTACCAATGATCCCAGCCGGTAAATCCGCTGAAGACATGATCATCGATTAGGAAGGAGGACGCGGATATGTATAGACCATTAAAAAAAGAAATCGTCAGCGTACTTGTTCACAACCAGGTAAACGTTCTGACGAGAGTTGTCAGCCATTTTGGTAAAAGAGGATTCAATATTGACTCTATCACCTCATCCGTAACGAAGGATCCGAATTTAATCAGACTCACTATTGTGTTTAGTGCAACGGAGCAGTCTATGCAGCAGATTGTTACACAGACAGAGAAGTTGGAAGTGGTAGAAAGTGTACATGTACTGAATCGTGAAAACAGCTTATACAGAGAACTGCTGTTACTGAAAGTAAAAGCAGGACCTGCAGAGCGAGCAGATATCAAAGCTATTGTAGATGTTTTCAGAGGTAAGATTGCAGACTTGTCTTCCGATAGTATGATTATTGAACTGACAGGTACACCGGAAAAAATTGACGGGTTTGTGGACTTAATGGAAACGTACCATGTTTTAGAAGTCTGCAGAACGGGTATTACAGGCATTGAAGCCAATATAAATGAATTATAAAATAACAGAAATCTAGATATAAAGGAGATTAAGGATATGATTACGAAGTATTACGATCAGGATTGTAATTTAGGATTATTAGATGGCAAAACTGTAGCGATCATCGGTTTCGGAAGCCAGGGCCATGCCCATGCTATGAACCTGCATGAAAGCGGCGTTGATGTAGTTGTAGGTTTAAGACCAGGTTCTGCTCACGCAGCAAAGGCTGAAGCGGCAGGCCTGAAAGTTTTAGATATTGAAGAAGCAGCAGAAGCCGGCGATGTAGTTATGATGCTGACACCGGACGAACTGCAGGCAAAAATCTATAGAGAACAGATTGAAAAGCACATGAAGGAAGGCAACGTTCTGATGTTTGCTCATGGCTTTAACATCCACTTCCAGCAGATTCAGCCACAGAAAGATATCGACGTAATTATGGTTGCGCCTAAGGGTCCTGGACACACTGTAAGATCCCAGTACGTAGAAGGCAAGGGCGTTCCTTCCTTAATCGCTGTTTACCAGGATGCTTCCGGTAAAGCAAAGGATTACGCTTTAGCATATGCTTCCGGTATCGGTGCAGGCAGAGCAGGTATCTTAGAAACAACATTCAAAGAAGAAACTGAAACT
>JAZUBY010000016.1:0-3869 GCA_045638885.1 Emergencia sp. | reverse complement strand
AACCTTTTCACCTAAGCCGTATCTTTCGTTTAATGTCTTTGTGATAGCAGCTGTTAAAGTTGTCTTACCGTGGTCAACGTGACCGATTGTACCGATGTTAATATGCGGTTTAGTTCTTTCAAATTTTGCTTTTGCCATTTTGTAAATCTCCTTTTATAAACAACAAATTAAAATAATTGGAGCTGTTGAGCAGACTCGAACTGCCGAACCTCTTCCTTACCAAGGAAGTGCTCTACCAACTGAGCTACAACAGCCCATACACGTTGTCATACAACATTTTTATGGTACTATATTTTTGTCTGATTGTCAACAATCGGAATGAGAAAAATCAAGGCTTTAGCTGTCTTTCAAGCTTCTTTTTGATCCTTTGGATTGCGTTGTCGATGGCCTTTGCCGGGCGTCGCAGTTCCATTGCAATCTCCCTGTAATCCTTTCCTTTTAGCATCTCTTTCCATACCATGCGTTCTAAAGGACTGAAGATATCCTGGTCATTTTCTTTCAGATAATCCACCACTTCTTTCATCAGCATGATGGATTCCGGATCCGTATCAGCACGGTTGCTGGCAAAATGTTCGGCATACGCGCCATCGCTGCCATCATTTTCGCCATCCCCCATATATAAAGGAACAGATTCGTTTAGAATCTGGTGTTTTTGTCTGTTGGCGCCTTTGATGGCGTTGGAAATCTGTCTTGCAATGCATAGTTCTGCAAAGGTGCGGAAAGACGCATCCTTTTCTTCATCGTAATCACGAATAGCTTTAAAGATGCCAATCATGCCTTCTTGGATTACGTCTTCGTTGTCACCGCCTGCAATATAATACATTTTCGATTTGATTTTCGCTAGTTCCTTATATTTATCAATCAGATATTCATAAGCTGTGCCGCTGCCTTCCTGGGCCATCTTCACGATGGATTCATCAGTCAGGACGTTCAAATCGCTATTTTTCATCTCTTTGTCTTCTTACCTCATACATAAGCACTGCTGCCGCATTGGACGCATTTAAAGATGTAATTTCGCCTACCATTGGCATGGAAACGACAAAGTCGCACTTTTTGCGCACCAGTTGGCTGATGCCAAAACCTTCGCTGCCAATCACAATAGCAAGCTTGCCGGTCAGATCCTGCTTATAATAAGTCGTTCCGCCCATGTCGCACGCTGCAATCCAGAACCCGTCTTCCTTCAGCTGGTCGATGGTCTGTCCAATGTTAGAAACCTTTACGCATGGCATATACTCAATGGCGCCTGCAGAGGATTTTGCAACTACTTCTGTCAGTCCGCAGGAACGACGCTTCGGAATAATAACACCGTGAGCACCTGCACATTCTGCTGTACGCATGATAGCGCCCAGATTATGCGGATCTTCCAGATTGTCCAGAATAATCACAAAAGGCACTTCGTCTTTTGCCGCCGCCTTGGCATAAACATCCTCCATAGTGCTGTAGCTATATGCAGATGCATAGGCGATAACACCCTGGTGCGGTCTGCCGCAGGCAATACGATCCAAAGTCTGCTTATCGCTCTGGTATAGCGGAATGCCCTTGTCCTTCGCCATAGCTACGATCTTTGTTACAGAGCCTTCAGCACCCTTTCCAACCAGAATCTTCTCGATTTCACGGTCGTTTTTCAACGCTTCCATCAGTGGATTTCTGCCAATGATAACGTTTGCTGCAGGTGCATCGTCAAAGGATCTTTCTTCCTGACGTCTTTCTGTTCTTTCAGGTCTTTCCGTTCTTGCCGGTCTGGCTGGCTTCTGTTCTCTTTCCACATAACGCTTTCCTTTGCGGGCGTTAATCTGAGACCAGTCACGTTTATTCTTAGCCATGGTTCACTCTCCTATACTCAAAAAACTGGTAGCGAATGCCGTTTTCTTCCTGCACTTCACTTTCCCATACGACTTCAAATTCACCCAGAGCGTCTAAATCCACAAAATGGGTGTCCGCCCCTTCAAAAGATGCATAAATCTTCGTAATATAGCATGTATCGCATTTGTGCAGAAAATCTCTATATACCTTTCCGCCTCCCATAATCATTACATTGTCTGTGTCTCGATCCGCCAAAACCTGATCCAGTTCAGCTTCACTATGAACAACAGTCACGCCTTCTCTCTGGAACTCCTGGTTTGTAGTCAGAACGATATTTTCTCTCTTTGGAAGCGGTTTACCTCCAGGAAGGCTTTCCAGGGTAGGTCTTCCCATGACAACAGTCTTTCCTGAAGTCTTTTCTTTGAAAAACTTTAAGTCACCCGGCAGGTGGCATAAAAGTCCGCCATCTTTACCGATTGCCCAGTTTTGGTCTGCTGCTAAAATCAGCTTCATTGTTTTCCTCCATTATATAGCCACAGGGATATTGGTAATCTGTGGATTTTTTTCATAATCTTCGATGATGATATCATCTAAAGTAAAGTCGTAGAAATTCTTTACATCCGGATTCAGTCTGAATTTCGGTGCAGGATACTGCGGTCTTTTGATCATTTCTTCGATAACAGGGATATGTCTGTCATAGATATGTGCATCGGCAATAACATGTACCAGCTCCCCTGGTTCATAGCCGCAAACCTGTGCCAGCATGTAAATCAGCACAGAATACTGCACTACATTCCAGTTGTTCGCCGCCAAAATATCCTGAGAACGCTGATTCAAAATACCATTCAGCTTATTGCCCGTTACGTTAAAGGTCATGCTGTAAGCACATGGTTCCAGTCCCATTTCCATCAAATCGCCGAAATTATAAATATTGGTCATAATTCTTCTGGAATACGGCTGATTCTTCAGCTGCCAGATTACATTGTCAACCTGGTCCATTTCTCCCTGAGCGAACTGATATTTTACACCCAGCTGATATCCGTACGCCTTACCAATGGATCCTGTTTCATCAGCCCAGGAATCCCAAATACGGGTCTTTAAATCATTTACATTATTAGACTTCTTCTGCCAGATCCACAGCATTTCTTCTACTGCGGATTTGATCGCTGTCGGTCTCAGTGTCAGCGCCGGAAACTCTTCCTGCAGGTTGTAACGGTTTACCACACCGAAGGTCTTGATTGTGTGAGCAGGTGTGCCGTCTTCCCATCTTGGACGAACCTTCTGGCCTTCGCTGGAGAATCCGTTATCCAGAATTTCCTGACACATATTTACGAATAATACGTCAGCTTTACTCATATTTTACTCCTCAATTCTCGCAAGGGCCTCGGTAATTACCGTCTCCATGCGTTCTACATCTTCTATCAAATATAAATACCCGATCAATGCCTCAAAGGCAGTCGCAAGCTTATAAGTCACCGGGGATGCACTGCGGGCTTTCGACGTGGTCTTGTGGTTGCGGGCACGTTTTACCAGCTTCACCTCTTCCTCCGTCAGGAAATCGTTCATTAACGATTTGACAGCCTTAGCCTGTCCATCAGCGCAAACGTATTTAATCGCACTGCGATGAAGTTTGTCCGCGCGGATTTCCCCTTTGTCCATGACATATTTTCTTGCATATACTTCATAGACGGCATCGCCTAAAAAAGCCAATGCCGTCGTGTTCATATCTTTTGGTTGCTGTTTCATGATTAGTCGAAAATAATCTGCACACCCTGTGGTGTATCCTTCAGAGTAACGCCTTTTTCCTTCAGAGTGTCTCTGATTTCATCTGCTCTTGCAAAGTCCTTTGCCTTTCTTGCAGCCTGTCTTTCGTCAACCAGTGCCTGGATTTCAGGATCAACCGGAATGTCCATTTCAGCCTGCAACAGACCTAATACGTTTGCAAATTCCATCAGTGTTTCCATGGAAGCCTTTGCAAAAGCCTTGCTTGCGCCGTCTTTGATAGCAGTGTTGATTGCAGTAACCAGTTCGAATACCGCACTGATTGCATCTGCAGTGTTCAGATC
>JAZUBY010000015.1:0-19657 GCA_045638885.1 Emergencia sp. | reverse complement strand
CTCTACTGTGGATTCAATCCCTTTTGGAGCTGTCATCTTTGCCAGAATATCTTCAACATCTGTAGTTTTTCTTGCAGGCTTTGCAGAAAGGTCAACTTTCTTTGGTGTAATGTTAGCAATTTCTGCTTTGTATTCCTCTTTGTAGTTATCTAAAAACCACTTCTTAACAATTGCATACTTGCCCTGTTTGCAAGAAGCAATATCTACAACCTTTTCAAAAGTAATCAGCTCTTCTTCACTTCTTTCATCAATAAATCTTCTCATTTCATCTATTGTCAGACCTTTGAAACTTTCTTTGTTTTCTTTCTTCTGGATTGTCTTGTAAACAAACTGGAAGTCAGGGAACTCTGTTCTTAACTGCTTCATTGTTTCAAAAGCCTGTGTGCCAAATTCACTTGCTTCTTTTGCAAATCTTTTAGTGATTGTGATTGTTCTTGCTTCAAAGTTGATTGTGTAGTTATTGTTCTTTCTCATTTTTAGTACCTCATTCTTTCTTGATTCTTATTGTTAGTTCTTGTTGAAGGCTTTCTTTGTTTTCCTTCATCTTATGTACTTATTATACTTTAGAGGTGTTGCATAATTTTGTACTTAGGCTGTTCAGTTTTATAATCTTTTTAAAATAATTAAAAACTTTTTTCTGATATACTTATACCAAAATAACCCTTGTTTAAATTATACCAAAAGTGTTGACAAGATAAGGCAAAAGTAGTATCATTGTAGTACCAGATTAAAGGTTCGTTTATTCTGGTACAAAAGAGTTTCAAAAGGAGATAGAGAACATGAAAAAAGAACAGTATGGTTATTGTAGAATCTCAACACCTAAACAGAATATAGATAGACAGGAAAGAAACATCTTGGAAGTTTACCCTTCTGCTCACATCATAAAAGAAGTTTATACAGGAACTAAAACAGAAGGCAGAAAAGAATGGAACAAACTTTATAACCTTATCAAGAGAGAATCTGTCTCTGGGAAAGACATCACAATTATCTTTGATTCAGTTTCTAGAATGTCAAGATGTGCTGAAGAAGGTATACAACTTTATGAAGAACTCTTTAACATGGGAATCAGTCTTGTGTTTCTGAAAGAACCTCACATCAACACAGACACTTATAAAAAGGCAATCAGCACACAAGTTGAAATGACAGGCACAAATGCAGACATTCTTTTGAAAGCCATCAATGAATATCTTATGACCCTTGCTAAAGAACAAATCAAAATAGCATTTGAACAATCAGAGAAAGAGGTTCAGGATTTAAAACAGAGAACATCTGAAGGTTTAAAGACAGCCAAGTTGAATGGGAAACAGGTTGGAAGGGTCAAAGGGAAAAAATACACTACTAAAAAAGAAGAGATTGCCAAAGAAATCATTCTGAAAAATAGCAAGGACTTCAATGGCACAAATACAGACCCAGAAGTTATGAAGATTGCAGGTATTTCCAGAAACACCTACTACAAATACAAAGCAGAATTAAAAGAAACAGCAGGACTTTAATCAGTCCTGCTGTTATATATTACTGTTTTTCCATTACATTGAAGTAAATCACATCATCAATGAATAAGAATGGTATTACCTGACCATCTTCACAAGTCAGATTCAGAACATAATCATCTAAACTATATGTTCCCTTATATAAAGTACCTTCTGTCTGTCCACCATTTGAATCTCTATCACAATCTCTTAATTTAAATGTTCCATCTTCCATCAATTCTAATATAATTACATGCCAAGCTGTATCAGAAATTGAATCATAGTATGCACAGAACCACTGATTACTTACTCCATTTTCATTGAATGTTGGAGGCTGACCATAATCTTCATCTTTTTTAAATGACTGAACATCAGAGTTGGCCACATAATAATAATTGTCTTTTTTTGCAACAGTAATAGTGTTAGTTTCTTCACTATTTGTTAATACAAATCCCCCATCAGAAGTAGGTTCAAATGTCCCTTTGTCCCAAGCTCTATAGCTGTCATAAGTTGAATTCTCATTTAAAGTATACTCAACACCATCCATAAAAGTAATGTTCTTATATGTTCCTGCCAATTCTTCTGGGCTGGCACCTCCACCACAAGCACATAAGCCAATACACATAACTACTGCTAACAATAATGCTAATAAACTTTTCTTTTTCATAGTTTTACCCTCTTTTCTTAAAAAGTATTTATAAAAATTATATTCCTCTTTCCTTTCATTGTCAATTTCAAACATCATTATGATAATGTAATATCTTAAGGGTTGTTTTACCATACTTATAAAGGAGTGGGTAAAATGATAGCAGAAAGAATAAAATCATTGAGAGAGCAACAGAATAAAACACAATCTGATTTAGCAAAACAACTTGGTATTACAAGGTCAAGTGTCAATGCTTGGGAGATGGGTATTTCTGTTCCATCAACTCAATACATTGTAGAACTTGCTCACATTTTCCATGTGTCAACTGACTATCTTCTAGGAGTAAACACCACTTCAACCATAAGTGTGGCAGGACTGTCTGATAAAGATGTAGAACTAATCAACAGCATCATTTTGCACTTAAAATCAAGATAAACAAAACAGCAGAGAACTATCTCTGCTGTTTCATTTTTATCTATGTTGCATTATATATTTATCTAACTTCTCAATGTTTTCTTGTAGTTCCTCTTGTAGATTGCCTATGATTTTGTTTGAGATGTATAGCAGATTTTCCATGTCTCTTGTTTCTTTGGTCTCTGCTTGTTCTTCTAAAGCTTCCATCACTTCCAACAAACATCTGAATCCATAATCAACATCAACAAAAGCACCTAAAAGGTAATCTAATTCATTCATTGCCCTATCCCCCTATAATTTGTTTACATTGTTCTTCAGTTCAGCAATGCCCTCTTCTGACATTGCAAGATAATACTTATGTGTTGTTGAACTTTTGCTGTGTCCCATCTGATTCAAGAGAATGTGTTCAGGTGTATTCATCAGAGCCATCTTTGTTCCATAAGTATGCCTTAAGTTATGGTATTTAAAATGTATTCCATACCTGTCCATGATGGCTCTTGCATGATGTCTAATTGCATGAGCTGTTTGCAGTCTCCCATTGGGAAGAGTGTTTATAAGATTTAATGAAGAAACTTCTCCTTCCACATCATCATAGACCATTATTTCATTTTGTTTTCTCTGTCTCACATATTCTTTCTTGTATTGCTCTGTTCTCTCCTGTAGATGTAGCAAGTATTCTTTTAATGTATCACACATATATACTTTCCTTCTGGCATTGACAGTTTTAAGTGAAGCAAGTCTTACAAGCCCCCCATTTGTTTGAAGCTGTCTCTCTACAGAAATATACCCTTCTTCAAAATTTATGGAGTCCCATGTAATACCATAAGCCTCTGATATTCTCAAGCCAGAATATCTGCCAATCATATAGCCTGTTTCAACAGCTGTTCCTTTGAAGTATTCATCTAACTGCTGAAGCTCATCATCTGAATAAGCAACTACATCCATAACATCTACTGACCTTTTGGCAGGCATTTTGATTTTAGTGTTTTTATTCACACAAAGTTTATTGTACTCATTTACAGGGAGATAGTTTCTTGAGTATGCTTGACCAAATATCAAATAAAATTGCTTCAAGAATCCTTCTACATAAGCATAGGAATAGCCCTTCACACAATAAAGTTCAGCCAGAAAATCTTGAATATCTGCAACCCTGACATTGTCCAAATAAGTAGAGCCAAATCTTTTCAAGATGTGGTTATTCCATAATGCCTCTTGCTTCTTTATTGTTGAATAAGCCTTCTCTTTTCTGCCAACAGAACAATACTCTTCATAGACTTCTCTTATCCTCATTCTTTTCACTGGTTGCTTCTGGGTTGGCATAAGAGCATTTGCCTGTAGTTCCTTTATTGCAGATTCCCTTGCTTTCATTGCTTGGTGTTTGGTTTTGAATGGAAGTCCCTCTGCAGTTTTAGTTCTTCTTTGCGAAACCTTTTCTCCATTGATAGTAATTGAAAGTCTATAGCCCCAATTACCATTCTTTAATTGATATACACTTGTTGACCTCTTCTGTTCCATAAAAAAATCTCCTTTCAAATTGTCCAAAAGATGTCCAATTACAAAAGAAGTTCCTTAAAGTTGTTGTAAGTTGTTGTTAAGTTGTCCAAGTTTTTGTACACTTGTAGTTAGTTCTTCAAAGTTATTGCAAGTTGTTCCACAGTTTCTCTCCAAGACACCAACTTGTTGGTGTCTTATGAAATGGCTAGAGACGAAGCTAGACACGGTGCTGCATTTGCAGGTCTGCTGAAGAGATATTTTGGTTAATCAATCTATATATCATCAATAAAAAACAGCAGCGGAGAAAATTCTCTGCTGCTATTTTTTATGTATTTATTTCTTATTTACTTTTTCTACACTTTCCAATTGCCCAATACACACCGTACAGCACATGGAACACGATGCCTACCATCAGCACGCAGCCTGGAATGTACCAGGTCGGTCCGGTCAGGTTCCAAACAGGCACCAGCGGGGAGCCTGGGGAGGCTTCCATGAGGAACATGAAGTTTGGATTGTGCTCTGCGAAGAGCAGGTTGATGCAGTAAACGGGTCCGATGGAGATGATCACGGCAATCAGGGTTTTCCAAAGCCCTTTATAATTCGGCACCACTTCGCGGCTTGCGAAGATCATCACAGCGTAGGCTACGATCAAAGCGTGGTAAACAAAGCTGTGGATGCACATGTACACGTAGAACGGATACATGGTCCAGTTGGCAAAGAGCAGGGCTGACAAAGCGCCCGGCATGAATGCGAACAAAATCATCTGGCCTGTCACTTTCTGACCACGCCAGAAGGCATCTGCCAGAACAGCAAAGATGGCCAGGCCGCAAAGATGGAATGGCAGGTAGCCCGGATTCCACCAGCCTACGGCGATGACGACGGCGTCTTTGATAATCTCCATAACCAGCATGGCAATGGCGATGGCTTTTCGCGTGCGGTCGCGGCCTGCTTCGTCACTGCGGCAATAGCTGCGTGTAATCAGAACAATCATCACAGCCATCAGCGCCAGCCAGATCAGATGAGGCGCGGAATAGAGGGCGAATCCGATGTCCAGACCCTCTTCTAAAATATAGAATTTGTTAATAAAAAAGAATTGTATTGGGTTCATGATAAATACTCCTGCTAGAATTTTTCGCTGTGAATCTTTTCAAATGGCAGCTTGTCCAAATCGTATGGCGCCGGTGTTTCAGCCGGCATCCCCAGAGACATGATGGCCTCCAGGCGGTACTGGGAAGGCACGTCCAATAAGCCGCGGACATAGTCTTCTGTCAGAATGCCTTCCGGCGTCTTGCGCAGGCGGCCCTGAATCCAGCAGCATCCAACGCCCAGGGAAGATGCCATCAGATACATATGTGCCATAGCGTTACAGCAGTCTTCTGTCCATACGTCAGTCTTGGATTCATCGCCAAAAACGATAACGGCGCAGTCTGCACCGGCAAGCATTTCTGCTCCATGCTCTCTCGCCTTTGAAAGCTTTGTCAAAGTTTCTTTATCGCGGACTACGACAAATTCCCAAGGTCTGATGGCGCGTCCGGAAGGTGCCAGCAGTGCGGCAGTGAGAATCTGCTGCAGTTTTTCCTCTTCAATTTTCTCTCCTGTGTATTTACGAACACTACGACGGTGTTTCATGATTTCTAATAAGTCCATGGTTTTCCTCCTAACTCTAATAGAAATATTTAACACCGTCAAAGACAATCCGTCAAGTATCGTTTTTACAGGCGCACGTAGTTTTGCCTGCCGTCGTCCCTGCGGATTTCGTAATATCCTCTTGCTATAATCTCGTGATCCTTCAACACTTGTTGCACACGGTCTATGGAGTCGATTCTCAAATAGATACCGGTGCTGCAGGACTGGGCAATCTGAGGCGGCAGCTTGCGTAAACTGGATCTAAGCCCATGATGTTCCAATACGTCTTTGGCATAGGCCGCCTTGTAAAAGGATGAAAAGCTGATCAGATATTCTTTTTCCATGGTTTATCCCCCGTTTCCCCTTTTCTTCTCAGAACAAATTTTTCATCTTCCGTATGTAATAGGTAAAGAAGCCGGTTTTTTCGATGGCACGGTCGCTGACCAGAGTGCAGGTTCCGATTTTTTCCTTGCCACTGTAGATGTCCATGCGCCCTACTTTCCCGCCTTTTTTCAACGGAAGTTTGATGTTTTTCTCGATGATGACCTTCTTTTTCACCGACTTTTCGTCCCCTTTTCTCACAAAGGCAGTAGCTTTCTCTGCCGTCACGGCACAGAACTGATAAGGCTCCCCTTTTTCCACCTGGACTTCCTTAACTTTCTCTCCTTTTTCCGCCAGCGTCACGGAAGCATAAGAAGCAAAGCCGTAGTTGAGCAACTTGGAGATTTCCGCCGTCCGGGACTTGGAACTTTCTGCACCCAGTACCACTGCAATCAAAGTAGTATTCTCTCTGGTTGCTGCCGCAGACAGACAGTAGCCCGCCTCCTGGGTGAAGCCGGTTTTGATGCCGCAGGCGCCTGGAAACTGTTTGAGAAGTTTGTTGGTGTTGGTGAGACCGAACTCCTTCTCTTTGCCTGGAAGACCCACTTTGATGGTGTCCTGCCAGGTGGTAAACCAAGGCTTTGTTTCCTCATGTTTCAGCAGTTCCCGGCTCATCACTGCTATATCATATGCACTGGTATAGTGTTCTGCTACCGGCAGGCCGTTAGTATTGACAAAATGAGTGTCACGCATACCAAGGGCTTCTGCCCGCTGGTTCATCTTTTCCACAAAGACTTCTTCGCTGCCGGCGATATATTCACTGACTGCAACGCAGCCATCGTTAGCAGATACCATGGCAATGCCTTTCATCAGTTCTTCCAGGGTATGTACTTCCCCCGGCTCCATGTACATCTGGCTTCCGCCCATGGAGGCTGCATATTCAGAAATGGTCACCTGATCTGTCAGTTTCACCTTGCCGGCATCTTCCGCTTCCATGGCTAGCAGCATGGTCATGATTTTTGTTACCGATGCCGGCGGCAGTTCTTTGTGGGCATCCTGCTGGTAAATAACCGTGCCGGTGTCTGCATCCATCAAAACGGCAGATTTGACGGCCAGATTCAGACTGCCGCCAGATTTATCTTCGGAGGAAGACGGGACGGCTTCCCCCTCTTGGGACGGGGCCGGGTTCAGACCGTCAGATACCGTTTCCAGCACTACAGGTGGCTGGGACTTCAGCCAGTTTCCCGCGCCGATGGTAAAACCGAAGGCTGCCAGCAAAGCACAGCAGGTCAGGCTGAGGACCGCTGCCTTCTTTTTCTTTCTATCTTTGAACAAAACAAAACACCCCTCTCACACTTTACATGTATGTGTGAGGGGGTGGTATTAGACCGAATATCTTTATATATTCCTTCTATACAGGGACGCTGTTACATCATCAAAGCAGGAGAGGATGACCTCTATTTCGTAATCTGCATGTTCTTCCAGCCAGGCTTTCACAGTGTTTGCTGCAATTTTGCAGGCCAGCACTTTTGGATAGCCATATACGCCGGTAGAAATGGCAGGAAATGCAATAGAATGCACATCATGCTCTCGTGCCAAATCCAGAGAATTGCGATAGCAATTGGCCAGTTTTACAGGGTCGCTGGCACTGCCGCTATAGATTGGACCTACTGTGTGAATCACGTATTTGGCCGGCAGCTGATATCCTTTTGTAATCTTCGCCTGACCGGTTTCACAGCCATGGAGACCGCGACATTCTTCCAAAAGTTCCGGACCCGCCGCTCTGTGAATGGCACCATCTACGCCGCCACCGCCCAAAAGGCTCTTGTTGGCTGCATTGACAATAGCGTCAACCTTAAGCTTAGTAATATCGCCTAAATCAATAGCTATGTTTCTCATAAAATTCTCCTACGGTTTACTAGCTTTTACACTATCATATTTTTCTCAGTTTAGCAGCTTCCTTCTTTTCTTCGTTGGATTCGCGTCGGCATTTTTCGGCATCGATGGCCAAAACAACCATCAGTGCGTCAAGGGAGTTGTCTTCGTCTTTGACGTCGATAACGTAAGTGTCTGTCAGTCGAAGCAGCTTCTTGGAAATGATCGCCACGGCCTTGCCGTTTTTGTCGACGATGGAGTAATCCCATTCCAGCCAGTTACCTTTGATGTCCCAGCCGTTAAAGTCGATTTCGAATTTCGGTCTGATGACAGAGATTTTCTTTCTGCATGTGCCGACTTTTTTACCGTCTTTGTATAGCAGGAAGTTTGGCAGGATGTCGATGATCTTTTCTTTTACCACGCCGACTTCGCGTCCCCTCGCATCGTAAATAGCCTGTTTGTGTGTCAGGGCGACTTTGCCTTTGACTTTGAAGTAAATGTCGTCATGTTCGTCGTAAACATTGAAGCTGTCCAGGATGGACAGGATTTTTTCTTTTAAAATGAGTTTCATGGGATACCTCCTTGGGGTTATCACTAAATCTCTGACACAATATCGATGACGCTGCCGGATTTGGAGCATTTTTCTGCGTCGATGGCCAGCACGACCATTAGGGCGCGAAGGGCATCTTCTTTGCGGTCTACGTCAATGAAGTACTGGTCTGTCAGGTGCCAAAGGTCTTTGGAAATGGTCGCAACGGTCCTGCCGTTTCCATCAAAGATGGAATAGTCCCACTCCATCCAGTTTCCTTCTACACGCCAGCCGTTGAAATCAATATGGTAGGACGGCTTGAACAGGGTCAGCTCTCGTTTGATGGTACCCAGCTGCTGTCCGTTTTCATGTAGGGAAAACTTTGGCAGCAACGTCAAAAGCTCCTGCTGCACCAGTCCGACTTCTTCCCCAGCCGCATCGTAAATAACCAATTTGTGTCCCCATGCCAGTTTGCCTTGTACTGTGAAGACGGTTCTGTCTTCGTCATCGTAAATGTCGTAGCTGTCAAACCAGCTAAATAATCTCTGCTTGAAATGTAGTCTCATGTCCTGCCCCTTTCTTTGCTGTGTCTGTAGATGTCTGGTTTTGTTACGGTTATTTTACCACAGTAAAGCGAATCGGTGTAGGCTTTTTACTAAAAGGCGCGCTTTTTTCAAAAAGTGTATATAGAAATCTGCGAAAGTTCCGTGGGCTTTAACCGCTCGCTGGCAAACAAAAGAAAAGTGTATAGTTTTTCTTGAAAAACTATACACTTTTGCAACTTTTTCGCTCGTTTAGATACAACTACTCAATCTCACCCAGTATCAAGTCCGCAAAAGCCTTACAAGTCGGTCCGTCTGCAAGCCCGGTCGGTGCTTTCTCTGCACAGTTGTCCAGAGCTGCGGCCAGTTTGTCGGCTTTGGCAGGGAGGGCGATGTGACGCAGCATCATTTCTGCAGCTTTAAGTAAGCTGGACGGGTTGGCATAGTCGCCCAGGCCCTCCTCAATCATGCGGGGTGCGCTGCCGTGGATGGCTTCGAACATGGCATACTGGTCGCCCATGTTGGCGCTGCCTGCGGTGCCTACGCCGCCCTGGATTTCGGCAGCTTCATCGGTGATAATGTCGCCATATAAATTCGGCAGGACAAATACCTGGAAGCTGTTTCGGATGGCCGGGTTCACCAGGTTGGCTGTCATGATGTCGATGTACCAGTCGTCGGCTTTGATGTCCGGATAGTCCGCTGCAACCTCATGACAAATGCGGCTGAAGTTGCCGTCTGTCTTTTTCATGATGTTGGCTTTGGTCACGATGGCCACGTTGTCTTTGCCGTTGGCTTTGGCATATTCAAAAGCAGCACGGGCGATGCGCTTTGTACCCGGCTCGGTGGTTACTTTGAAGTCCATGGACAGCTTACCCGGCACTTCCACGCCGCGGCTACCTAACACGTATTCGCCTTCTGTATTTTCTCTATAGAAGATCCAGTCGATGCCCTCTTCCGGGATTTGAATCGGTCTCACGTTGGCGTAAAGATCCAGCTCTCTTCGCAGGGTCACATTGGCGCTTTCCATGCTGCCGCCCTTTGGTGTGGTGGTCGGGCCCTTCAGAAGGACGTCACAGGACTTGATTTCCTTTAGGACGTCAGCCGGTACTGCCTGTCCTGTAGCCAAACGATTCTCGATGGTCAGGCCGTCGATCTCCTTTAGTACGATACGGCCAGCCGCCAGTTCATCAGCTAACAAAGACTCCAGCACTCTGCGTGTCTCTTTCATAATGAGGGGACCGATTCCGTCGCCGCCAATGACGCCGACGGTAATCTGGTCTAAGGATGAAAAGTCTTTTGGAGGAGCCCCCTGCTCCATTCTGTCTATCCGCGCCAGCTGGTCCTCTAAAAAGGATCGGAACTGCTGACACGCTTTCTCTATATATTCGTTGTACATTTCTCTTTCCTTTCACCGGCCTGGTGGCCGCCTTTCGAACAAAGCTTACTGCTGTGCTACATAAGCCAGCAGGCTGCCTGCTTTTAAGATATCTTTCTGTCTGTCAGTGAAGCTGCAAACCAGTGGATAGGACGCGCCGGTGGTCTCGTTGGTCAGCAGGATTTCTCCCCTGTCCATACCGTTATAGATGTCTGTTAGCTTCAGTTTGTCTCCCTGATTAACTTTGTCATAGTCTTCTTCGTTTTTGAAAATTAAAGGCATGATACCAGCGTTGATCAGGTTTGCCACGTGGATACGGGCAAAGCTCTTTGTGATGACTGCACGGACACCCAGATATAGCGGTACCAGCGCAGCGTGCTCTCTGGAAGAGCCCTGACCGTAGTTACTTCCACCGATAATGATGGACTGTCCTGCTTCTTTTGCACGGACCGGGAAGGTCGCATCGCACACCTCGAAACAGAACTGAGACAGGTGCGGAATGTTGCTACGATATGGCAGGATCTTCGCACCGGCCGGCATGATGTGGTCAGTAGTGATGTTGTCACCCACTTTCAGGACAGCTTCTGCTTCCAGCGTGTCTTCCTGCGGCTTGCTCTGTGGGAACGGTTTGATATTCGGTCCGCGGAGGATTTCTACATCGTCTGCCTTGTCTGCAGGTGCCGGCGGAATAATGCCGCTGTCGTCGATTTTGAAGGCTTCCGGAATTTCTACCTTTGGCATTTCGCCAAGCAGTGTCGGACAGGTGATTTCGCCTGTAAGCGCCGCTGCAACTGCAGTTTCCGGGGATACCAGATACACCTGTGCATTGGCTGTGCCGCTTCTGCCTTCGAAGTTTCTGTTAAAAGTTCTCAAGGACACGCCGCCGGAATTTGGGGAGAATCCCATACCGATGCATGGACCGCAAGCGCACTCCAGGACTCTCGCGCCGCTGGCCAGGATATCGGATAAAGCACCACAGTCAGCCAGCATGGACAGGACCTGTCTGGATCCCGGTGAGATAGACAGACTGACATTTGGATTGATGGTCTTGCCCTTCAGTAGCGCTGCTACTTTCAGCATATCGTAGAGGGAAGAGTTGGTGCAGGAACCAATACAAACCTGATCCACTTTGTTTCCTTTTAGGGAATCTACTGCTACGATATTGTCCGGGCTGTGCGGGCATGCGATCAAAGGCCTTAACTTTGATAAATTAACTTCAATAACTTTGTCATATTCTGCGTCCGGGTCGCTTGCCAGCGGTACGTAGTCTTCGCCTCTGCCCTGTGCCTCCAGGAAAGCTCTTGTTACTTCATCAGATGGGAAAATAGAAGTGGTTGCACCCAGTTCGGCGCCCATGTTTGTAATGGTTGCACGCTCTGGAACGGTTAGAGTTGCAACGCCCGGGCCGCCCCACTCAATGATGGCACCCACGCCGCCTTTGACGGAAAGGATACGAAGGATTTCCAGGCTGACATCTTTTGCTGTCACGAAGTCATTTAACTTTCCAGTTAAGTTAACTTTGTACATCTTTGGCATGGTGATGTGGTAAGCGCCGCCGCCCATAGCCACGGCTACGTCCAGGCCGCCTGCGCCCATAGCCAGCATGCCGATGCCGCCGCCGGTCGGTGTATGACTGTCAGAACCGATCAAAGTCTTTCCCGGTTTTCCGAAACGTTCCAGATGTACCTGGTGGCAGATGCCGTTACCAGGTCTGGAAAAATACAGGCCGTATTTCTCAGCCATGGACTGGATGAATCTGTGGTCGTCCGCATTTTCGAAACCGGACTGCAATGTGTTGTGGTCAATGTAGGCTACGGACAGTTCGGTGCGGACTCTTGGGATTCCCATAGTTTCAAATTCCAGGTAAGCCATGGTGCCTGTTGCATCCTGGGTTAAGGTCTGATCTATTTTCAGTGCCACATCGCTGCCAGGGGTCATATCGCCGCTGACTAAGTGGTCTTTGATGATTTTCTGTGCTAATGTGTATCCCATTTATTCGATGCCCTCCTTCTTTAGGTTGTCGTATGAGTGTTCGATATGTAAAAGTATGATTTCTTCTGCTTTGTCCGGGTTGTGGTCTTTGATGGCCTCAAAGAGTTCTCTGTGTTCAGCCACGGAGTCGTAGATACGGTCGTGGCTTTCCAGGGAAAGTCTGCGGAATTTCATCATCTTGTGGTGAATCGGAGACAGGATGGTTTCAAAAGTCACGCTGCCGCTGCCCTGGTAGATGATGTCGTGGAACTCTGTGTCCAGGTCTCTTACCTTCTCGGCGTCGCCTTTCTGTGCGAAGAATTCCTGCTGCTCCACGTTGTCCTTCAGGCGCTGCAGCTTGGTTTCGCTGATGTACTTGGCCGCTTTGCGGGTGGCAAGAACTTCGATGCGTCTTTTGACCTCAAAAAGGTCCTTCACGTCTTTTTCGGAAACGCCAACGACAATGGTGCCGCCGTGCTTTTCTTTGATCAGTTTTTCGTGGGCCAGTCGGGACATAGCCTCACGGATTGGGGTGCGGCTGACACCCAGTTCTTCGGAAAGTCTGGCTTCGCTGATTGTCTCGCCGGATGGGTAGACGCCGCAAAGGATGTTGTGTTCTAACACTTCGTAAACTCTGTCTGCCAGAGAGATGTTCTTGTATTCGATCATGGTGTACCTCTTAATTCTTATATAGTTCTTTCAACTTATCTTCCAGTTCGCGGGTCGCCAGGCTGGTGGTTCTGCCGTCGGCATACATTTCGTCGACCCATTCTTTCATTTCAATGACGATTGGGCTGTCTTTGGTCATCTTTTCGTCGCCGGTCAAACCGTAGTGTTCGTTGATCCAGTAGGCGATGCCGGCCAGGCCGCTGGTCTTGCTGACGGTTACGCCAGGTGCTCTACCCAGGATCTTCTTTGTATTGAAGATGTTATAGATTTCCTCGTCTTTCATCAGACCGTCGGCGTGGATGCCTGCACGGGTTACATTAAAGTTCTCGCCCACAAAAGGTGTCATTGGCGGAATGTCGTATCCCATTTCATCTCTGAAGTAGCGGCCGATTTCTGTGATAGCTGTGGGATCCATGCCGTCCAGGGAGCCCTTCAGGGATGCGTATTCAAATACCATCGCTTCCAGCGGCACGTTTCCGGTACGTTCGCCGATGCCCAGCAGGGAGCAGTTTACTGCACTTGCACCGTAGAGCCATGCAGTGGAAGCATTGGCTACGGCTTTGTAGAAGTCGTTGTGACCGTGCCATTCCAGCATTTCGCTCGGTACGCCGGAGAACTGCTGCAGTCCATAAATGATACCGCTGACGCTTCGAGGAAGGGCTGCTGCCGTATATGGTACGCCGTATCCCATAGTATCGCAGGCTCTGATTTTGACTGGAACGCCAGCTTCTCTTGAGAGCTTCATGATCTCATTGACAAAAGGAACAACGAAGCCGTAGAAGTCTGCTCTGGTGATATCTTCTAAGTGGCATCTTGGAACGACACCAGCCTCGAAAGCATCTTTGATAGTTTCTAAGTAGTAATCCTGTGCCTGTTTTCTCGTCATCTGCATCTTCTTGAAAATGTGATAATCACTGCAGGAAACCAGGATGCCGGTTTCTTTGATACCTAGTTCTTTTACCATCTTGAAGTCCTCTTTGTTGGCGCGGATCCAGGTTGTGATTTCCGGGAATTGCAGGCCCAGGTCCATACATTTCTCGATGGCTTCTCTGTCTTTTTTCGTATAGATGAAGAATTCTGACTGTCTGATGATACCGTATGGGCCGCCCAGTCTGGAGAGCAGCTTGTATAAGTCGACAATCTGTTTCACCGTGTATGGTGCCATGGACTGCTGACCGTCTCTAAAAGACGTATCTGTAATCCACACGTCTTCCGGCATGGAAATCGGTACACGTCTGTGGTTGAATGCAACCTTCGGTACTTCATCGTAATTAAACATTTCTCTATATAGGTTAGGCTCTGCTACATCCTGTAAAGAATATTTGTAGCTGTCCTGTTCTAACAAATTGGATTTTCTGGATATTTCTAACATGTGTATGTCCTCCTGATTGGCTGTCGCTAATCTTTATCACTTTATCTCATTAACGTGCTGTAATTTATGTATACAAGTATATGTGTTTTAATTTTGTTTGTCAAGAGGTTTTTGTATAACTGTATAATTGTATACAATTAAGGGTATATTAGCGGTTTGGGGTTGTGTTTCGAGGTATCCAGGGTGGATTCCTAATATGTGGTGCACTTTCGCGAAAGTGTATAGTTTTTCTGCATAAGATATACACTTTTCTAAGATTTTGCAGGATCTGGTATAGTTGCGTTTTTCAAGGCCTAAAATCCGTGTACACTTTTTCTCTAAAACTCACTATAGTAGTAATTCTCCGTTGCATACCCCTTCCCTTTTGATTCTCTAAAAGGTTCTTGTTGCTATTTTCTGCATTTATTGTAAAATATTTACATAGAAAGGGGTGTTTTTATGAATTTATTGCAAATTATACGTGATGATTTATTAACCCAGAAGCGCCTTTTGGAGGCTTATGAAAGGGCTTTGATGAAATTACCGGAAGGACGATTGTGTTATAAGGTGGTAAACGGACATGTTCGCTATTATGTTTGGGACCGAAAGAAAAAACGACAGATTTACATTAAGAAAAAGGATATGAATTTGGTTTATCAGCTTAAATACCGACGCGTATTGGAAGAAGCGATAAAGACAATACTGACCAACCTTACCGTCCTGGAGAAATTTCTTCAAAAGTATCAGGACTATGATCCTCTGTCCTGTCAGCTTCGATTGGGAAAGGTTTATCAGGATATTCCAGAAAAGTTTTTTCTTATACCGAGAAAAGTAATTCTAAAAGAAGGATATAAAAGCACATATCGTTCCGAAGATTTAATCCAAACCTCTTCTTTTGGTATGAAGTTTCGGTCAAAATCTGAAACGCTGATTGCTGAATTGCTTCACGCTTCTAATATTCCATTTACATATGAGGAGACACTTGTCTTAGAAGATGAGTATGGAGAAAAACATTATTATAAGCCGGATTTTACAATCACACTGCCCGACGGCAGGCGTATCATTTGGGAGCATTTCGGAAGAATGGATTTACCTAGTTATCGACAGAAAAATTTTAAGCGCCTGGCAGTATATCACTATAATGACATCTATCCTCCAAAGAATTTGATTATAACGATGGATAGTAAATCGGGTGGAATTGACATTGAGGCTATCCGAAACATCATTACGCATCAGTTGCTACCTTTGTTTCAGCAAAAATAGATGTGATGCGTTACTACTGGAGCTTTTTTTATCAAAAAGTGTATATGCCTTTGCAGGAAAATTAGGCCGTGATATCCCATATAAATAAAAAAAGAAGGAAAGTGTGGCGTTTTTCTAAAAAACGTATACACTTTCCTTCAAATATATCCCTTTGTAGTAATTTTCCCCGCTGCAAATCGCGGCAACCACAGGGGCTCCCAGCCCCACTAAATCCCCAGCACGTGCTTGATCAGCTTTGGCGGGTCTTTCTTTTCGCGGCCGATGGTATAGGCTGCGGCCACTTCTTTCACTGCGGCTTCGACTTTTTTCTTGTTGTTGCCGTAAACGGTTGCGATGACGTCTCCGCGGGAAACTTTGTCGCCGATTTTCTTATGTAAGTAGATGCCGGCTGTGGAATCGATGGCGTCTTCTTTCTTTTCGCGGCCTGCACCGGTGCGCTGGGGTGCCATGCCGATGGCGCGGGCATCGATGGCCTGTACATAGCCGGCTTCTGCAGCAACGAAGTCGCGTTTTACGGAAGCCTCCCCAAACAGGGAATAGTCATCGATGACACGGGCGTCGCCGCCCTGCTTTGTAATAAAGCTGCGCATCTTTTCCAAACCGCCGTGTCCCTGTAAGGCCTGTTTTGCAACGATTTCGCCTTCGCCAACCGTTCTTGCGCGTCCACCTAAGAAGAGCATCACGCCGGTCAGTTTCAGTGCCAGCTCAGTGATGTCAGCAGGTCCGTTGCCCTTTAGGACTTCGATGGCTTCGATGACTTCCAGGCTGTTACCGACTGCACAGCCCAAAGGCTGGTTCATGTCGGTGATGACAGCTACCGTCTGCTTGCCTGCAGCATTACCGATTTCGCACATGGTCTTACCCAGTTCTGCTGCCGCGGATTCGCTTTCCATGAAAGCGCCGTGTCCGCATTTTACATCTAATACGATGGCATCACTGCCGGATGCCAGTTTTTTGCTCATGATACTGGAAGAGATCAGTCCCAGATTTTCTACGGTGCCGGTCACATCACGAAGTGCATACAGTTTCTTGTCTGCCGGTGTGATGTGGGCTGTCTGTCCGATGACTGCAATGCCGATGGAATTTACCTGATCTGTGAATTCCTGTGGTTCCATAGAAGTACGGAAACCCGGAATGGATTCCATCTTATCTACGGTTCCGCCGGTAAAGCCAAGGCCGCGTCCGCTCATCTTTGCGATTGGCACGCCGCACGCTGCAACCAGTGGTGCCACAATCAAAGTGGTCTTATCCCCTACGCCACCGGTAGAATGCTTGTCGACTTTGATGCCGCGAATGCCGGACAGGTCGATGACATCGCCAGAGTAACGCATAGCATTACAAAGCTCAAAAGTCTCGTCTTTGTCCAGTCCCTGGAAGTAGATTGCCATCAGCAGTGCCGATGCCTGGTAGTCCGGAATGGAGCCGTCGGTGATGCCGGTGACGAAAAACTTAATTTCCGCCTGGCTCAGCTTGCCGCCATTTCTCTTCTTCAGTATTAAATCTGTCATATTCAGATTTGTGTTCATTTCTCTCAACCCCTCAAATAAAGCTTATAAAATTTCGCCTAAGAAGCTTGTGCCCAGTGGAGAAGCCTCTGCGCCTAAGTATTCGCAAACTGTCGCGTCGATATCGGAGAAGGAGCCTCTGATACCTAAGTTTGCACCGGACTTCACGTTCTTGCCGTAAACCACTACAGGAACGTATTCTCTAGTGTGGTCGTAGCCTGCGTGAACCGGGTCATTGCCGTGGTCTGCGCACAGGATTAATAATTCGTCTTCGCCCATAGCATCAAAGATTTCAGGCAGTCTTGCGTCGAATTCCATGATAGCATCTGCATAACCTGCAGCGTCTCTTCTGTGACCGTACTGGGAGTCAAAGTCTACCAAATTTGTGAAGATCAGGCCTTCGAATTCCTGCTTCATAGCTTCGATGGTCTTGTCCACGCCGTCCATGTTGCTGTCAGTGTGTACAGATTCGTCTACGCCCTGGTCATTGAAGATGTCGCTGATCTTGCCTACTGCATAAACCTTCTTGCCAGCCTTCTGTACTCTGTCCAGCATGGTTACGCCGGATGGAGAAACTGCGTAGTCCTTACGGTCGGAAGTTCTCTTTCTTGCGCCGTCAACGATTCTATATGGTCTTGCGATAACTCTGCCGCATGCCCAAGGACCTGTCAGCAGTTCTCTTGCGATTTCACAGATTTCATATAATCTTTCCAGTGGAATGATGTCGATGTTTGCTGCAATCTGGAATACTCTGTCTGCAGATGTATATACAATCGGCTTGCCTGTTTCTTCGTGTTCAGGGCCCAGCTCTTCGATGATTTCTGTACCGGATGCAGGGTAGTTACCCAGGCATGCAGTGCCGATTCTTTCCTCAAAAGCAGCCATGAATTCTGCAGGGAATCCTTCCGGATAAGTCTTGAATGGTTCTTTTGTTTCCAGGCCTGCGATTTCCCAGTGACCTGTGATGGTGTCCTTGCCCATGGATACTTCACCCATTTTACCAAAAGCGCCAGCTGGTGCTTCTACTGCATACTTGCCGCCAGCCAGGCCGTCGATGTTGCCCCAGCCAATAGACTGCAGGTTTGGAATCTTCAGTTCTTCTACTGCTTCTGCTGCGTGTGCAAAAGTGTTCGCGCCTACGTCACCAAATTTTTCTGCATCTGGCAGTGCGCCTACGCCAACGCTGTCCATTACGATTAAAGTTACTCTCTTCATCTTCCTATTCCTCGTCTTTCTCTAAATTTTCTTTGTTTTCTTCGTCCGAATATATCAGTGCCGGTTCCCCTTCTAAGTAATCCAGGGAAACCAGTTTGTATTCTACTCCGTTATAGATACCCTTTATTCCGTTCTTAAAAGCATCTTTTCCATGTAAATGTCCGTAGACGCAGGTTTTCACGCCGTATTTCGTCATCAAATCGGTAAATCCAGAATCCTGATGCTTGTCATTGGTTGGCGGATAATGGAGGGCTGCGATAATGATCTCTGCCCCCTGCTTTCTGGCATCTTCTAAAGACATCTCCATTCTCAGCACTTCTCTGTTATAGATTTTCCGGTCGTGCTCACCGAATCCGTCTGTGCCCGGGCAGATCCAGCCGCGGCTGCCGCAGATGGCAACTTTGTCTGAGATCATCACGGCCTTGTTCTGCAGGAAGACCATGTCGGCAAAGTGCTTATTGAGCCTGCTGACGGTGGTCCACCAAAGGTCATGATTGCCCTTTGTCAGGACTTTGCGGCCTGGCAGGGAATCAATCCATGCCAAATCGGCCAATGCCTCATCTTCCCGGAGCCCCCATGATATGTCACCCGGTATCAAAACAACGTCACCCTCGCCTGCGAGGTCCTCCCAGTGCTCTTTGACACGCTCATGGTGATTCACCCATCTGGATCCGAAGATGTCCATCGGTTTCGCTATTCTTTCATCCAAAGATAAATGTAAATCGCCTATTGCAAATACTTTCAAATGTGTTTACTCCTCTATTTCTAACAGTGCCCCGCTCTCCTCATCGGACAGGGTGGTCACTTTTCTCAGCTTACTTCTGATCATGCGGGAACGTGTTCCCACCAGTTTATCCAGGTCATCGTTGGCCTGGTTAATTTTTCTCTGTGCTGCCATCAGCACATCCTCGAACTTGCCGAATTCGTTCTTCACTGCCCCCAGGATATCCCATACTTCGCTGGAATGTTTCTGAATGGCCAAAGTCTTAAAGCCCATCTGCAGGCTGTTGAGCAGCGCCGCCATAGTGGTCGGACCTGCAATATTAACCTTATAGTCTCTCTGCAGCACTTCTACCATGCCACGTCTGACTACTTCTGCATACAGTCCCTCAAAAGGCAGGAACATAATGGCAAACTCTGTAGTTGCCGGCGGTAAAATGTATTTGTTACTAATGTCCTTAGCAGCCTTAAGCACTGCTGCCCTCAAACCATCATTGGCTGTCTTTATAAGTACTTTATCCCCTATATCGTAAGCATCCAGCAATCTGGAATATGCATCCGCAGGGAACTTAGAATCTATTGGCAAGTAAACGAAGTCTTCTCCTTCGCCCGGGAATTTAACGGCGAATTCTACTCTTTCTGTTGTACCTGTTACTGCAACATTCTCATCAT
>JAZUBY010000014.1:0-5945 GCA_045638885.1 Emergencia sp. | reverse complement strand
TCCTGAACAAGGTCATCGATGCAGGAAAGGAAAACAACATTAAGTTCAAAGCAGGAAACACTGTCTGCTGTGATGTATTCTATGAATTTGGTGACTGGTGGAAGCCTTGGGCTGACATGGGTGTTCTGGCTGTAGAAATGGAAGGTGCAGCATTATACATGAACGCTGCACGCATGGGAAGAAATGCACTGACTATGATGACCATCAGCGACCACTTCGTAACTGGTGCAAAGGCAACCGTAGAAGAAAGACAAAACAACTTCACAGATATGATGAAGCTGGCTCTGGAAGCAGCGATTAAACTGTAAGATAAGCATCAAAAAAGGAACTGTAACAACAGTTCCTTTTCTTTTTCTATTATTCTCCCAGCACTTCTCGTACTGCCTTCTTTGCCGCTTCTACGTCACCCATCCATTCATGTTTGCCATCAGCACGGTCCAGATATTTTTCTGCACCCTTACCTAAGATAAGAACGCAGTCCCCTGCCTTGGCGTTTTTGATGGAAGTTTCGATGGCTTCGTAGCGGTCTTCGATGTAGACGCTATGGCCACCGGACTCAGCTACACCTTCGGCAATCATGACAGCAATGTCTGCCGGATGTTCATCTCTTGGATCCTCTTCACAGAGGTAAACAGTCTTACAATGCTTTCCTGCGATGGCTCCAAGCACCTTACGCTTTGGCTTATCTCTTTTTCCTGCGCAGCCAAATACCACATAAATATCATGGTCTTCTGCGATTTCGTGGGCATATTCAAAGAGCTTATCGTAGCCGTCTGGTGTATGAGCGTAATCGACGATCAGAGCAAAATCCTGCCCTTCGTTGATAATTTCCATTCTGCCGTCTACCTGTGCGATATCTTCCAGATGCGGAATCATATCTTCAATGGCCATGCCGGCCTGATGCATGCAGGCAATGGCACCTAACAGGTTATAAACATTGTATAAGGCAACCATGTTAGTCTTGATTTCATAACGCTTGCCATCGTGGACCAAAGTAAACTCACTGCCAAACGGCGCCAGCTTCACATCTTCCCCACGATAGTCACAGTCGCGGTCCACGCCATAGGTTACCACGTTGCACTTGCAGCATTTGCGCAGCTCTTCAAAACTGATGTCATCCACATTGAGCACTGCCAGGCCTTCCGGTTTCAGGTTCTTGAACAGAACCTGCTTTGCCTCAAAATAAGCTTCCATTGTCTTGTGGTAATCAAGATGATCGTAAGTCATGTTGGTAAACATAGCCACATCAAAATCCACAGAATCCACTCTTCCCATGGACAGACCGTGGGAGCTGACTTCCATAGCCACAGCTTCCATGCCATGTTCCACCATCAGTCTCAGATTATCATGGATTTCTACTGCATCCGGTGTGGTCAAAGACGGCACGCGACTTACATTGCCATATCTTACAGCAATGGTTCCCATATAGCCGCAAGGATGTCCGCCCTTTTCATATACATCACTGATGATGCTGGTTGTCGTAGATTTGCCATTGGTGCCGGTTACACCAAAGACTGTCATCTTATGGCTTGGCTGACCATTGAACAAATCACAGACACGGTTCAATTCACCATTTACATCCTCTACCTTGATGTAGCAAACGCCTTCAGCTTCTTCCAGATCGTCGCTGTGAACAATAGCAACCGCACCACCTTCTGCAGCTTTTCCTGCAAAACGATGGCCGTCTGCTTCCAGTCCCTTCAGACAGAAGAACATATCCCCTTCTTTTATTTTTCTGGAATCCAGACAAAGGCCTTTGATTTCAACATCAGCCGCGCCTGGAAAAATTGTTGATAATTTCATCCTCTACTCCTACTTCACGTCGTCCGCTAAAACAGGTCCATCATACTTAAATGCAGGCATCAGTTCCAGCTTGAACTTGTTCCATTTTCTCTTATTGTCGATTTTTTCTTTTGTTTCAGGATCTTCGCATACACCGGTTCTGATGTAATTGTCCAGAACTGCATAAGTGAAGCCCAGATTTTCTTCGTCGGATAAACCGGACAGACCGTCAATCGGTGTCTTATATACCAGTTTTTCCGGCAGACCTAATTCCATACCAATAGCCTTTACTTCCTGTACAGTCAGATGAGACAGCGGGCTGAAGTCCCCTGCTGCATCGCCGTATCTTGTAGAGTAGCCAACCCAGTCTTCGGACAGGTTACAAGTGTTCGCAACACGGCCGTTCATAGACTGTGCCACTGCATAAGTTGCTGCCATTCTCAGTCTTGCAGGCAGGTTGGTTCTTGTCTGCTTTGTAATCTCTACCGGCATCTTCTTTTCTAACTGTGCCATCATACCATCAAAGCTGTCTTTGATGTTAATGATGGTATGGTCGATATCCAAATGGGCAACTAAATGCTTTGATGCATCGATATCTGCCTGTTCACCGTTTGGCAGCAGTACGCCGAATACACGGTCTCTACCCAAAGCTTCTACACACAGTGCTGCAACCACGGAGCTGTCCTTGCCTCCGCTGATAGCCACAACCGCCTTGCAGTCTTTTCCGTTTTCTTCGAAAAATTCACGAATCCATTCTACTACTTCTTCTTTTACTCTTCTTGCATCAAAATCATACATTTTCGTTCACCTCTATAAAATATTCATCTGACATGCGGCCATAGCATCCAGTGCAGTCTGGTGGCTTTCCGGTGTGACACCGGCGCAACAGTTGCTGTCAACAGTCAGTGTAATTTCCGGGAATGCCGCCTTCATAATCATGGCATTGGAAATCACGCAGATGTCTGTACATACGCCGCAAAATTCCATTTCATCAAAATCTCCATCGGTCTTCTTGTATACCCATTTTGGCAGTTCCAAAGACCCAAAAGCACCTTTGTCCAAAGTATTTTCCTTTGTAGAAAACGCACGAAGACCCTCTACAATCTCCCATCCTGGTGTGCCTTCCATGCAGTGTTCCACAGGCAACAGTCTGCCCTCCTGGGTTTCCATGTAACTTTCGCCATGGGTGTCTCTTGTAAAGAACACAAAATGGCCCGCTTCCTGATAAGCTTTCACTTTTTCTGCAATGCCGTCAACAATTTTCTGTGCCTCTGTATTGGCCAGAGTCCCTGTAACAAAGTCCACCTGCATGTCGATAACAAATAATACTTTTTTACCGCTCATTGCTATTCTCTCCTTTATCCCATAGATAATATTAGTATACAACAAATGAAAAATCGGGTCAATGCTACAGAAATGTGGTATACTGAAAATAACGCAAAGTGAAGCAGAAAGGATTTGTAGTATGGATACAAGAGTTGCACTGATTTCCATTATATTAAAAGATACTGACGCGGCAGAGGCCTTAAACGGCATTCTCCACGATTACAGCAGTTACATCATCGGCCGCATGGGGATTCCTTACAGAGAAAAAGGCATCCAGATTATCAGCGTTGCCATTGATGCACCGTCAGATATTATCAACGCCATGAGCGGCAAAATTGGACGCCTCAAGGGCGCGACCAGCAAGGTGGCTTATGCTGGCGAATAAGGTTCATTTTACTGATTCTGAACTTCGTGCACTCTTAACAAACCATGCTGCGGATACAGATCTTACCTCAAAGGCTGCAGCAGTCAGACAATCCGTCTACGGCAACAAAGTCTTCATCCGCGGCCTCATTGAATTTACAAACATCTGCAAAAACGACTGCTATTACTGCGGCATCCGTGCCAGCCAGTCAAAGATAGACCGCTATCGTTTGACGTCAGAACAGATTTTAGATTGCTGCAAGGCCGGATATGATTTGGGATTTCGCACCTTTGTACTCCAGGGTGGTGAAGATCTCCATTGGAGCGACGACAGACTGTGCACTTTGGTCCATAACATCAAAAACGCCCATCCTGACTGTGCAGTGACCCTGTCTGTTGGTGAACGAAGCCGTGAAAGCTATCAGAGACTCTTTGATGCCGGTGCTGACAGATACCTGCTGAGACATGAGACGGCAGATTCCTGTCACTACGCCAAACTGCATCCGGAAAATTTAACCTTGGAAAACCGCATGAAATGCCTGACGGACCTAAAAGAAATTGGTTATCAGGTCGGTTGCGGGTTTATGGTAGGCTCTCCGGGCCAGACCGTAGAGCATTTGATCAAAGACCTGCGTTTCATCGAAGAATTCCAGCCCCACATGGTGGGCATCGGACCGTTTTTACCGGCGGCAGGGGCTCCTTTTGAAAAAGAAACAGCAGGTTCTGCAGACCTGACCATCAAGCTGCTTTCCATCATCCGTCTGATACATCCAAAGGTATTATTACCTGCGACCACAGCACTGGGGACTGCTGATACAGACGGCAGAGCACGAGGTATTCTTGCAGGAGCCAACGTGATCATGCCAAATCTTTCTCCAATGGATGTCCGCAAAAAATATATGCTGTATAACAACAAGATTGCAACCGGCGATGAGGCTGCCGAAAGCGTGGCTTCTTTGCGCCAGTCTATGCAAAAGATCGGATATGAAGTGGTGACCGACCGCGGTGACTACTTTGATTATAAATAAGTGACTAACGGGAAAGCGTCTTTGATCAGACCCTGACCCGAAAGAAAGGAAGAAATATATGTATAACCCAAAATCATTAAAGGCAGAGGAGTTTATCTGTCACGAGGAGATTATGGATACTCTGGCCTATGCCGACGCCCATAAAGACGATTTAGATCTGGTACGCCAGATTCTGGATAAGGCTGCAGAGCGCAAAGGCATTAGCCATAGAGAAGCTTCTGTGTTACTGGCCTGTGAAGATGAAGCCATCATCGCAGAAATGTATGCACTGGCAGAACAGATCAAAAAGGACTTCTATGGCAACCGTATCGTCATGTTCGCGCCGCTGTACCTGTCTAACTACTGCGTCAACGGCTGTGTTTACTGTCCATATCACTTAAAGAATAAACACATCGCCAGAAAGAAACTGACTCAGGGAGAAATCAAGCGTGAAGTCATCGCCCTGCAGGATATGGGTCATAAGCGACTGGCTCTGGAAGCCGGCGAAGATCCGGTACATAACCCGATTGAATATATCCTGGAATCTATTAAAAACATCTACTCCATCCACCATAAAAACGGTGACATCCGCCGCGTCAACGTCAACATTGCGGCAACAACAGTAGAAGAATATAAGATGCTGAAAGACGCCGGTATCGGCACTTACATCCTGTTCCAGGAAACTTATCACAAAGAAAGTTACGAAAAGCTTCATCCGACAGGACCGAAGCATAATTACGCATATCATACAGAGGCCCACGACAGAGCCATGGAAGCCGGCCTGGATGACGTAGGCTTAGGCGTTTTATTTGGACTGGAATTATACCGCTACGAACTGGCAGGCCTGCTGATGCATGCAGAGCATCTGGAAGCCGTTCACGGCGTAGGTCCCCATACCATCAGTGTGCCTAGAATCCGTCCTGCTGACGATGTAAACCCTGAAGACTTTGATGCAGGGGTTGACGGCGGTCTGACTGACGAATTATTTGAAAAGATTATCGCTATCATCCGTATTGCGGTTCCTTATACCGGTATGATTATGTCCACTCGTGAAAGTCAGGAAATGCGTGCCCGCGGACTTCATCTGGGTATTTCCCAGATCAGCGGTGCATCTAAAACCAGCGTAGGCGGCTATGATCAGGAAGAACCGGAAGAAGAAAACTCCGCACAGTTTGAAATCGACGATAACCGTACATTGGATGAAGTCGTAAAATGGCTGATGGACAACGGTCATATTCCTTCCTTCTGTACGGCTTGTTACAGGGAAGGCCGCACCGGCGACCGTTTTATGAGCTTTTGTAAAAGCGGACAGATTCTCAATTTCTGTCATCCCAATGCGTTGATGACGTTGACGGAATATCTGGTAGATTATGCATCGGAGGAAACCAAAGAAACAGGCTTTGCCCTGATTGAAAAAGAACTGGAAAAGATTCCGAGAGAGCGCACGAAAGAAATTGCGAAAGAACA
>JAZUBY010000013.1:0-4223 GCA_045638885.1 Emergencia sp. | reverse complement strand
GTTTCAACATTCATTATCAGCAGATCCAGCCACAGAAGGATATCGACGTAATCATGGTTGCACCTAAGGGCCCTGGACACACTGTAAGATCTCAGTATGTAGAAGGTAAAGGTGTTCCTTCCTTAATCGCTGTTTACCAGGATGCTTCCGGTAAGGCAAAGGATTACGCTTTAGCATATGCTTCCGGTATCGGTGCAGGCAGAGCAGGTATCTTAGAAACAACATTCAAAGAAGAAACTGAAACTGACTTATTCGGTGAACAGGCAGTACTGTGCGGCGGCGTTACAGAACTGATGAAGGCTGGTTTTGATACATTAGTAGAAGCTGGTTATGAACCTGAAATGGCTTACTTTGAATGTATCCACGAAATGAAACTGATCGTAGACTTAATCAATACAGGCGGTTTTGATAAGATGAGATACTCCATTTCCAACACTGCAGAATACGGTGACTACAGAACAGGAAAGAGAATCATCACAGAAGAAACCAGAAAAGAAATGAAAAAGGTTCTGGAAGAAATCCAGGATGGTACTTTTGCAAGTGAATTTATCCAGGAATTCAACGCTGGTGGCAAGGCAAGATTCTTAGCGACAAGAAGAAAAGAAGCTTCTCATCTGCTGTGCAAAGTTGGCGAAGAATTAAGAAACATGATGAGCTGGTTAAAGAAATAATCAACATAAAAAATAGCAAGTTGCTGGCTTCTTGAGAGGCCAGCACTTGTTGTATCTTTTGATAGATAATGGATAGAGAGGTAATCGAAATGGCAAGAAGAAGTGATAACGTATTAAAAGGTGTAGAAAGAGCGCCGATGCGTTCTTTGTTCTATGCAATGGGATATACAAAAGAAGAGCTGGAGAGACCTTTGATCGGGGTTGTGTCAGCACACAGTGAAATCGTACCTGGCCATATGCATCTGGACAAGGTGACAGAAGCCGTGAAGGCTGGTGCTCGTATGGCAGGTGGTACACCAATCATGGTGCCTGCAATCGGTGTTTGTGATGGTATTGCAATGGGTCATATCGGTATGAAATATTCCCTGGCAAGCCGTGAACTGATTGCAGACAGTGTGGAAACCATGGCCAATGCACATCAGTTTGATGGTTTGGTATTGGTTCCAAACTGCGATAAAATTGTTCCAGGTATGCTGATGGGTGCACTGCGTCTCAATATTCCAACTGTTGTCTGCTCCGGTGGTCCTATGATGAGCGGACTGGTTGGCGGCGTGGAAACATCTTTATCTAAGATGTTCGAAGCGGTTGGTGCAAGAAAGGCTGACGTCATCGACGATGCAGGTCTGTTAGAATTTGAACAGAATACATGCCCAGGTTGCGGATCCTGCTCCGGTATGTATACGGCAAACAGCATGAACTGCCTGTGTGAAGCGCTGGGTATCGCACTGCCAGGCAATGGTACGGTTCCGGCTGTACATAGCGGCAGAATGATGATCGCAAAGCATGCAGGTATGGCGATTATGAATCTGGTGGAAAAAGATATTAAAGCTCGTGACATTGTCAACGAAAAGTCCATTAGAAATGCACTGGCATGCGATATGGCATTAGGATGCTCTTCCAACAGCGTGCTGCATCTGCTGGCCATTGCACATGAAGCAGGCGTTGATTTGAACTTGGAGTTATTCAACGAAATGAGCGCAAAGACACCAAACCTGTGTCACCTGGCACCTGCCGGTGGTACACATATGCATGACCTGAACAATGCAGGCGGTGTACAGGGTGCTATGGCTGAATTAAATAAGAGAGGCTTAATCGACACTTCTCTGATGACTGCTAACGGTAAGACAGTCGGCGAAAACATTGAAGGAAAGGGCACACTGGATGCAAATGCCATGAGACCTTCCGAAGATCCATATAGTGAAACCGGTGGCATTGCTATCATGTGGGGTAACATCGCTCAGGACGGCTGCGTGGTAAAGAGAAGTGCGGTTGCACCAGAAATGCTGCAGCACAGCGGTCCTGCCAGAGTCTTTGACAGTGAAGATGATGCCATCGAAGCAATCTACGCAGGCGAAATCAAGGCAGGCGATGTAGTGGTTATCCGTTACGAAGGACCAAAGGGTGGTCCTGGCATGAGAGAAATGCTGAACCCAACTTCTGCATTGGCTGGCATGAAGTTAGATAAGAGCGTTGCCTTAATTACAGACGGACGTTTCAGTGGTGCGACCCGTGGTGCTTCCATCGGTCACGTTTGTCCGGAAGCTGCCAGCGGCGGTAACATCGGTCTGCTGCAGGAAGGCGATATCATCGAAATCGACATCCCAGGTGCAAAGATTAACGCTCGTGTAAGTGACGAAGAATTTGCAGAAAGAAGAGCAAAAGCCGTTCCAAGAGAACCAAATGTTAAGAGCGGCTGGCTGTACAGATATTCCAAGATGGTTGCGCCATCTGCTAAAGGCGCGGTAATGATGGAAGACTAATAGGGGGAACGCATATGCTGACATTAGATGCTTTTGAGAGAGCGACGGAGGTTGTCAAGCAAGTGGCAATCGAAACCAAGCTGGCTTATTCCGAATACTTAAGTGAACAATGCGGAAACAAAGTTTACCTGAAACCTGAAAATATGCAGGTAACCGGTGCATATAAAATCAGAGGTGCTTATTATAAAATCAGTACTTTGACGGAGGAAGAGCGTGGACGCGGTCTGGTTGCGGCGTCCGCAGGAAATCATGCCCAGGGTGTTGCTTATGCGGCGAAGGCTTACGGCTGTAAAGCTGTTATTGTGATGCCGACTACAACGCCGCTTATGAAAGTAAACCGTACTAAGAGCTATGGTGCTGAAGTAGTGCTTCACGGTGATGTGTATGATGAAGCGGCGGCTTACGCGAAGAAGCTGGCGGAAGAAGAAGGCTATACCTTTATTCATCCTTTTGATGATCCGGACGTGGCAACTGGTCAGGGGACTATCGCCATGGAAATCATCAAAGAACTGCCGTTGGTGGACTATATCCTGGTGCCTGTTGGCGGCGGTGGTCTGGCTACCGGTGTATCTACCTTAGCAAAGATGATGAATCCAAAAATCAAAGTCATCGGTGTAGAACCAGCTGGAGCAGCTTGCCTGAAAGCTTCTTTGGAAGCCGGAGAAGTAGTGACTCTGCCAACGGTGAGCACAATCGCAGATGGCACAGCAGTTAAGACCCCGGGTTCTGGTATTTTCCCTTACTTACAGGAAAATCTGGACGGTGTCATTACTGTAGAGGATGACGATCTGGTTGTTGCCTTCTTGGATCTGGTAGAAAATCACAAGATGATTGTAGAAAATTCAGGACTGCTGACTGTGGCTGCGCTGAAGAAGCTGGATGTAAAAGGAAAGAAAATCGTTTCCATCTTAAGCGGCGGTAATATGGACGTGATTACCATGTCTTCTGTTGTACAGCACGGTTTGATTAAGAGAGAAAGAATCTTTACAGTATCTGTACTGCTTCCGGATAAACCAGGTGAACTGGTGAATGTAGCCAGCGTTATCGCAAACGCACAGGGTAATGTCATCAGATTGGACCACAATCAGTTTGTCAGCACCAACAGAAGTGCAGCGGTAGAACTGAAGATTACGCTGGAATGTTTTGGCCCTGACCATAAGAAAGAAATCATCGAAGCGCTGAAGAATGCAGGATATGATCCGCAGGATTCCGGGGTGCAGATGTAAGAGGACTTTTGTATGAACCAGATTAAAATTAACGGAATCTATAAACATTTCAAAGGTGATTACTACCTGCTTGTGGATGTGGCAAAGCATTCAGAGACAGGGGAAGACTATGTTGTTTATCGTAAACTGTATGAGGACTGTGCTCTGTGGGTACGTCCGCTGGACATGTTTTTAGAAGAAGTAGATCACGAGAAATATCCTGAGGTGGAGCAGCAGTATCGCTTCCAGTTACAGGATGTGAAGAGTGTGAGAGGATAGAAAAAAGGAGTGCGAAAGGCACTCCTTTTTGATTGCAAATATGAATTTCTATCGCAGTGCATACTGATGTAGTTCTGCGTACATGCCGCCTGCGTTGATTAGCTGATTGTGGGAACCGCGCTCTACAATACCGTCGGAAGTCAGAACGATGATTTCGTCGGCGTTTTTAATAGTAGACAGTCTGTGGGCAACGATGATGGAAGTTCTACCGCGGCCCAGTTCTTCCAGTGACTGCTGAATCAGCATTTCTGTGGCGTTATCCAGTGCGGAGGTAGCTTCATCCAAAATCAGAATCGGAGGATTCTTCA
>JAZUBY010000012.1:0-9392 GCA_045638885.1 Emergencia sp. | reverse complement strand
GTGTGACCATGCTATGTGCGGAGACAGGGGGATCGCAGAAAGTTTTGGCTGTGAATTAGACTTGCTTGCAACCATTGCCAATGGTGATGATGTGTGTAAAATCAGATTTGTGAGAAGAAATAAATAATAAAACCATACAGGGAAGGATAAAATAAATACGATATGATGATTCAGGATTTAGATGGAAAGAAACTATATAATGAATATGAGAAAAGGGATGCAGAGCTAACGGATAGAGTTTTTCTTTTTGACATGGACAAGATGTATATCAAAGAAGACGCAGATGGCGTGCTGTCACTTCTGACTGCAGCAGATTTTCCGAATACCAGATTGCAGTATCTTTTTCGCATTGAAGAGAACTGCTATTTCCTTGCCATGGATGAAAAGGACAGGGAAGCTGTAGAGCAGATACCGAATATCATGAAAACACAGGCCCGTAATTTGCGCGACATGTCTAATCGTGAGCTGGCTTTTGCTGCTGCAACGGCCTATCATCTCTATCAATGGTATCGTGATAATAGATTCTGTGGCAGATGTGGTCTGCCGACGCAGCATGGAAGCGGGGAACGTATGTTGAAATGCCCGGGCTGCGGAAATTCCATTTATCCAAAGATTGCACCGGCTGTAATCGTGGGTTTAATCGACGGAGACAGGATGCTGATGACAAAGTACAACGGCAGAGCATACAAACGCTATGCATTGATTGCCGGGTTTACAGAGATTGGTGAGACTGCAGAAGAAACTGTTATCAGAGAGGTCAGAGAAGAGGTTGGTCTGAAGGCGAAAAATGTCCGCTACTATAAGAGTCAGCCTTGGGGAACAGAACAAGACTTATTATTAGGCTATTTCTGTGATTTGGATGGCGATGATACCATCGATTTAGATGAGGATGAACTGTCCACAGCTGAATGGGTTCACCGCGATGATATGAACATGGAAGACGATGGATTCAGTCTGACCAGAGAGATGATGGTAGCTTTCCAAAATGGAGAAGTTTAGAAAAGAGGGTAAAAAAAGAGCACTTCGAAAAGTGCTCTTTTTGATTACTGTGATTACTAGATTGCTATAATTAAGCAGCCTTGTTCATGTTCTTCTTTAACTGTAACTTTGGTTCGCCAGGTAAACCGAACAGTGGAACCAGTCTGTCTAAACCAGTCAGAGTCAGGATTAACATGGAAGCTACAGCGATCATAGCCATGAAGTTGAACTTGATGAAGTCTGTGTTAGCAAATTCGTACAGTGGGTATACGTTAGCAGCGATACCTACGTAGAAACCTAAGTATACGTGCCATGGAATTAACTGAGAACCGAATACACCCATAGCGTCGCCGAATGTAGCGTTTCTTAACTTAATCTTGTACATATCTTCTTCGGAACCTGTGATGTTTTCTTCAGCGATTTCCTTGATGATAGGACCAACTGTTACGATCTGAGCCATTTCGTCAGCTAAGATAGCGTTACCAGCTAAGCACAGGCAGCCGTTCCAGAACATTAACTGTCTTACGGAACCGGAGATTCTTACAACCAGGTCTGCTAAAGGCTGGAATGCCTTCATTAAGCCCATGATACCACCGAATGCAGCTACCCACATCATCATTACGATAACCCAGGAACCAGCATCAGCGAAACCAGCTACACACATGTCAGCGTATTCCTGTAAACCGCCACCAGCGAAGGAAGTAGTACCAGCTACTAAACCTAACAGGTAAGCGGAAACGATACCGGAACCGATACAGATGAATGTGGAGAAACCAGCAACTGCTAAACCTAATACTAATAACAGAGGGATGATCATGATGTAAGATACACCGTTCTGAACCTGAGTTAACAGGTCGATAGCAGCAGGTCTTTCTTCAGCTAAGAAGTCTAATGCGGACTGAGGAACTGTGTCTAATACGTTGTTAGCAACAACAGTTTCGCCAGGTAAGCCCATTACGATACCAGCAACGAAGAATGCGATAGCAGCTAAGATTAAGCAAGCTACGGACCAAACACCCTGAGTTCTGATTCTGTGTACAACTTCTACACCCTGGATACCAGAGGATACGATTGTTGTATCGGAGATCAGACCGATGTTGTCACCGAAGCAGGAACCGCCAGCGATAGCGCAAGTTACTAACAGTAAAGAACCGGATTCGATGCAGTTAGGGTCTACAATGTGGATTAACCATAAGAAAATTGGTGCGCATGCTGCGAATGTACCCCAAGAAGTACCAGTTGCAACGGATAAGATACCTGTTACTAACAGACCGATGCAAGCAGTTGTCTTTGCAGTTACACCTGCAGATAATGCTAAGTTAACGATAGCAGCACCTACACCTGTGGACATGAACGCGGACGCCATAGCGTAAGCGAACATTAAGATGAATAATGCTACGATAATGTTACCAACGCTCTTTACAGCAGCGTCAATACAGTCATTCAGCTTAACCTTTTCAGTCAGCATAGCGATTGCAACAGCGAAAACTGTAGCAACTGGAGCTGCTAATAAAGCGTCCTGACCAGAAATCATCATACCTGCTAAAACGATAACAGGGATAAACTTGATAATTGCTTTCATTACGAGTTTTCCTTTCTTATTAAATTGTAATGTAAAATGATAATTGCTCTTGTGCATTTAATACACACAACGTGCAAAATTGTATCATTTTTTATCGAATTTGTCAAGTCTAAATAAAAACTATTTTATTGATTACATAAGATATGATAGTATGGGAAAAAGATGGGTACAATATATAAAAGAAGATTTAGAAAGGAGATATTCCTATGTATGATATTATTATTATCGGTGCAGGACCTGCCGGGCTTGCAGCTGCAGTATATGGACAGAGAGCAGAGAAGAAAACACTGCTTATAGATGAAAAAGGCTATGGCGGCCAGATTATCAATACACCGGAAATTGAAAACTATCCGGCGATTCAAAAAATTTCAGGATTTGATTTTGCAAACAATTTGTATCAGCAAGCGACAGAACTAGGCGCTGAACTGACTTTTGAAAAGGCCATTGGCATCGAAATAAAGGATGATCTCAAAATCGTCAAGACAGAGGGAGGTGCTTACGAGGCGAAATCTGTCATTATTGCAACTGGTGCTAAAAACAGACCACTTGGACTGGATAGAGAAGAGGAGTTGACAGGACGAGGCGTGGCCTATTGTGCAACCTGTGACGGTGCATTTTACAGAGGTAAGACTGTGGCAGTCATCGGTGGCGGCAATACTGCATTAGAAGATGCAGAAGTGCTTTCCGGACTGGCAGACAAGGTTTATCTCATCCATAGACGAGATGCTTTTCGTGGTGAAGAAGCCAATGTGAAAAGAATTCAGAAAAAGGAAAATGTAGAAATTCTGTTAAACAAGATCCCAACAGCATTGCTGGGAGAAGATAAGATTTCCGGCCTGGAAATTCAGGATAAGCTGACAGAAGAGAAGACGACTTTAATCTTGGATGGCGTTTTTGTTGCGATTGGTCAGATGCCGGACAATGAAGCTTTTGCAGAGCAGATTTCTTTAGACGTAAAAGGGTATGTATCAGCAGGAGAAGACTGCCTGACAAAGAGTGATGGCATCTTTGTTGCCGGAGACTGCAGAACCAAGAAAGTGAGACAGCTGGCAACTGCAGTGGCTGATGGTGCTGTAGCGGCGCTGGCAGCGATAGAATACATGAACCAAAAGTAAGTCGTTATACTTACTTCTATAAATAACAAAAAAGCAACCATATATGACGATGTTGTTGAATCACATCTGTTATAATGGGTGCTTTTTTATTCTGCATTTTTCATCATTTCCGATCTTGGATAGGGTCTTGGCTCATCGGTAATTCCATAAATATAGTCAATACTGGTGTCAAACAATTTAGACAGCTGTTGCGCCTGTTGAAAACTTGGGTATCGTTTTCCTGTTTCTAATTTTGAGTAATCGGATTGGTCGATACCTGTCTGCATTTGCACTTTAATCTGGGTATATCCTTTTTTGAGTCGAAGTTCCCGGAGTCTGTTTCCATAAAAGTTTTCCATGCGTTCCCCCTTGCTTTTAATTTATTACGGCAAACTGACCTATGCGCAGCAGGGTGAAATGACCTAGGATTTCTAAGGATGGTGGAATATTATCAAGAAAAATAGTTTCAACTGGAAAAAAGTTATGTTATAATATCCACAGAACTATGCGATTTTGTCGCAAAAATGAAATTACAAGCAAAAGGAGAACCTCATGGAACCAAAATATAAGCGCGTTTTGCTGAAAATCAGTGGAGAAGCACTGGCAGGTGAACAAAAATTTGGTGTCAATGAAGAGATGACCAGAAAGACAGCACGCCAGGTGAAGGAAATTCATGATCTGGGTGTAGAAGTGGCAATCGTAGTAGGCGGCGGCAATTTCTGGAGAGGCAGAACCAGCAAGGACATGGACCGTGCAACAGCAGATTACATGGGCATGCTGGCAACTGCAATGAACGCACTGGCACTGCAGGATGCATTGCTTGCAGTAGGCGTGAAGGCGAGAGTACAAACTGCCATCGAAATGAGAGAAATTGCAGAACCATATGCAAGAAGAAAGGCAATCAGCCAGCTTGAACAGGGAGATGTTGTTATCTTTGGTGCTGGAACAGGAAGCCCATTCTTCTCTACAGACACAGCAGCTGCACTGAGAGCAACAGAAATCAATGCAGATGTGATTCTGCTGGCGAAGAATGTAGATGCTGTATATTCCGCAGATCCAAACTTAAATCCAAATGCAGTGAAGTATGATGAGTTAACACATATGGAAGTACTGGAAAAAGATCTGAAGGTAATGGACCTGACTGCAGCAACACTATGCAGAGACAACAATATAGCCATTCACGTATTTGGACTTGCAGAAGAAGGCAATGTGCTGAAGGCAGTTTACGGCGAAAAGATTGGCACAATCATTAAATAGTCATGTAATTAAGGAGGATATATAACATGAGTCATTCACACAAGACATTAGAAGAAAGAATTGCAAAGAGCATTTCCTTATTAAAGGAAGATTTAAACACAGTTAGAGCAGGCAGAGCAAACCCAGCTTTACTGGACAAGGTTATGGTAGATTACTATGGCTGCCCAACACCGCTGAAGAATCTGTCTAACGTATCTGTTCCAGATCCAAGAACACTGATGATCACACCTTTTGATGCAAAGTCCATCGGCGATATCGAAAAGGGCATTAACATTGCAGACATCGGCATCACACCTACAAACGACGGTAAGGTTATCAGACTGGTAGTTCCTCAGTTAACTGAAGAAAGAAGAAAAGAATTAACTAAGACTACAAAGAAGATGGGTGAAGATGCAAAGATTGCAGTTAGAAACCTGAGAAGAGACGTGAACGATCACCTGAAGAAGGCACAGAAAGACGGCGAAATGACAGAAGATGATCTGAAGAAGGAACTGGACAAGGTTCAGAAGACTACAGATAAGGCTGTAAAGGATATCGACGATATCATCGCTGCAAAAGATAAAGAAATCCTGGAAGTATAAGGATAACCATAAGAACAAAAGACAAAGGCTATCCCGTTTGGGATAGCCTTGCCTTAAGTTTAAACATCTTCAATATTTTTGATGTTTTTTGATATAGATATTTTTGACATGTAGATATATAGGTAGACATTATGCTTGATAGAGAAAAGATTCCGGCCCACATTGCGATTATTATGGACGGCAACGGCAGATGGGCCAAAGCAAAAGGTGTGCCGAGAGTGGCAGGCCATAATGCAGGGATGCAGGCAATGAAAGAAATCGTGAAAGCCTCTTCCCAGCTGGGTGTAAAACACCTGACCGTATATGCATTTTCCACTGAAAACTGGAAACGATCTGCAGAAGAAGTGGGTGGCATTTTTAAACTGGTCGTAAAATATGTAAATAGTGAGCTGGCTGAACTGCATCAGAATAACGTCAAAGTCAGAATACTTGGCGATTATACACAGGTTCCGAAGCCGGCAGTAGAAAGTCTTGAAAAATCTCTGGAGACCACAAAAGATAACACGGGTCTACAGTTTAATATAGCACTGAATTATGGAAGCAGAGCAGAAATCGTTAGAGCTGTAAACCTGATTGAGCAGGATAAGAAGGCGGGCGTCATTGACCCTGAAATGGAAATCACGGAAGAATTGATTTCCCGTTACCTGTATACAGGTGCAGAAAATGGAGATATTCCGGATCCGGATCTGATTATCAGAACCAGTGGAGAAGAACGTCTTTCTAATTTCATGCTATGGCAGAGTGCTTACAGCGAATTTGGCTTCACGGATGTGCTGTGGCCGGATTTTACACCGGCTGAGTATGAGCGTATGATTGAAGCTTATCAAAATAGAGAACGTAGATTTGGAGGAAGAAAATAAGATGAAAACGAGAGTAATTTCCGGGCTGTGCATGGCTCCTCTGCTGGCCTTTGTATTTTTAGGAGGATATTGGCTGACGGCTATGTGCATTCTGATTGCGCTGATGGGTGTAAAAGAACTGTTCCGCGGCTTTGAAGCAATGGATATTAAGCCGTCTCTGACCGTTGCGTACGGCGCAACAGCAGTGCTGTATCTGATTAACGGTTTTTTCCCACAGCAACCAGAATTTCTTTTAGCATGGCTGGCGGCGAGTGTGGTAGCCAGCTCCATCTATATTTTTAAAATTGAGGAACGTAAAGTGGAAGATGCCATGGCAACCATGCTGGGAATTTTCTATGTTGTATTCCTTTCTTACCATGTAACACTGGTTGATCAGACGCAGGAATATGCGAAACTGGTATGGCTGGTGCTGTTATCTGCTTTTGCAACAGACATCTTCGCTTATTTCAGCGGTTACTTATTTGGCCGTCACGGCAGACATAAGCTTTGTCCAATCCTGAGCCCAAAGAAGACTTGGGAAGGTGCCATTGGCGGTACCCTGGGCAGCATCATCTGCTGCGGTCTTTTCGGATATCTGGTAATGCCTAGAATCTGGATGCACTGTCTGCTGATTGGTGCCATTGGTGCAATCCTGTCCCAGTGCGGTGACCTGACTGCCAGCGCATATAAGAGAAAGATGGGCATCAAAGATTATGGTACTCTGATTCCTGGACACGGCGGCATTATGGACCGTTTCGACAGCGTATTATTTACCGCACCAGTGGTATATTACTATATTGTATTAGTTTTACAGTAGGAGACTGACATGAGAAAAGTTTCAATTCTGGGAAGCACCGGATCCATCGGTACCCAGGCTTTAGACGTAATAAGAGCAAATCAAGAGAAGTTTGAAGTAACAGCTTTGGCATGTGGCAGAAACCTGGAGCTTTTGTCAGAGCAAATCAAAGAATTCCAGCCGAAAATTGCAGTCATTGAGTCTGCTGAAGATGCAAAAATCCTGACTGAAAGACATCCTGAAGTGGAGGTTTTCTGTGGTGAAGAGGGACTGGTAGCAGCTGCAACTTCTGACTGTGACATGGTGTTAAACTCACTCATGGGTATGCGTGGTCTGGTTCCAACTTATCACGCGATCAAAGCCGGCAAAGACATTGCCCTGGCAAATAAGGAAACTTTGGTTGCCGGTGGCGAACTGGTGATGGATGCTGTGAAAGAAACCGGTGTGAAAATGCTTCCGGTGGACAGTGAGCACAGTGCTATTTTCCAGTGTCTGCAGGGAAATGAAGACAAAGAAATCAAGAAGATTCTGCTCACCGCATCTGGCGGGCCTTTCCGCGGATGGAGTTTGGAGCAGCTGGAAAAGGTAACACTGGCACAGGCACTGAAACATCCGAAGTGGACGATGGGGCAGAAGATTACCATCGACTCCGCATCTATGATGAACAAAGGTCTGGAAGTCATTGAGGCAAAATGGCTCTTTGATGTGGATTTGGACCAGATTCAGATTCTGGTTCATCCGCAGAGCATTGTTCACTCTGCCGTGGAATTTATGGATACCTCTGTCATTGCACAGCTGGGCCTTCCTGACATGAGAATTCCAATCAGCATTGCCCTTGGATATCCGGAAAGAATTCCTTACCAGGGACCGTCCCTGGACTTCTTCAAAGAAGGTGCCAACCTGACTTTTGAAGAACCAAATCCGGAAGTGTTCAAATGTATCAAGATGGCTTACGACGCATCCAGAGCTGGCGGCAGCTATCCTGTGGTGCTCAATGCAGCCAATGAAGTTTTAGTAGACATGTTCTTAAAAGAACAGATTCGATTCATCGACATCCAAAATCGCCTGGAAGATATTCTTGATAAGCATAATCCAACATATCATTTAACGTTGGAAGATATCATTGCAGTCGATGAAAATACACGTAAAGAGGTTAGAGGTTAAGAGATGACAGCAATTTATGCGATCATACTGTTTGTGCTGTTGATTTTTCCCCACGAGCTGGGTCATTTTCTGGTGGCAAAGGCTGTGGGTGTGAAAGTCAATGAATTTGCTTTCGGTATGGGGCCGGCATTGTTTCAGAAGGAGAGAGGAGAAACACTTTATTCTATCCGACTGATTCCTATCGGCGGCTACTGTGCTATGGAAGGAGAAAATGAGGAATCTGAGAATCCCCGTTCTTTCAATAATAAGCCAGGCTGGGCAAAAATTTCTGTTCTGGCAGCGGGGGCTGCCATGAATGTACTCATTGCGATTCTGGCACTGACGATTATCGCAGGGGTTATCGGAAATCCAACTACAACGATTGAGCAGGTAGAAAAAAACAGTCCGGCCTATGAGGCGGGTATTCTGGCGGGAGATAGTATTATCAATATCAATGACACAGAAATTGATGACTGGAGCGATGTAGGCGCAGCGATTGATGAAAGTCCGAAAGAAGTATTCGTGACTGTTGACCGTGACGGACAGGAAAAGACCATTCAGATTACGCCAAAGCAGGAGGAGGACGGCCGATACATCATCGGCATTACCTCTAAGGTAACCCACAATCCGGCAACAGCACTGGGAAATGGGATAAAATCCACATGGAACATGACCCTGATTATGTTCCAGTCTCTGGCTATGCTGATTAGCGGCGATGTGCCGGCATCCGATATTGCAGGCCCTGTAGGCATTGTGTCTATGGTCGGTGACACTACCAGCTACGGATGGTACTATTTTGTATCTTTAATTGCCATGATGAGTATTAACCTGGCAATTATCAATCTGTTGCCATTGCCTGCACTGGATGGGGGAAGAATTCTATTTGTATTTATTCGTAAAATTACAGGCAAAATGATTTCGGACGATTTAGAAGGCCGCATTCACATGATTGGCATGCTGCTTCTTTTCTCCCTGATGATTTTTGCAACTTGGAATGATATCGTGAGGTTATTCACATGAGAAAAAGTGTAAGATGCGGGAACGTGGTCATCGGCGGAGGCAATCCTGTTTCCATCCAGTCCATGACAAATGTGGATTCCCGAAATGAAAAAGCTTTAGTAG
>JAZUBY010000011.1:0-27175 GCA_045638885.1 Emergencia sp. | reverse complement strand
GAATTGGAATCCAGTCGGTATCGACTGACATGGGTAGACCCTGAGGGTACTGTTGTTTTTGACAATCATGCAGATGCTGCAACGATGGAAAACCATGGCGAAAGAGAAGAAATCAAAGAAGCCTTTGCAACCGGAACCGGAAGCAGCAGTCGTCAGTCTTCAACTTTGACGGAGCAGACGGTTTATGAGGCAACCCGACTTGCAGATGGCAGTGTGCTACGTATTTCTGTTAGTCGTGCTACGGCTTTTGTATTGGCGTTAGGGATGATACAGCCTATGGTTGCGGTACTACTGATTGCCAGTGCTTTTTCGGCATGGATCGCACACGGCATGGCAAAAAAGGTCGTAGAACCACTTAATAAACTGGATTTGGAAAAACCTTTGGAAAATAAAGTATATGAGGAGCTCTCTCCGTTGCTTTACCGAATCCACACTCAGCATCAGGAAATCCGAAACCAGGTTCGAGCGCTAAAACACAAGCAGGCCGAATTTGATCAGATTACAGATAATATGAAAGAAGGGTTGGTTCTACTGGATAATGCAGGACGTATTCTCAGCATGAATCCTGCTGCAAGAATGCTGTTTGATGTGGACAAAGAGCGTGCCGGAGAGAACTTTCTGATTGTAAACCGGAAACAAAGCGTTTGTACTGCGATTGAAAAAGCAGAAACAGAAGGGGCTGCGGAATTTCGAGAGAAGATCAATGGAAGAGAGTATCAGTTTGATTTGAGTCGCATCGACTCGGGAGGAAAGCCGCGCGGTGTTGCAATCCTCGCCTTTGATATTACAGAGCAGGTTCATGCGGAAAGTCACCGTCGGGAATTTACCGCTAATGTGACTCATGAATTAAAGACGCCATTGCAATCCATCATCGGTTCTGCAGAACTGATGGAAAATGGTATTGTTAAAGAGGAAGACATCCCTCGATTTGTTGGACGCATTCGTACGGAAGCTTCCCGACTGGTAACGTTAATTGAAGATATTATTGGCTTGTCAGAGCTGGACGAAGGGGCAGAAATGCCGCGGGAAAAGGTTTCTCTCAAAGAAATCTCACTGGAAGTAGCTGAAACTCTTGCAGATGTAGCGAGAAATAAAGCCATTACATTGGAAGTAACGGGTGATGAAGGAGAGATGACAGGGGTCTACAGACTGCTATATGAGATTATCTATAATCTATGCGATAATGCTATCAAGTATAACGTACAGGGTGGCTTCGTAAAGATTTCAGTAGAGAATCATTTGGAAGAGATTGGACTGTGCGTACAAGACAGTGGTCTGGGTATTGCGCCGGAACATCAGGATAAAGTCTTTGAACGATTCTATCGTGTAGATAAGAGTCATTCCAAACAGTCCGGAGGAACGGGACTGGGATTGTCGATTGTAAAACATGCCGTGCAGTATCACCATGGGAAACTGCAAATGGAAAGTGAACCTGGGAGAGGAACCATTATTTGTGCAACATTCCCGAAAGATAATAAAGATAGTAGAGAATAGTATGGAATATGAAGAAAACCACCTTTCAACATTGGATTGAGGGTGGTTTTTCGTCTCCTTTTGTGGTAAACTGTCTAATCGTGAGAATACGATAGGAAGGTTTTAAACTATGGAAATAACCTTAGAAATGCTTTTGATTTTGTGTCCGCTGGTGTTTCTGGCGGGAGTGGTAGACGCGATTGGCGGCGGTGGAGGCCTGATTTCCCTGCCAGCGTACATGATTGCAGGATTGCCGCCACATACGGCAATTGCAAATAACAAAATGTCTGCTACTTTTGGAACGGCACTGGTAACAATGCGGTTTTTCAAAGAAAAACTGATTAGCATAAAGCTGGCCGCACCGGCAATTGTTGCAGCTGCCATTGGTTCTTCTGTTGGCGCGAATTTGTCAATGCGCATTTCGGAAGATGTCATGCGCTGGGTGCTGATTGTTATACTGCCTGCCTCTGCGTTTCTGGTGCTCAACAAAAAGCTGTTCCACGATCGCGGAACCGATGAGGTGGTGCTGAATAAAAGAACCTATATCACAGCATCTATTGCTGCGTTAATCATCGGTGTATATGATGGATTTTATGGTCCGGGAACCGGCACGTTCCTGATTATTGCCTTCACAGTTTTTGCCCACATGGATGTGAAAACTGCCAATGCCCAGGCGAAAATCATTAACATCACAACCAATATTACATCGCTGACTATCTTCCTGCTGAACGGGCAGGTTCTGATTCCCCTGGGGATTCTGATGGCGATATGCAATATGCTGGGCGGTTATATTGGTGCCGGACTGGCATTGAAAAACGGTGCAAAGCTGGCAAGATACTGCATCCTGTTTGTGCTGTTCCTGCTGGCACTGAAAGTAATCGGTGTATATTAGTAATCAAAAACTCCCTTAGCAGTTAAGGGAGTTTTCTTGTTTCTTTATATAGCCAGTTGCGTGTCTCTTCTGTGATAAGAGGTGCGATTTTCTGATACACTTCTTCGTGATAATCGTTGATCCAGTTGAGCTCATCCTCCGTCAGCTGGGCTGTCAGGATAGCTTCTCTGTCAAAAGGACAGAAGGTGATGGTTTCGAACTCCAACTGGTCCTTTGCACTTTCCACACAGAGAATTTCGTTTTCCAGTCTGATGCCATGACTGCCTTCGATATAGACACCTGGCTCGTTGCTGGAAATCATACCCGGCTCGATGGTAAATTTAGTACCTCTCGGACTGATGGTCTGTGGTCCTTCGTGGACACTGAGCAGATGTCCTACGCCGTGGCCTGTGCCATGGTTATAGTCCAGACCAATCTCCTGTAGTGGCTTTCTTGCCAGAGGATCCAGTTGTGCCCCTGTGGTACCTGGTGCGAACTTTGCTCGTGCCAGGGCAATGTGACCCTTCAGGACCGCAGTATAGTGCTGTTTCATTTCCCCTGTCAAAGGTCCCAGCGCAATGGTTCTGGTAATATCTGTCGTACCGTCTGTGTACTGTCCGCCAGAGTCTACCAAAAGGAATCCTTCCGGCTGGAGGTTCTTGTCGGTTTCCGGTGTTGGATCATAGTGAACAATTGCTCCGTTTCCGGCGTAACCGGAAATAGTCGCAAAGCTGAGGTCATTAAACCCTTCCTGTTTTGCTCTGCAGGAAGACAGATAGTCCGCTGCCTTTATTTCTGTCAGCTTACTTTTATCAGGATGATTTTTCAGCCAATATAAAAATTCTACCATAGCTGCCCCGTCTTTCAGATGGGCGTTTTTTGTTGCCTCTATTTCGGTCTGATTCTTCAGGGCCTTCATTAAAGTGCATGGGTTTTCATGGTCGATGATTTGTATATCTTCAGGAATTGCTTTACAGAGAGCATAGCTGGCAGCTTCTTTGTTCAGCAGCATAGTGCCGGCTGGCAGTTTTGATAAATCTTCAAAAATCTGCAGGTAAGGAAGGCCGCCTTCGTAAGATTTGTCCAGCACGTAGAGCCTGTCTTCGTCAGCCGTAATCAGTGCAAAGGCAAAGAAGACCGGCGTATGTGGGATATCATCGCCGCGAAGGTTATAAAGCCATGCGATGTCTTCCAGCTGGCTGATCAAATGATAGTCTGCATGTTTCTCAGCCATAAACTGGCGGACACGATTTAGTTTTGATTCAGCAGATTCGCCGGTTACGTCATCGCTCAAGGCATAAATCTTTGATGGTGCAATCTCTGGCCGGTCTGACCAGATTTCTCCCGGAAGGTCCGCATCGTAGATCGCGTTGAACTTTTCAGCATATTGACTGCCGGTCGCATTGTCTACTACACGGCCATCAAAAGCTAAAGTGGATGCATCGCTTAATGACGATTCTAAATATTCCTGTATGGTTGGAACATCTGGGTGGCCCATTTTCATCAGATCGATACCTGTGCCGTTTAGCTCTGCTGCAGCCTGAAGGAAATATCTGCCGTCAGTCCAAAGCTTTGCTTCCTTTGATGTAACTACCAGTATGCCGGCAGAACCGGTAAAGCCGGAAATGAATTCCCGGCTTTTGAAGTAATCATTTACATATTCGCTATTGTGAAAGTCCGTCGTCGGAATGAGGCAGGCGTCGATATTGCGTTCTGTCATAACCTGACGGAGCTCTGTTAACTGTTTTTTCATATTTTTACCCCTTAACGAAATAATTGTTTTGGTACGCGGGTGTTGATGACGCAAGCTACCACGCCAATCATGATGCCGCTGGCCAGACCCGAAAACATCAGGACAGGGAAGTAGAGGAACATCTTCAGGTTGCTAACGATGGCAGAGGCAACCAGGAGCTGACCCATGTTGTGGGCAACACCGCCGGCCATGCTGACGCCGACCATGCTGAAAAGGTTTGTTTTTTTCAGTACCCACATCACCAGGAAACTGAGCACGCCGCCGGCCAGGGAATAGATAGCCCCAAAGGCACCGTTGAACAGCAGACCTGCAACCAGGATTCGGATGCAGTTGATGGTGAAGGCATATCTTGGCCCCATGTTATAGAGGGCGATGATGACTACCAGGTTGGCAATGCCCAACTTGACGCCGGGGATGCCTACGTTAAACGGAATGATAGCTTCGATGTAAGAGAAGATCAGTGCCAGGCAGGCGAACATGGCGCCGATGGCCAGCAGTCTGGTCTTCTGTGCGCTACGGTTGTGGCTGCTGCGATTAGTTTGAGATGGCATCGAATTCCTCCTCTCCGCCGGTGATTTCCACCATAACTTTATTTGGGAGACAGACGATGCTCTGGTTGGTCTTGCTGATCTGACCGTCGTTGACGCAGATCTGATTCTTGCAATCAGAATATGCCATTTGCACAGTGCCGTCTTTTATGGTAATCTTATTGGTGTGACCGTGCTCGATGATTTCAATGGTCTGGTTTTCCGCCAGGCTGTATACGGCATAAGGCTCGCCATTTACTTCGATTTGGACCTTTTGACCGGAAGTGCCGGTGAAGAGGGACAATGCTGAAAGGGCAATGCCGAAAGCCAATAGTACGAAAAAGAGCACGATGTCGGCTTTTTTGATAAACTTGAACATAAAAACTCCTTAAAATGAAAGGTATATGTATATGAAAAAAATTTCACGTCTTTTGGCGGTTTTAGTATTTACCGCAACTTTAATTATAACACAGACCGGGTGCGGGGGTGTAGAAAAAATCACGAAAACCAGTTATTACATGGATACGATTTGTGATATTACCATCTATGACATGGAGGACATGAGCGAGGAGAATGCCAACGCGGCTATCGATGCAGCTTTCAATCTGTGCGCGGATTTGGAAGCAACTATCAGTGCGACGATGGAAACTTCTGATGTGTATAAGATTAACGAGGCTGGTGGTAGGGCAGTAGAGTGCTCCGACGTTACAATAGAATTGCTGAAAATGGGCATGGACTATGGCGACTTGTCTGACGGCAAGTTCGACATCACGCTTGGCCAGGTAACAGATCTTTGGGACTTCCATGGGGACAATCCTGCAGTACCGTCTCAGGATGCTGTTGCAGAAGCTCTTACGGCGGTAGATTACCAGCAGATCCAAATCTCCGGTAACAAAGTCTCCATGACAAACCCTAAGGGCAAGATCAACCTGGGCGGCATTGGCAAAGGCTTTATCGCGGACCGTGCGGCAGGACATCTGGAGTCCCTGGGTGTAACCAGCGCCATTGTCAACTTCGGCGGTAACATCGTAGCCATTGGATCTAATGGAAAAGATCCGTTCAAAATCGGTATCAAAGACCCCAACTCCGAATCTGGCGACATTCTTGGTGCGGTAACCGTTAGCGATGCAACGGTAGTAACTTCCGGCGTGTACGAGCGCTGTTTCGAACAGGATGGTAAAACATATCACCACATCCTGGACGTGGAAACCGGTTATCCGGTTGACAGCGATGTTGTCAGCGTAACTTTGGTAGCTCCAAAAGGCTATTCCGGCGTTTGTGACGCTCTGTCTACAACCTGTCTGATCTATGGCGTAGAAGACGGCATGGAGCTGATTGAAGGTGCAGACAATGTAGAAGCAATCTTTGTAGACCGCGACGGGGAAATCCATAAAACCAGTGGAATGGATTATTTTGAAAAGCGATAAGTGTGGAGGAGAATCATGAAGGTTTTACTGATTAACGGAAGTCCGAAGACAGCGGGAAATACCGCGGCGTCTTTAGCTGAGATGGAAAAAGTTTTTCATGAAGAGGGCATAGAAACAGTAACTTTACAGGTTGGGAATCAGGCTATCAGAGGTTGTGTTGCCTGCGGAAGATGTGCTGAATTAGGCCAGTGTGTCTTTGACGATGTGGTCAATGAAGCTGCAAAGCTGCTGGAAGAATGCGAAGGTATGGTAGTCGGCAGTCCGGTATATTACGCATCTGCCAACGGTACTTTGTCTTCCTTCTTAGACAGACTGTTTTATTCCAAATCCTTTGATACGACCATGAAAGTTGGAGCGTCCATTGTAATCGCCCGTCGTGGCGGCCTTAGCGCAACTATGGATCAATTGAATAAATACTTCAGCATTTCCAGTATGCCAATCGCATCCAGCCAGTACTGGAACAGCGTTCACGGCGGTGCGCCGGGAGAAGCAGAGGATGATGGAGAGGGCATGCAGACCATGCGCGTGCTGGCAAGAAACATGAGCTTCCTTATGAAAGCCATTGCTTTGGGCAAAGAAGCCTATGGTCTCCCAGAGAAAGAAGAACACATTTTTACAAATTTCATAAGATAATAAAAACCCCGGACTGTACACTTACAGATCGGGGTTCTTTTCATATCCAACTTATCAAATTCTATAACTTCGCTGCAAAATCCTCATACCAGTCGCTGAGATCTTCCAGAATTGGAATCAGTGACTTGCAGGCTTCAGTAATCTCATATTCTACACGAACCGGAACTTCCAGATATTCGTGGCGGATAACCAGGCCGGACTCCTCCAGTTCTTTCAGCGCCTTTGCCAGCACTGTATTGGACACGCCATCCATCTTACGTTTTAACTGGTTATATCTTGTCGGACCCTGGTTGTTCAGGGAACAGATAATCTGCATCTTCCATTTACCGCCAATGAGCATCATAGCACGATTCAGCGGACAGGTATCCAGGCATGGACAATCATAATGTTTCTCTGTCATAAAATCCTCCTACACAATTACTACTCTCATTATACTAAATATGGAAAACTGTGCAAGTAAGTTTTTCGCACTTGCCTGTGTGCTGCATATGTTCAAAAAACAAAAGCCCCAGCCTGGTAGGACTGGGGCTTTTGTTTGCAATATTTAGTATTAATTAAGAAAGAACGCTCAAAAAGTGTATCCCTATCACCTTTTGATGATCCTAGTATACGCCTCTTTTGTGAAGAAAAGATGAAGATTTATGGTCAAAAAGATGTTCTTTTAAAAAATATAAATTTAAAATGACCAAAACCATATTGGACGAAGCAAAAGAAAGAATGTACCCGTAAATATTGAGCATTGGTATACCTACCAGCAGAATAATCGAAATCAAAAGCAGCAATTGCTGCAAAAGGGCATTGCGAAAAGACTGTCCCTCCCGGCCGGTGGCAATCAGCAGGCTGGTAGAAACTGCTGCGACATCCAGCACTGGTGCACAAAAACCAGAAAGGCGAATCATCATTCCCAAGTCATCCCGCTTATAGAACAAATTGCCCATCTCATCAGCAGTGAGAAAAAATACAACAGCCGTCGCCAGGCCAACGAAAAATGCTGCCAGTAGACATCGCCGCATCAGTCTTGCTGCAGCATCAGACTTTCCATTCTCCAACAAGGTAGACACTTGTGGAACGATAATGCTGCAGATGGAGCCGATTAGAATCATAGGATAAGCCATCAATGGGAATACCATGCCACGATATTTTCCAAAGAGGCCTAACGCTTCCCCAGAACTAAATCCTGCAGCACAAAGGCGGGACTTCACCGCTACGGAAGCAAATGCACCAGATAATTCCAGCAGGCACTGGGTAGAACAGATAGGTGCAGCCCCCATAATCAGAGGCTTTAGCATTCGGATGATTTCGTCACTTTGGATTCTGCCGCGTTGCAAAGAAGCTGCCCCGCGGGTCAGCCTCAGTCTATCCCATCGGTAATAGACAATTAACCAGAAAACGCTATGTATCTCACCGATACCATAGCAGAGATATACGAAAGTTACGGGTGGCACCGAAATCCGGTTTAGACAAAAGCGGATGAGCAGATACAGGATGGGAAACCGCAATAGCTTTTCCGTTACGTTAATAACTGCAGGCACTTTGATTCGTGCCAACCCCAGGAAATGGCCTTTGAGGATATTCGAGACCGACATCAAAAGCATCAGCGGGCAGGTGGATAGAATCGGATAATATAAAGCAGGCTCTCCTAAAAAATACACAGCTAAAGGATGCGCCGTCAAGAAAACGACAGAAACCAGCACCATTGCCCACGCAAAACTAAAGGCTGTAAAAACTTTGATACTATGGTCCATCAAATCCAGCTGACCACGGCCATAGTGAGCAACGGAAATCTTTGATGTTGTCGTGACAAGACCCTCCGTCATGAAGGACAGGAAGAGGCAGTTAATGGGCGTTACCAGATGCAGCATGCCCAGCCCTTCGGCACCAAGTACGCGGGACAGATAGAGACTGAAGAAAAATTCTACCAGGCCGATACATAGATTAGCAAAGGTCAAAGCCAGAATGTTTCGTTTTATATTGCCTAAAGTCATAGTTTGCCGCCTTTCTCACACAAATATTATAGAATATGTGAAAAATGCTGGTTCTATGCCGTCTGCCTATGGTACAATATAATGAACTATGAACATTAGGAGTAAAAACCATGAATAATACAATTTTAGAAAAAGCAAAAAGAACATACGAGTTGTTGGCAGCAGACGAAGCCTGCAAGGGCCATGCGTCTCAGGTGAAGCATCTCATCGAGAAATTAGAAAACAGACAGATGTCCGTTTCCATCATCGGACAGTTTAAGCGTGGTAAGAGTTCTCTGTCCAACGCAATTTTAGAAGATACAATCATGCCGGTTGGTATCGTTCCAATCACTTCTGCAGTAACCAAGGTTGTTTACGGACCAAAGGCAGCAGAAGTACGCTTCATGAATGGTGTCATTCAGAACATCGAGTTCGATGAACTGTCTGAATTCATCAGTGAACAGGAAAACGCCAACAATGAAAGAGGCGTAGAAGAAGTAGTACTTCACTGTGAAGCTCCTTTCCTGAAGGATGGTCTGGTATTTGTTGATACACCGGGTGTAGGTTCCTTCCACCAGAACAACACAGAAACAGCTTACCTTTACATGAAGGAATCCGATGCAGTAATCTTCCTGCTGTCTGTAGACAGCCCGATTAACCAGATCGAAATCGACTTCCTGCAGGGCACCAAGGAGTTTGCCGGCAAGTTCTACTTTGCTGTAAACAAAGTAGATACTGTTGGTGAAGATGACTTGAAGGCTTACATGGACTACTGCGAAAAAATCCTTTGCCACCTGATGGAAACAAAGGACGTAAAGCTGTTCCCAGTCAGCGCAAAATTCGGTCAGGGTATCGATGCATTGAAGGAAACTGTGCTGGCAGACAGTAAGAGACATGCAGAAGAAATTCTGGAAGAATCCACAGAAAAGAAATTAAAGGACGCCATTTCCGGCGCTTTAAGACAGCTGGACTTCTACTGGAAGGCTATGAATATGGAATACAAGGAACTGGATGAGAAGTTCGCAGCTGTTAACGCTGCAGTAGAAGCAATCAAAACAGAAGCTGCAGAAAAGGACTTCCTGTTCGAAATGTTCCTCAATGAATATAAGCTGAAACTGTCCCAGACAGTTCTGGAACTGTTTGGTATGGAATATCACTACGATATTGATCAGCTGCCTGCAGGTATCGTAACCATGAAGAAGGACGATTTCCTGAAGAAGGTGGACGACCTGTGTCAGGACCTACTGGATACATTGAACAGAATTCTGCTGTACAGAGAAGAAAATGCGTATACTGTAGTAAGAAGAATTAACGCCATCAACAGACTGATTCGTTCCCTGAGAACAATCAGAGACGGCTTAAATTAGATCACAAAATCAAAGCAATCAAAAAGAGAATCCCGAGGGATTCTCTTTTTTTATACTTATAATCCTAATTTTGCAAAGTCTTCGTCGCTGAGGAGAGCGCCCTTTGTTCCAACAACAGCGCATGCCGCAATGTTGGCCTTTGCAATGGCTTCTTTCATAGATAGACCCATAGAAAGCCCTGCGATAGTTGCACCACAGTGACTGTCTCCTGCGCCAATGGTATCTACTACCTGTTCGCAGTTAACACCTGCCACATGGTGTAATCCGTCAGCATCATAATAGTATGCTCCATTGCCACCGTTGGTTACAACAAGAGTGTTACCTGTTTTTTCGTATAATGCTGCTGCCGCACCGCCAATGTCGTCTACACCTGTATATCTGCAGACTTCGTCTTCGTTCAGATGGATAACCGGTTTCAATGCGAAGATGCGCTGCATCAGATCGTCACCAATCATGTGGATTCTTGGTCCTGGTGCGAAGAAGATTGGCAGTCCTGCTTCTTCCAGGAAATTCACAACAGTATCTCCTGTTTTTTCTTCAATTTCCAGCCCGCAGATGTAAACACAGCTCAGATCATCCACGTTCAGCGCATCGAACCATTCTTTGTAGAAAAGATATTCAGCGCCATGGTCTACGATAAAGGTGCGTTCGCCGGTGTCTTCTACAAAGCAGTAACAGCAACCGTTTGCCTGGTCCGGTGTCGGAACCGGAGATTCAATGCCTTTCTTTGCCAGCTCGCCTCGAACAAAATCACCATAAAGTCCAGTTCCTACTGGGGAATATAGAATGTATGGCGCACCGAAGTGTCTAATCATATCGGATACGTTATGAGCACAGCCGCCAAGGGACATGGACTGGGAGTGCAGGTGCACATCCTGTGCTGTCGTTGGCAGATAATCTACGTTAATAATGATGTCAGCTACAGTAGAGCCGATGACTAAAATCTTTTTCATAAGGAAATTCCGTCCTTTAACTATTTGATATCCAGCAGTAATTCATCTAAGATTGCAACGGCATCTTCGATGCAGCCGTCGCAGCTTCTTAATACTTCGCCTGTTTCTACGCCTTTGATTTCCTTGCAGATGATGGACTTGTTCTTCTGTTCGAATTTTTCGATGGCTTCCTTCATCAGGCTGTAGCATTTTTTCTTTGTCTTTGGATCGTCTAAATTGCCGTCAGACTTCATCATGCCGATTACCATAGCCATGCCGGAAACCGCGCCGCAAGTACCCATGTTACCCATGCCGAAGCCGAAAGCTTCACTCATCTTGAATACAGTCTGTGGGTCATAACCCATCACGTTGGCAAATGCACAGGCTACAGACTGGGCACAGTTGAATTTAGAGTGATGTAACTGTAATGCTAATTCTTTTCTATCCATAATATTCACCTCATATATGTAATCTTTTCCAGTTATCTTACAAAGAATTTCGGATTCTTCTTAATGATATCAGGGTCTCTGTTGACCACTTCAGCTTTCTGTTCCAGCAGCTCTGGATTTGCCATGTATCTTAGGAATTCGCGGAAGCATTTACCGTAGTAGTTGCCGCTGGCAATACGTTCGTCTGTTACGATTTTCATCGGCATGACTTTCTTTTCTGTAAAACCGTCGCCGTTCTTTACTACTTTCTTTGTGGTCTGGCCCATAGACAGGAACACACTGGTTGTACCGAATTCGTAAATATGATGATAAATAGAATTCAGTCTGATAGATGCCAGGTTTGTGATAAAGAAAGAAGTATGGAATGGAATCGCATCAATCAGCGCAAATGGCAATGTGAAATGCTTGTCCACAAACTTTAACAGGTTTACAATGCCGCGAACCAGACCTGGTGTACGGAATACTGCTTTCAGCAGCTTGTCCATAGAATTTCTTGTCTCTTCCTTGCGATTGAACTCGATAGCATCGTTGATTTTCTGATTGATCTCAAAGATGTCCTCATCCATGTTGAAGTACAGTTTTACTGCTGTTTCTTCCATTTCTCCGGCTTTTAGTGTCACGAAAGAAATACAGAAATGATTTCTGGCATAAATTTTTTTGTTCATGACGAAACGGTTCAGATACGGATATTTGGCAGCCGTACGGATGTACGCAGCTATGATAACTGCCATGTAGGATATACCTACGCCTTTCTTTCTCCAACCATTGATATAACTTTGCAGTGAATCAATATCGATTTCCAGATCCATATAGTTGCTAGCGTCATAGCGAAGATCCATGACGTGAGGGATTGCCTGGTAGATAAAATCGTTACTTTCAATTCTATAACCGTCAGCTCTATTCATAGGCTTTCTCCAATCTTTCTCAAAAATGTAAATACAAAATCATGATACTATAAAAAGCTTGTCGAATCAAGGAAGGGAAGCTATAATTAGTAGTATCTTAACGAAAAAGGATGAAATATTATGGATATCAAAATTTATAAATCTGAAGATTTTTCCCCATCAAGATGGACTGGTGGTACAACGACCCAGTTGGCTATTTTCCCGCAGGAAGCAGACTATCTGAAGAGAAACTTCATCTGGAGACTCTCTACTGCGACTTGTGACTTGGAAGAAACCACATTCTCCAAGCTGCCAGACTATGACCGCGTGCTCATGGTTCTGAAAGGAGACGTAGTATTGGCGCATCAGGATGTCCGCGTGACAAGACTGGGCGAGTTGGAACAGGACCGCTTTGACGGAGGTTTTCATACAAAGAGTTTTGGTAAGATTACCGATTACAACCTGATGACAGCAAAAGGCAACAAAGGTTATCTGGATGTTGTGGAACTGACTGCTGAAAGCAGAGAATTGGAATTTGAAAAAGATGATGAAAAGGAACGCTTTGACGTGACCTTCTATTGCAGAGACGGGTATGCAACTGTAACGGTAGGGGCAGAGACGTTCATGTTGATGCCAGGTCAGCAGATGGTTGCATCTTTTGTCCGCAGTGAAGAGGTGAAGATGTCCGTTATGGGTGACGGGACATTGATTCGTGGACAGATTTTCTACGACTACAAACCAGAAGAACTTGGACCGACTGTAGTTCCAAAGGAAAGCGTGTCTTTCAAGGACTTTAAGACTTGCATCTTCCTGGCAAATACACAGTTCCATGGTGCGAAATATATTTTTAAATCCATTCCAAAGACCTGGTATGACGAAGAACTTTCCAAAGGCATCAAAAAGGTCGAAAGTCTTTACCTGACTACGGTGGTTTTCCTGTTGGGATTCCTGGCCATTGCGTTTGGCGGCCTTAATGTTTTCACAGAAACCTGGCAGTGGGTTCTGGCTATCGGAGGTTGGATTCTGGGAGACATCTTTGTAGTATCTCCGCTAATTTACCTGCCGTTTATGCCGAAACCGGTGCATAAGCATATCAAAGATCTGGATAGCCTGACTCCATACGAGCAGAGCGTTTATGAAGCTGAATTGGGTAGAAATGAAAGAGTCGAAAAAATTATGAAAAAGTATAAGAACTCTTCTGCTTTCCGCAACGATTAAATACAAGAATGACAAAGAAAGAAGGACCGAATCACCTTAGGTGAATCGGTCCTTTTATCTTGCTTCTATATATGATTACTTCTGAATTGCAGCTAAAATTGCATCCACATCTTCTTCAGTGGAGCCCCAGCTTGTAACCAGACGGATTACGGAACGTGTTTCGTCGTATGGACACCATGTGTAGAAGAAGAAGTCCTTTTCTAATTCTGCAATCTGGTCATTGTCCATGATTACGAATACCTGATTTGTCTGGTGTGGTAGCCACAGTTCATAGCCTGCTTCGACAACGCCCTTTGCCAGCTTTAGCGCAAGTTCGTTTTCACGTCTGCCCAGTTCGAAGTACAGGGAATCTTCGCCGCCTTCGAACAGTGCCTTCAGCTGTACAGGAATCAGACGACCCTTTGCCAGCAGTGCACACTGACGTTTAATCATGTAACGGAAGTTTGGATCAAACTTTTCAGGATGTGTTAATACTAAAGCTTCGCCGAATAATGCGCCAATCTTTGTGCCGCCGATGTAGAAGCCGTCTACTAAGTCAGCGATTTCCTGAATAGTCACGTCATTAGTAGGCCATGTTAAAGCTGTACCCAGTCTTGCACCGTCCATGTAGAATGTCAGGTCATGCTTCTTGCAGCATTCGCTTAATGCTTCTAATTCAGCCTTTGTATAAACGCCGCCATTTTCTGTTGGATGTGTGATGTAAACTACCTTTGGAATTACGCAGTGTTCATCTTCGTGATGTAACAGTGCAGTTTCGATATCGGATGGACGCAGTTTGCCTTCTGGTGTAGGCATCGCGAACTGACGATGACCGTTTAATTCTACGGAACCTGTTTCATGTACGTAGATGTGACCGGAGGATGGTGTAATTACACCTTCGTAAGGTCTCAGCGCAGCGGAGATGGTTGTCGTATTACATGGTGTACCGCCTACGAAGTAATGGATGTCAGCGTCAGGCTTGCCAATCCATTCTTTGATCATTTCTGTACATTCATCGCTGAAACGATCCAGACAATAACCATCTGTATGTTCTAAATTCGTGTCGATCAGTGCCTGCATTACTTTTGGATGGGCACCAAGGCTATAGTCACTTCTAAAAAAAATCATGGGAATAAGTCCTCCTTTGGTATTACATAGGACCATTATAAAGGATTTTGATTTGAATTTCATTATATAATTTACAAAAAAGCAAGCGCAATGCCTGCTTTTTGTACAAAATTTATAAAATCTCTTTGTCGTGATGGTATTTTTCTCTCGTTGCAAGACCCCCTCGAATGTGCCGCTCTGCTTTGTTAACATCAAGAACGGTTTTGACCTCTGCTGCAAGAGAAGGGCTGATTTCCTGAAGCCGTTCTGTTACATCTTTATGTACGGTGCTTTTGCTGACTTTGAATCTTTTGGCGGCAGCTCTGACGGTAGAATTGGTAGTGATGATGTAATCGGCCAGTGCAAGCACTCTCTCTTCAATGTAATCCTTCATATGATTTACCGCTCCTTCAACTCATGTTAAGAAAAATATATGAGGGAGAAAGACAACTTATGAAAATTTCACTTAGATTTTACAAAGAAAAAGTGGCTTTTTTTGCGGGTTTGTGATAGATTTATTGTGGACAAATACGTCAATGAAATTAACATTTTATACAAAAGAAGAAACGAAAGGAAAAACGAATGGACATTTTTTCATTTATTAATTTATTTGGTGGATTAGCGTTATTCCTATTCGGGATGAATACCATGTCTGATGGCCTGGAAAAGCTGGCCGGCGGTAAGCTGGAAGCAATCCTGAAGAAAATGACATCTAATCCAATTAAGAGCTTGGTATTAGGTGCCGGCATTACAGCGGTAATTCAGAGTTCCTCTGCGGTTACAGTTATGCTGGTAGGGCTGGTTAACTCCGGCATCATGGATCTGGCATCCAGCGTAGGCGTTATTATGGGTTCCAACATCGGTACAACCATCACAGCATGGATGTTATCTCTGGTAGGTATTGAAAGTGATAACGTATTCATTAAGTTATTAAAGCCATCTTCTTTCTCCCCAATCTTAGCGCTGATTGGTGTTGTTATGACTATGATGGCAAAGAGCAACAAGAAGAAGGATGTTGGTTACATCCTGATTGGTTTTGCAGTACTGATGTATGGTATGGAATTCATGAGTGATGCGGTAGAGCCGCTGAGAGATATGCCGGAATTCACATCCATTCTGACTGCATTTACAAACCCATTCCTGGGTATTCTGACAGGTATGGTGCTGACCGCAATCATCCAGAGTTCCTCTGCATCTGTAGGTATTCTGCAGGCACTGTCCCTGACAGGTAGCATTACGTACGGTATGGCACTGCCGATTATCATGGGTCAGAACATTGGTACTTGTGTAACTTCTCTGATTTCCAGTATCGGCGTTAGCAAGAACGCGAAGAAGGTTGCTGTAGTACACATCTCCTTCAACCTGATTGGTACAATCATCTTCACAGCACTGTACTGTGTAGCCCACTACATGATTGAGCTGCCAATCCTGGCGGAAGCGATTACACCTGTAAACATTGCGATTATTCACAGTATCTTTAATATTTCTACAACTGTTATCCTGCTGCCGTTCTCCAAGGTTCTGGTTACCATTGCAAACACAGTTATTAAGGACGACGAAGTAGAACCAGAAAAGCAGATTGCGTTCCTGGACGAAAGATTACTGAAGACTCCTTCTATCGCTCTGCAGGAATTAACAAATCTGGCATACAAGATGGCAGATGTTACAAAGATTTCTATCTACGATGCGATGGAACTGCTCTTCGATTACGATGAAGAAAAGGGCAAGAAAGTTAAGGAACTGGAAACTGAAGTTGATATTTACGAAGATAAACTGGGAAGCTACCTGATTCGTATGTCCGGTCACGAACTGACTGACGAAGACAGTGCGCAGGTTTCCAAGCTGTTACATGCTATCGGAGACTTAGAACGTATCAGTGACCACGCTGTAAATATCATGGAAGCTGGTAAGGAAATGAAGGAAAAGGGTCTGCAGATTTCTCCTCAGGGCATCAAGGAAATCACGGTTGCATCCAAGGCAATTTACGAGATTCTGGACATCTCTATCGAAGCTTTCAAGAACAACGATTTGGAAATGGCTTACAGAGTAGAACCGCTGGAAGAATGTGTGGATGACCTGATTGATGCAATCAAGATGAGCCACATCAACAGACTGAAAGACGGTAACTGCACTATCGAACACGGATTTGTTCTGTCTGACATTCTGACAAACTACGAAAGAGTTTCTGACCACTGTTCCAACATTGGTGTAGCGATGATCGAATTATCCAAGGGTCTGTTCGATGCACATGCATATGCAGACGGACAGGTGAAGGAAGATCCGGAATTCAAGAGACTGTACGAAGAATACAAGGCAAAATATGCGTTAAACTAAAATTTTTTAAACAGAACCTATCAAAGGACAGGCTGACGAAAATACAGCCTGTCCTTTCTTTTTTGACTGGGAAGAATGCCATTGAAAACCTATGGGAAATTGTGTATAATAGATTAGTAAATGTGAAAGCTATTTTTTGAAGATAGAAATGATAGAAAAGGAGTATGGAAAATGGCACATGAAGTAGGAATCGACTTAGGTACAGCCAATGTTTTAGTATATATAAAGAATAAAGGCATCGTGTTAAACGAGCCATCTGTTGTAGCAATCAATAAGGATAATGACGAAATTCTGGCAGTTGGTGAAGAAGCAAGACAGATGCTGGGTAGAACCCCTGCAAACATCATTGCAGTGAGACCACTGCGTGACGGCGTAGTTTCTGACTATGACATCACAGAAAGAATGCTGAAGTATTTCATCAAGAAGACTTGCGGCAGCGGCAGATTCTTTAAGCCTAGAATCATGGTTTGCGTACCAAGTGGCGTAACAGAAGTAGAAAAGAGAGCGGTAAGAGAAGCGGCACAGCAGGCAGGCGGCAAGGATGTTTTCCTGATGGAAGAACCTGTTGCAGCAGCAATCGGTGCGGGAATCGACATCTCCAGACCTGATGGTGTTATGGTTATCGATATCGGCGGCGGTACAACAGATATCGCGGTAATCTCTTTAGGTGGTATCGTTGCAAGCACATCTGTAAAGATGGCAGGCGATAAGTTCGACGATGCGATCATCAGATACATGAGAAAAGAACATAAGCTGTACATCGGTGAAAGAACTGGTGAAGAAATCAAGAAGACAATCGGTACTGCTTTCCCAAGAGAAGAAAAGCTGACTATGGAATGCAGAGGTAGAGACTTAGTAACAGGTCTGCCAAAGACTGTAGAGGTTTCCGCTGATGAAATCATGGAAGCACTGGAAGAACCGCTTCACGAAATTTGCGAAGCAGTACACAGCGTATTAGAACGCACACCACCAGAATTAGCCGCTGACATCAGCAACTCCGGTATTACTATTACCGGCGGTGGCGCACTGCTTTACGGCATCGACAAGAGAATTCAGGAACGTACAGGTATTGAGGTTCATATCGCAGAAGATCCAACATCCTGCGTAGCAATCGGTACAGGTAAAGCACTGAACGAATTAGATATTTTAGAAGGAAACGCTCTGAACAGAAGAGCACCTTATCTGTAAAACACAGAGGGCTGTCCGGACGGACAGCCCTTTTTTAAAAAATAAAAGGAGACCCGAACTATGAAACTGGAATTAATTGCAACGGCAACCTTTGGTTTAGAAGCAGTTGTAAAAAGAGAAATTCAGGATCTCGGTTACAAGATTCTGAAATCAGAAGATGCGAAAATTACATATATGGGAGACGAAAGAGCCATCGTTAGAAGCAACTTGTGGCTTCGAAGCGCAGACAGAGTTCTGTTGAAGCTTGGTGAATTCAAGGCGCTGTCCTTTGAGGAACTGTTCCAGCAGACAAAAGCCATCGCCTGGGAAGAACTGATTCCAATCGACGGTAAATTTACCGTAAACTGCACCTCTGTAAAATCTAAGCTGCGTAGCGTACCGACCTGTCAGAGTATTGTTAAGAAAGCAATCGTAGAAAGAATGAAAGAATACTACTGCGTGGATCATTTTGAAGAAACTGGGGCAGCCTATACAGTAAAGGCAACCATTTTAAAAGATAACGTAGTATTAACCATTGATACTTCCGGCACAGGTTTGCATAAGAGAGGCTACCGTGTTTGCGATGTGGCAGCTCCAATCAAAGAAACGTTAGCCGCTGCCATGGTGCAGCTGTCTTTCTGGAGAGAAGGCCGTCTGCTGATGGACCCATGTTGTGGTTCCGGTACTATTCCTATTGAAGCGGCAATGATTGCCAGAAATATTGCGCCGGGACTGAACCGAAACTTTGTCAGCGAAGACTGGGAGCTGATTCCTGCGGAAATCTGGAAAGAAGAACGAAAGAAGGCCTTTAGCGAAATCAATTACGATGCAGATTTGCAGATTTTTGCCTTCGATGTGGACCCAAAAGCCATTGAAGCAGCAACGGAAAATGCCATTGAGGCCGGCGTAGATGATTGCATCGTATTTAAGCGCATGAACATGAGCAGAATCGAAGCCAGAGAAAAGAGCGGCATCATTATTACAAATCCTCCATATGGTGAACGTATCGGGGAAGAAAAGCAGATTGCCGGCATTTACAAGAAATATAAGGAGTTCTTTGCAGAAAACCCAACATGGTCCCTGTTTATGGTGACAACAGACAAGGAAGTTGAAGCGAAGATTATGGGCCGCCCGGCTGACCGTAGAAGAAAGCTGTACAACGGCCGTTTAGAAGTGTGTTATTATCAGTTCCACGGAAAAAAGGAGTAAACCTTTGAGAATCATTGTAGATAAGGACAGCAGAATACCTTTCTACTGGCAGATTGCCGATCAAATCAAAGAACAGATTTTGCGCGGGAACCTGACGGATGGTACCGTATTGCCGTCCGAACGAGTTTTGGCACAGAGTACCGGTGTCCATCGAAATACTGTCATCAAGGCCTATGGATTGCTGAAAGATGATGAAATGGTGGAATCTGTTCATGGAGTAGGCTACCGTGTTACCTACGGAAATGTGCCGGATGCAGTTTCAAAAAAACGCAAGACTGGCGTCAACTGGAACCAGGCCATCAAAGATGAGTACCAGGATATGGAGAAAACTTTTGATGATATTTTTCAGCGCTTTACGGAAGAGGAGCATATTTCTTTTTCTACAGGAATGCCACCCGCCGTTTTTGATGTAGAAAAAGTCGCTACAGCGTTTGTAAGTATTTTGCGGAACGAGCAGCAGAAACTGTTTTATCTGTCACCTTATCAGGGGGATTTGAATCTGCGAAAATGCATTCAGGCGTTTCTGCGGGAAAAAAGCATTCGTGCAAACCCGGGTCAGATTCAGATTCTTGCTGAGACCAACCAGGCCCTGGACTTTATGATAACAGCTTTGCTGAAACCGGGAGACCGTGTAATCCTGGAAGAGCCGGTATCGCCGGATGTGTATCGTGCTATTGAGTTGGCGGGATGTAAGTTCGTCACAGTACCTGTTGATGATGAGGGAATGATTTGCGAAAATCTGGAGCCTTTGATTGAGCAGCATAAGCCAAAGATGATTTATGTGAACTCCAGCTTTCATGATCCGACGGGCAGTGTGCTGTCTGCGGCGCGTAGAAAAAAACTGCTGGAACTGGCGAATAAGCACAGAATTCCCATTGTGGAAGAGGATGCTGCGTCGGAGCTTGCCTTTGATGAAGGTGCGATGCCGATGTCATTGAAGTCCATGGACACCCATGAAAATGTAATTTATATATATTCTTTTTCTTTGACATTTATACCAGGTATGTCCCTTGCTTTTGTGGTAGCGCCAGAAAAACTGATTAAAAGTTTCAGTTATTTGGTATCGGTTCGTATGATTTCTCTGGACTGGATGAACCAGAAGCTGCTGGCAAATTTTATGGAAGACGGGCAATATCGGGAAATGCTTGAAGTGATACGGGGTGAAAATGCTGCGAAAGCAGCTTTGATGTGCAGTTATCTGGATCGCCTGCAACATCTTGGTATTACATATGAACCACCAAAAGGAGGGGTTTATGTGTGGTGCAGCCTGCCTTATGCACTAGATAGCCGGGAACTTGCTCAGGCCTGCATGAAGCGTGGTGTCTCTGTGATTCCCGGGGATGTTTTCTATCCGAACCGCAACGGTGGATTTCATCAACTCCGAATGAATTTTTCTTTTGAAAGCAAAGAACGAATTCGTGAAGGAATGTCCATTTTCTGCGATGTCGTAGAGTCATTATTAAAAAATGAATAGTTATACGAATTTTCTGAAAATAAAGTACTGGTCTACAAAAAAATGGAAAGACTGGTACTTTATTTTTCTGACAAAAGTAGTATGATTTTTTCAAATAGAGTTAGAATAACTTCTGGACAAAAGTATAAAAAATAGAGGAAAAGGAGATTACAGATATGGCAGTAAATTTAAAAGGTAGAAGTTTCTTAACATTAATGGATTTTTCACCAGTAGAAATCAGATATTTGTTAGACCTGGCTCATGACCTGAAATATAAGAAGAGAGCCGGTATTCACAATGAACTGTTAAAGGGCAAGACCATCGTCCTGCTGTTTGAAAAGACATCCACAAGAACCAGATGTGCTTTTGAAGTAGCGGCCATGGAAGAAGGCGCAGGGGTGACTTATTTGGATTCTAAGAGCTCTCAGATGGGCAAAAAGGAAACCATGGAAGATACTGCAAAGGTACTGGGACGTTTCTTTGACGGCATCGAATACAGAGGTTATGAACAGTCTGTAGTTGAAGGGCTGGCAAAACATGCTGGCATTCCTGTATGGAACGGTCTGACTGATGTTGACCATCCAACACAGATTCTGGCTGACTTAATGACGATTGAAGAAAAGGTAGCAAAACCACTGAACCATGTAAAGGTTGTATTCAGTGGGGATATTAGAAATAACATGTCTTATGCATGGATGTACGGCTGTGCAAAGATGGGTATGCACTATGTAGCTTATGGTCCTGACGAGCTGGCGGCCGAACTGGATCAGGATGTTCTGGCGGCAGTACAGGATGTTGCAGCACAGACAGGTGCAACTATTGAAATATCTTCTGACCCGGAATGCCTGAAGGGTGCAGATGTTATCTATGCTGACGTATGGGCATCCATGGGTGAAGAGGCAGAAATTCCGGAAAGAGTCAGACTGTTAACACCATTCAAGGTAACGACAGAAATGATGGAATCAACAGAAAATCCGGATTGTCTGTTTATGCACTGTCTGCCATCCTTCCATGACTTTGAGACAACGATGGCGAAGGAACAGATGGAATTAGGATATGACATTAGAGAAGTAACCGACGAAGTTTTCAGAAGCAAGAATTCTGCAGTCTTTGATGAAGCAGAAAACAGAATGCATACAATCAAAGCTGTTATCGTAGCGACTATCAGCTAAGATGTCTGTGTAACAAAGACGACAAGTACAGCGAAATGAGAAAGGAGGAGCCTCATGTATCCAGGTATCCATAATTATTCCGAAATCGGTAAACTAAACAGAGTACTACTCCACCGCCCGGGAGATGAAATTGAAGCACTGGTTCCAGACAATCTGGAAAGACTGCTTTTTGATGATATTCCATTTCTGAAAGTCGCACAACAGGAACACGATCGTTTCGCAGAGATTTTGAGAGAAAATGGCGTGGATGTTATTTACTATGTCGATGAAACGGCAAAGGCGTTAAAGGATCCAAAAGTAAAGGCAGAGTTCCTGGATTTATTCCTAAATGCCAGCCATCCAAACTCCATTGCGGTAAAAGAAGCTTTATTCGAATATCTGATGGATATGGACGAAAAGAAGATGGTTGCCAAGTTGATTGCAGGTGTGAAGAAAGACGAAGATCTGCCAGAACATACAAAGTCTCTGGTTGACTACATTTCCATTTCTTATCCATTCTATATGGACCCAATGCCAAACCTGTATTTCACCAGAGACCCTGGCGCATGTGTCGGTAACGGTATTAATATCCACCACATGAGCACACAGGCGAGAAGAAGAGAGTCCCTGTTGCTGAAGTATATGTTCCTGCATAACAGAGACTTTGCCAGTGAAAAAGACCACCTATGGTATGATTATAATCACGAATACTCCATTGAAGGTGGCGACGTTCTGGTTCTGGACAAAGATACTATTGCCATTGGTCTGAGTGCAAGAACAACTGCATCTGCAATTGAAAGATTCGCAGAAAATACACTGCATCAATCTACTTTCAAGAGAGTGCTGGTATTTGATATTCCAAAGAGCCGTGCATTCATGCATCTGGACACTGTATTTACTATGGTTGACTACGACAAGTTCACCATCCATCCTGAAATTGAAGGTCCGCTGCAGTTGTGCGAAATCACACTGGACAAAGACGGCAGAGCTGCATTTAAGTCTATTACAGATGAGTTAGATCACATTCTGGCGAAATATCTGAAGCTGCCTGCAGTGAAACTGATTCGTTGTGGAGGCAATGATCTGATGGTAGCCCAGAGGGAACAGTGGAACGACGGATCCAATACATTGTGTATTGCCCCAGGTAAAGTTATCACATATGAAAGAAACTACATTACCAATGATCTGTTAGATAAGGAAGGTATTGAAGTTCTGACTATGCCAAGCTCTGAATTATCCAGAGGCAGAGGTGGCCCAAGATGCATGTCCTGCCCTGTAAATCGTGACGATTTATAATTGTATAATTATTGTTTGTTGCGAATGAAAAATTGACTTTTTGCGCGAGAAGAGTATAATATAAAAGGTTTAAGCGCAAAGAGAGGAGATGGATAATATGGAAAAAATTGTAATTGCTTTAGGTGGCAACGCGTTACAGTCCGGTAACAGCGGTGCGACAGCTGAAGCACAGTTAGAAGTTGTAAAGAAGACATGTGAGTACATCGCAGAAATCAGCTGCAAGGGTTATGATATCGGCCTGGTTCACGGTAACGGTCCACAGGTTGGCAGAATCCTGTTAGCATCTGAAACTGCAAAGGATGTAACTCCTGCAATGCCATTTGACGTATGTGGCGCAATGTCTCAAGGATATATCGGCTATCACTTACAGCAGGCACTGAAGTTTGCTCTGCACAAGAGAGGCAAGGAACTGCCAGTTGTAACAGTAGCTACACAGATGGTGGTTGACAAAGACGACCCTGGTTTTGTAAACCCAACAAAGCCAATCGGACCATTCTATTCTGAAGAAGAAGCGAAAGCTCTGGTAGAAGAAAAGGGTTATTCTGTAAAGGAAGATGCAGGCAGAGGCTGGAGAAGAGTTGTTGCTTCCCCAATCCCTACTGAAATCGTAGAAATCGATGCTGTAAAGAAGCTGTGGGATTCCACTATCGTAATCTCCTGTGGTGGCGGCGGTATTCCGGTTGTAAAGAACGAAGATGGTTCTTTAGAAGGTGTTGCTGCAGTTATCGACAAGGACTTTGCTGCAGAATTATTAGCTGAATGCGTTGGTGCAGATAAGCTGATGATTTTAACAGAAGTAGAAAAGGTTGCTGTAAACTTCAACAAGCCGGATCAGAAGAACTTAGACACACTGACTCTGGAAGAAGCGCAGAAGTACATTGAAGAAGGTCAGTTTGCTCCAGGCAGCATGCTGCCAAAGGTACAGGCTGCAATGAAGTTTGTAAAGGCAAACCCAGGCAAGACTGCGATTATCACTTCTTTAGATAAGGCAATCGAAGCATTAGAAGGTAAGACTGGTACAGTATTTACTGTATAACCGACCATAAATAATACCAAGTATAAAAAAGGAGCCCGTTCTCTTAGGTGGAACGGACTCTTTTTTGGTTGGATGTAACCATGTGTTGCATTTTGATGACAAGGACGGTAATATAAAGTCAGAGATATAGAAAGGCTGGAGCAGATATGGAGAAACAACAACACTTTCTACAACGCACACCGGTGGTAATCGGACTTGCTTTACTTTGCTGTTTTCTGTGGGGGAGCGCATTTCCAAGTATTAAAATCGGATATCAACTATTTCAAATTAGCGCAGATGACACGGCATCTCAGATTTTCTTTGCAGGAATCCGCTTTTTTCTCGCAGGGATGCTTGTGATTGCGATTTACAGCGTTGGGAGAAGAAGCGTTATCATGCCGAAAAAAACCTCATGGGGGATGATTGGTATTGTGTCTCTCCTGCAGACGGTGATTCAGTACTTTTTCTTTTACATTGGACTGGCGCATACTACGGGTGTAAAAGCTTCTATTATCGAAGGTTCCCATGTGTTTATTGCAATCATTTTTGCCTGCCTGCTCTTTCAGCAGGAGAAAATGACAAAAGCGAAGAGCTTTGGTTGTATCATTGGCTTTGCAGGGGTTGTATTGGTCAATTTGACCGACTCGGCCCAGCTTGGAGGTGGCTTTCATTTAAACGGTGAAGGATTTTTGCTGATTGCATGCGTGGCCTACGCACTATCTTCTATATTTATAAAAATCTTTTCGGAGAAGGAAAACCCGGTCGTAATCAGCGGTTATCAGTTTTTAATTGGCGGGCTGGTTATGATTGTGGCAGGTGCTTTTATGGGAGGCGCAGTGCAGCCTGTGGGAGGTATGGCTTTTGTGCTGCTTCTTTACATGGCGATGATTTCCGCAGTTGCTTATTCTGTATGGGGGCTTCTGCTAAAATATAACCCGGTTTCAAGGATTAGTATCTTCGGCTTTTCTAATCCGGTATTCGGAGTAGTGCTTTCGGCTGCAATTCTTGGCGAAGGTGCTACGATGCCTTGGGCGAAGAGCATACTTTCCCTGGCTCTGGTAAGCATAGGAATTTTTCTGGTAAACAAAGAAAATAGCAAAAACGAAGTGTAAAATATGGTAAAAGAGGGTAGTAAATAAGAACACCCTCTTTTTTGTTGCTGAAAACAATCTGAGAGTGCGGATTTTGTGTACTGTGAATAGGGGATAATACATTGAAAAAACAACGTGTTCGAGGATTTTTTGTGCATCAAAAAATACAACTGAAAAGCTAAAAAGGGTGTTGACGGAAAATGGCTTTTCAAGTATTATGTATACGATGAAAGTTACCTGTCGGCATATGCCTTGACGGTAACTTATAGTTTGTGAAAATCTTGTATACATAATACAAGAATTGATAGGTTTTAGTACAAGTTAAAAGAAAAGGAGAACAAACACATGAAGGCATGGGAAAACTTCAAGACTGGCTTATGGACAGAAACTATCAACGTTGATGACTTTATCAACTTAAACTACACACCATATGATGGTGATGAAAGTTTCTTAGCTGGCCCAACAGAAAGAACAACAGCAGTAAACGAAAAGGTTAAGGCTTTATTAGTTGAAGAAAGAAAAGCTGGCGGTACTTTAAAGGTAGACGCAAGCAGAATCATGAGAGTTAACGCATTCGGTCCTGGTTACATCGATGAAGAAAAGGATCTGATCGTTGGTTTACAGACAGACGAACCATTAAAGAGAGGTATCTGCCCATTCGGTGGTATCAAGATGGTTAGAGAACAGGTTGCTGAATTCGGTCAGAAGATGCCAGAAGAAATGGACTACATGTTCCAGTATGTAACTACTCACAATGACGGTGTATTCAAAGTATACTCCCCAGAAATGAGAAAGGCTAGACACTTAGGTTACATCACAGGTTTACCTGATGCTTACGGTAGAGGCAGAATCATCGGTGACTACAGAAGATGTGCTCTGTACGGTATCGACAGACTGATCGAAGCTAAGCAGGCTGACCACGATGAAATCGCTTCCAGACCAATCATGAACGATGAAAACATCAGAGTTGCAGAAGACGTTTGGAACCAGATCGCTGCATTAAAGGAAATCAAGAAGATGGCTGCTCAGTACGGTTACGACATCTCCAGACCAGCTGAAGACGTTAGAGAAGCTATCCAGTGGACATACTTTGCTTACTTAGCAGGTATTAAGGAAGAAAACGGTGCTGCTATGTCCTTAGGTAGAACTGCTTCCTTCATCGATATCTATGCTGAAAGAGACTTAGCTTCCGGCAAGTACACAGAAGAACAGATTCAGGAATTCGTAGATGACTTCATCTTAAAGCTGAGAGTTGCTAGACACCTGAGAACTACTGAATACAACGAATTATTCGGTGGTGACCCAATGTGGATCACAGAATCCTTAGGTGGTGTTGGTAACGATGGCAGACACAGAGTAACTAAGTCTACATACAGATACCTGAACACATTATACAACCTGGGTCCAGCTCCAGAACCAAACTTAACAGTATTATGGTCCAAGGATATGCCAGAAGCATTCAAGAGATTCTGTGCACAGTGCTCCATCGATACTGACTCCATCCAGTACGAAAACGATGACAAGATGAGACCGCACTGTGGTGGCGACTACTCCATCGCTTGCTGCGTATCTGCTATCGAAATGGGTCAGCAGATGCAGTTCTTCGGTGCTAGATGTAACTTAGCTAAGACATTACTGTTAGCAATCAACGGTGGTATCGATGAAAGAACTGGCGAAGCTATCGGTCCTCAGATGGAACCAATGGGCGACGGTCCTTTAGACTTCGACGAAGTTTGGAGAAGATACAACATCTACTTAGAATGGGTAATGAGCTTATATGCTAGAATCATGAACGTTATCCACTACATCCACGACAAGTACGACTACGAAAAGTCCCAGATGGCATTCTTAGACTCCGAAGTTAAGAGACTGATG
>JAZUBY010000010.1:0-26369 GCA_045638885.1 Emergencia sp. | reverse complement strand
GTAAATTAGGTGATTTAAAGATCGTAATTAATGGTGCAGGAGCTGCCGGAATCGCAATTGCAAAAATGTTTTTAAATTTTTCCTTCGGAAGTGTCCTCATTTGTGATAGAAAAGGCGTATTATATACAGGTGCTGCTTTTAACAATGCGGAGCAGGAAAAAATGGCAGCGATCACCAACCCGGAAGGCCTGCGTGGCAGTCTGGCAGATGCCATGAAAGGCGCTGACGTGTTTGTTGGTGTTTCCAGACCTGGCCTTGTCACCCAGGATATGATTCGTTCCATGGCGAAAAATCCTATCGTTTTCGCTATGAGTAATCCTGTGCCGGAAATTATGCCGGACTTAGCAAAAGCGGCTGGTGCGGCAGTTGTCGGTACAGGACGTTCAGATTTTCCGAATCAGGTTAATAACGTCATTGCATTCCCAGGCGTCTTCAGGGGTGCATTAGACGGACGGAAAAAAGTCATCACAGACGAAATGAAGATAGTATCCGCTCACGCTATCGCGTCTGTCATTCCTGATGAAGAACTGAGCGCGGACAATATATTGCCAGATCCTTTCGATCCGCGTATTGTAGAGCGCATCAAAGCGGCCATCTTGGCCTGCGAATAACAAACCCATTTTAGAAAAGAGCCTCTTCCGCCAGAGGCTCTTTTCATTTTTTGCGATGTCAAAACCATTTTCGTTTATGGAAGACCAGAATCAGACTGAAGACTACGGCGATGCTGATACCGAAAACGTAACCGTATCCATGCTCCCAGCCGTATTCCGGCATGGAAAAGTTCATGCCGTACCAGCCTGTAATCAGCGTCAGTGGCGTGAAGATGGTGGTCACGACGGTAAAGAATTTCATAATCTGATTCTGCTCGATGTCAATCTGGGCCTGATAAGCATCACGGACAGATTCTATATAGCTTTGCAGGTGAAGAACAAACTCCATGAGTCGGTCCATTTTTTTGTCTATGAAAGCGAAGGCAGGATCGACTGCAGACATTTCATCAGTAAGAAATTCCATCTGCTCATAATAGCGTTTTGCCTTGAGAAGATCTTTGCGGACCTTGATGATATCTTTGATACCGCCTTCAGAGGGAGAAGTGTCCAGGAAGAGTCTGTCTTCTAAGGCAATAATCATATTTTCCAGGGTTTCCAGACGGTAGATATCGCTGGCTGTCAGTTCCAGGAGAAACTGGTGAAACTGGAGAATGCCGTCGGCCTCTTCTGATACAGCCTGCCCATAGCCCTGCACGGCCTCACTGTCTGTAATCAGCACAAAAAATGAAGTGGCTGCATAAGCAACCACTTTCTTTTCATCAAGCCAGTGGAAGGAAAGAAGATATTTCTTGTCATCCAGCACTGTGAAGAAATTTCGCTTTTCATCCATCAGCAGGCTGGAATGCTTTCCTACCAAATTTTTAATTATATGCAATTCTGATGCAGGTAAAATCTTTTTCATGACACTAGTTTGCGCATGATTTTTCGATTTATTCCCTAATGAATTCTTTGTTTACGTTTCTGGATGCGGACAGGTAAACCAGGGAAGCGTAGTTGATATCGAATTCTACGATGTCACCAACTTCCAGTCTTCTTTCAGCATCTTCAACGTCCATGATAGTATGGTCACTGGCAGCACCGACCATTTCTACGCCCTTTTCACATGGGAAGATTTCTTCTACAGAACCATAGTCTGCACGACCCATCGCCAGCAGTGCTCTTCTGCGGATACCTCTGTCTTCGTAAACCGGTTTGTGGCCAAAGCAGTCAATGGCAATCTTACCAACCGGATGTGTTGGTTTGTCACGCACTTCGATAACTTCTGAATACAGCTTGTAAACGTCCTGATGCATATAGCTCATGTCGTAGCCGTAGAAGATGTCCAGGTCTCTTGCCAGAATGATACCTTCGCCACAACGAAGTAAATTGATTCTTTCCGGAACGTTACCGTCGATGACTCTCATCAGCGTGGATGTTGCACCACCGGAAATGTATTCCAGTTCTCTGCCGATACGTGCTTCGATTCGTTCTGCAATGCTAACCAGTTCGTTCAGATTATCTGGCATTGGTTCGATAGAACCCCAGCAGCCAACGTTAAAGCCAACGCCTGCTAACTCCAGGTTCTTCAGCTCGTTTTCAACAAAAACAGCAGCCTCTACCATTTCATCTTTATCCCAGAAACCTTCTCTCAGGTCACCTACGTCAGCCATAATGATAACCTTATGTACTTTGTCCTGCTTTGCAGCCGCTTCATTGAGGGCTTTCAGTACAGCCACTTCACTGTTTAAACTAATATCACAAAGACGAACCACTTCGTCTACTTCGGATAACATTGGAATACGCAGTAACATCGTAGGCAGATCTACGCCATATTCAATTGTATCTTCAATCTGTTCTATTCTGGAAGAAGCGATCATCTTTGCGCCGCCTTCTTTGAACATCTGTGCACATTCTGGGAAACCTGTTGTTCCTTTGATAACACCGGCGATAGCAATGCCGTGTTCGTTACAGCGGTCTACCATTGCCTGTACATTCTCTTTGAAATACTGCAGATTAATCGTTAATTTTGGGTACATCTGCTTTGCCATAATTTATTTCTCCTTTCAGGATTACGTTTTCTTCTAGTAGTATTTTACCACTGAATATGGTAACATGAAAGTATGAATATTCAGAATTTGGTAACGAAATTTCAAATAGAGGAAAATGCTTTGCGAGGGGACGCAGAGGAACGCTTTTTCCGCATCTGTTCGTTCAATCTGGCAGAAGTAGGACAACGACAGATGGAGAAAGCTGCCTTCAGAGTCCGCAGTCATTTACAGACACAGATGGACATCCGTGCGGTGGCACGTTTCTGGGAAAATCCGGTTCTGCAGGGCGATATGCTGCAGCTGGATGATATGACCCTTCGCTGTGGTGCATTTGCACAGATACCGCGGGATGTGGTCAAAGGCGCGTTTGTTTATCTGCTCACTATCGGTGAAACGGATATCGAGGCAGAAGACTATATCATGACCGAAATCTATCATGATATCTGGGGGACGTCTTATGTGGAAAGTGCGTTGGAGGTTCTACGCAGAGATTGTCTGGAAAGCCGACTGGAGGCGGATTTATACTTGTCTGAAAGCTTTGGTCCCGGCTACTATGGCATGCCGATGGAAGAGGGGAAGACACTCTTTGCCTTACTGGGGGAGGAAACTGCCGGTGTGAGCCAGAAAGCAAGCGGAATTTTATTGCCGGAGAAATCCTGTATAGGACTGATGCTGGTTTACAACAGACCGGGAATCAGAATGCCACGGGCCTGTGAGAAATGTCTGGGAAGCAGGGGTGGCTGTCAGTTTTGTGAGAAGAGACGGATAAAGGAATTAGAATGAAAGAAATTGTCATTGACCGTGAAAAATATATAGGAAAGACTTTGATGGAAGCTCTGGCAGAAGAGGGTGTGCAGCTGAGTGGAACCTGTGGCAGCATGGGAAGCTGTGGCAAGTGCAAAGTCAATGCCAACGGACAGGATGTTTTGGCCTGCAGGGAGATGGTAACAGAAGATGTGACCGTGCTGGTATCTGGCGGTAAAGAAGACTTTCGTGTGAAAGAAGCGGCGGTAACGCTTCCGGATTCTTTTATATGTGATGGCGGAGAGCCGGGGACATATGGCATTGCGCTGGATCTGGGGACTACCACAGTAGTTGTCATGCTATGGAATTTAGAAACAGGTGCTCTGGCAGATGTGGAGGCAATTTCTAATCCACAGAGATTTTATGGGGCGGATGTCATGTCCCGTATCGGTTTTGTACTGCGGGCACCTTGGAATTTGAAAAGACTGCAGAGCTGTTTGGTGAACGAAATCAACCAGGCAGTTTCCAGAATGATCATAAAGTACGGTATCGAACTGGGAAAGATTCGCAAAATTGCTGCTGTAGGCAATACGGCCATGAGTCATTTCTTTCTGGGAGAAGACGTCAGAGGTCTGGGTGTGTATCCGTTTCAGCCGACATTTACCGGTAGTATTGTGAGAAGCGCCCGCGAGATGGGTCTTGCAGCCCATGAAGAGGCGGAAGTCTATGTAGGGCCTAACATTGCAGGTCATGTAGGCTCCGACATTACGGCCGGTATTCTGGCATCAGGCTATATGGGCGAAAATAACAGAGGAAACCGGTTGTTCTTTGATATCGGAACCAACGGAGAAATTCTGTTGGTGGCAAAGGAGAAGGCTTATTGCTGTTCTACGGCAGCAGGACCGGCCTTTGAGGGCAGCTCTATTTCCCAAGGGATGCGGGCTGTACCGGGAGCGATTCGTAAAGTGTCTATCGCGGATGGTGCGGTAGTAGTCGATACAATAGATGATGAACCAGCGAAAGGCATCTGTGGCAGCGGTATCATTGATGCCATGGCGTCAATGGTAAAACACCAGATTGTGGATGTTTATGGCCGAATTGAGGGACCGGAAGAAATGAATCACTTTCAGCTGAGGGCGGAGCCTGCAGTTTATATCACCCAACAGGATGTGCGGGAAATCCAGATGGCCAAAGCTGCCATCGCAGCAGGCAGTCAGATGCTGATGAAAGCGGCGGGGCTAACTTCGGATGAACTGGATGAAGTAGGAATCGCAGGAGCCTTTGGCAGTGCCATAGATTTGGAAAGTGCGAAAATCATCGGCCTGTTCCCAAAGGTAGAGACTGAGAAGATGCGTTCTCTCGGTAATAGTGCAGGTATCGGCGCATCCATGTTATTGTTATCGGAAAAAAGCCGAAATGAAGCGGAGAAAATCGCCACATCGGTAGATCATATAGAACTGGCGGTATCGACAGAGTTTCAGAGTAGATATATTGCAGAAATGAACTTTTAGGAGGTCGTAGGATGGGATATGTAGCATTGTATATGGGCGTTTTAGCCATAGGCTATTTGCTTGGATCAAAACTGAGAAACAAACGAGAAAAGATGGGCTTTTTGGATGCTTTGACCAACTTCTGTGTATCTCTTCTGGTCTTCGTCATGGGGATTAAGATGGGCTCCAATGAGGAAGTCATCGCCAACTTGGGCACCATTGGTATACAGTCTGTTGTCATCACGGTGGTTCTTGCGGTGATTACAATCGCTGGCGTAACAACGGCCCGACTTGCCCTGAGGATGAATAAATACGCACTGACCCCAAAACAGGTGGAAGAACTGGGTGAAATGGGAACCGGTAGCAGCGGAGCAGGACAATCAGTATCTGCCGATGCAGAAGAAGGCGGCTCAAATCTGATGACCATTTTGATTTTAGCTTTTACAGTGGTAGGTTTAATCGTGGGATATTTTGTAGTAAGAAACAATGCCGGTTTGATGACTGCTTTTGATGTGTCTAACGGACATATTATGACAGTAGGGCTGTGCCTGCTGATGTTAAGTATCGGGATGGGCATGGGACTGGATGGAACAGTGTTGACTTACCTGAAACAGGCGGGCTTCCGTGTGTTGGTTTTTCCGGTAGTTGTTATTGCAGCAACGACAGTAGGTGGTTTTGTGGTATCGTTGATTTACAGCGACCTGTCTATCGGAGAGTCTTTGGCGATTTGCTATGGATTCGGCTGGTATACCTTCGCACCAATTGCCATTTCCAATGCAGGCTATGTGATGGCAGGGGCAATCTCCTTCTTACATAATGTCATCAGAGAGCTGGCCGGTATCGTATTGATGCCAATCCTTGCTAAGAAAATCGGCTATCTGGAAGTCGCATCCATTCCAGGGGTTGCGGCTATGGACGTATGTCTGCCGATTGTAGAGCGTGTAACCCGACAGGATATCATCATTTACTCTTTCTTAATTGGATTTTCCCAGGCCATTTTCGTGCCGATACTGGTCAATATGGCACTGGCATTTGCATAAAAATAATAAAAGAACTTGGAGTTTATCCAAGTTCTTTTTATTTTAGCTGAAATATCTGAATACGCCCTTTACCTTGCCTAAAACCTTCACATCTTTCACGATGATTGGGCTCATGGTGTCGTTTTCCGGCTGCAGACGGATGTGATCACCTTCGTGATAGAATGTCTTCACGGTAGCTTCACTTTCAAAGCCGTCAATCATGGCTACAACAATTTCACCGTTTCTTGCAGTCTGCTGCTGTTCGACCAGAATCAGGTCGCCGTCCATGATGCCTACGTTAATCATACTTTCACCGCGTACACGAAGCATGAAGTTGTTACCGTTTGCGTAACGTGCCGGTACCGGGAAGGTATCTTCTACATTCTGTTCTGCCAGAATTGGAGTGCCTGCTGCAACGCGTCCTACGATTGGAATGTCTACCACGTCCTCACGTTCAGCAATATTGCCGTGAGCGGCATCTGTGTCAGGTGCAATATGTTCTTCTGTATCTACAACCATCAGGGCACGAGGTTTGGATGGGTCTTTTTTCAGAAAGCCCTGGTCCACCAGGCTTGCAATGTCTTTGTGTACGGTAGAGGTAGATTTGACACCCAGGGCAGTGCAGATTTCACGCACGGTAGGAGGGTAGCCCTTTGTTTTGATTTCATGTTTCATAAAATCTAAAATTTTCTGTTCACGTTCTTTTAATCTGTTCATTTCTTCCTCCAGTTACTCCTACTTACAATATAATTATCTGAATTATATCATAAAAAGAACAAAAAGTAAACACCTGTTCTTGTTGAAAAACGAACAGAATCCGCCTAATACTAAATTATTAGAATATTTGGAAAATGAACGACTTTTCGTTGACTGGGTCAGCGAACTTCCCGTATAATGGGAATAATCATATAAAATGGAGAAGTTTAGGCTTATGTTAAAATACTGGATAAAAGGCACGGCAATTCTATATATTTTGTGGCTGATTTTATCAGGCATTCTGAAACCGAAATTCCTCATCGTAGGATTTGTTACGTCTCTCATCATTACCATCCTCTGTCTTCCGTCACTTTGGATTGAGGGTAGGGATGGAAAAACAAAATACTGTCTTCTGGACGTGAGTTTTTTTAAACTGGCAAAGTATTGGATCTGGCTCTTTGTTGAAATTGCGAAATCCAGCCTTCAGGTAGCTAAAATTGTTATGAGCCCGAATATGAAGGAGAAGATGAATCCGCAGCTGGTGGAGTTCGACTGCTGGTACAAAAATCCTATCGCGACTTCTGTGTTAATTAACTCCATCATATTAACACCGGGGACAGTGACCGTTGAGGTAAGAGATGAAAAACATTTTCTGGTTCATGCACTAACTGATGAAGCTGCACTGGGTCTGATGGACGGAACCATGCAGCGAAAAATCGCCGAACTGTTCGGGGAATAAGGGGTGAAAGAATGGATTTGATGCAGATTTTATTTACAGCTATGCTGGTTGGAACGATTCTGATGATTGGACTGATGTTAATTCGTGTATTCAAGGGTCCGTCTGTCTTTGACCGCTTAAATGGTATATTTGTTATCGGGATTGATGTCATCATGGTGATTCTTTTTGTCGGATTCGTCGATGGAAGAATCGATATGTATGTGGATATTGCGATTTCCTACGGGCTGCTGGGTTTCCTCAGCACTGTTATGATCGCCAAGTTTCTGGGAGGTGGCAGATAGATGCAGGTACATGAAATCATAGCAGCAGTGCTGATTCTTACAGGCGGCGGATTTATGTTTGTATCCGCTTTAGGTGTTATACGTCTGCCGGACTTCTACACGAGGCTCCATGCATCCAGCATTGGAGAAACTTTCGGTCTGGTTCTTGCGGGACTGGGCATGGTCATTTACCACGGTGTAAATCTGACCTCTGCAAAGATTCTAATGATCATCATCGCATTGTTTTTAGTAAATCCAATCGGCACACATCTTATTGGTAAAGCAGCCATTCGTGCCGGTGAAACACCTTGGGAACATATAAAAAAGGAGGAAACAGATGCAGATATTTCTAATTGAAGCAGTATTGCTTCTGTTTTTAATCGCAACAACTATCGTGATTATCTTTGATAAGGACCTGCTGTCCAGCGCAATTATCTACTGTGCGTTCAGCTTTTGCACCATGCTGTTATATATCATCATGGGAGCACCGGACGTTGCATTTACGGAAGCGGTCATCGGTGTCATTTCCACCATATATTTTGTCATTGCAATTAAGACAACAGACAGGTGGTGTAAATGATGAAGAAAAAACAATTTGGCCAGGTTATTGGTGTGATTCTCATCATTGCCATGGTTCTCGTGTTCTGGCAGATGATTGACCATTTACCTGTCATTGGAGATCCAAAGTCTCCTCCAAACACACACGTGTCCAAAGTATATATTGTAGACGGACCGTCCATGACCCACTCGCCAAATCTGGTTACCGGAGTGTTGGCGGACTTCAGAGGATTTGATACTCTTTGGGAAACCACGGTTATGCTGCTGGCCGGCATTGCCGTTTCTATGATTTTGTCCAATAAGCTGAGACGTCACTGGGATGCTTCTATCTTTGGCGAAATCAGATCCTTTGGCGGACCTGATGTGAAGGCAATGATTCCTTTGATTGTGCCGTTTATTCTGCTTTATGCAGTTTATGTTCTCATGCATGGGGAAGTCAGCCTGGGAGGAGGCTTTCAGGCAGGTGCACTCATTGCGCTGGGATATATTCTCTATGCTATGGTAGCGGGCATCAAAATCAGCTCCATCAAAGTGACCCAGCATCTGGCGATTACCATAGCAGCAGTTGGTGTAATGATTTATGCCTTGACCGGTGTGCTGCCGATGCTCAATGGCGGCAAGTTTCTGGAATATGGAAAACTGCCTTTTAACGGGGAGACCACAGCGCATCTTCATGGCGTTGGGATTTTGATGATAGAAATTGGTGTAACCGTCTGTGTTGCGGCTACCATCGTAACCATTTTAGAAGCCGTATTAGAAAGGAAAAGTCTCTATGACGGTAGTAAATGATTTTTTAGCTGAAAAAGGTATCTACATGTTGACTATGATCCTGTTTTTCCTTGGGGTTTATGGGATTGCAACGTGCAGTAACTATATGAAAAAACTGATTTGCATGAACATCATGCAGGTTGCAGTGATTTTCTTCTTCCTATGCCTGGGGCAGAAGCTTGGGGGAACCATTCCGGTAACCTTGTCCGACATCATCCTGGCAGAGGAATATATCAATCCGCTGCCGCATGCTTTGATGCTGACAGCCATCGTTGTCAGCCTGGGCACCACAGGCGTGGGCCTGGCACTGCTCATGCGTATTAAAGATAAGTATGGATCTATGGAAGAAGAAGACATCATCAAAAAGGAGGATCGTGACTTATGATTAGCCAGAACCTTCCTGTTTTGATTGTTTTATGCCCACTGTTTGGTGCGCTGGTTTGTCCAATGATTTCCTATGCAAGCCGTATTACAGGCAGAGTGGTCGTTGCAGTTATGACCTTCTGCTCTCTTGTCATGTCTGTGATACAGATTCTGCAGGTTAAGGATGCGGGGGAAATTCATTACTGGATGGGCAACTGGAAACCACCTTATGGCATCGAGTTCGTCATCGATCCGCTCAATGCAGTCATTATCGTGCTGATTGCACTGATGGGCTTTCTGACCGTTCTCTTTGGTGTACCTTTTCAGATGGGTAAGAGCCGTTTTAAAAATGCGGGATATTTTTCGATTCTATCTCTTTTAATTACAGGCCTCTTAGGTATGACTTCCACAGGGGATATCTTTAACCTGTATGTATTCCTGGAGATTACGTCTCTGTCCGGCTATGCACTCATCGCTATGGGCGGTGACAAAGGCATCGTATCTGCGTTCCGTTACCTGTTGATTGGGACTATTGGGGCATCTTTTTATCTGCTAGGCGTAGCTTTTCTTTATGGGGAAACAGGAACCCTGAATATGGAAGATATGTCCGGTGATATGGTAGAGCCGATTTTAAGTTCCGGGACCACTATGGTTGCTATGATTTTCTTTGTGGTGGGTTTCGGTATCAAAATGGCCTTATTCCCGCTGCACGGCTGGCAGCCTTCTGCCTACACCAACTCCCACCCGGGTGCGGCACCGCTGATTGCAGGGGTAATGGGAAAGGTACCGGCTTATGCCATGTTCCGCTTTTTCTATTTTGTATTTGACGTGCATAACAGTCATGTTCATGCTTTCCTGGTATTGGTTGGCGTGATGGCATCCTGTGGCATGATTTATGGTTCCTGGAAAGCCATCCAGCAGAAAGACCTGCGGAAGATGCTGGCCTATTCCAGTATTGCGCAAATGGGCTATATCGGTATCGGTATGGCTATCGGCAATATCTATGGAGGTATCGGTGCGATTTTACATATTATCAACCATTCCTTTATGAAAGGCGGCCTCTTCTTCTGTGCAGGCGCCATTCAGCACAAATATGGTATCACCGGACTGGACAATCTTGGCCAGATTTATAGAAAGATGCCAAAGACTGTGACTGTCATGGTGTTGGCGGCCCTGTCTATGATTGGTATTCCGCCGACAGCCGGGTTCTTTAGCAAATGGTACCTGGCATTGGGTGCCGTGCAGGCAGGTGACTATATCTATGTAGCTGTGTTGGTAGTCAGCAGTCTGATGAACGCGGTATATTTCTTCCGTCTGCTGGAGCATATCTTTATGGATAAAGACGATGAGACGGTAGAAGAAGTTCATAAAACAAAATTCGAGGTGTCCTGGATGCACCTGATTCCAATTACTGTTTGTGGCATTGGTATTCTGGTGCTTGGATTTGCCAATACATGGTTCGTATCATTTTTGACAAGTATGATTCAGGGGGTGGCGTAGATGTTTGAATTGTTGTTAGCTATGCGCCCACTCATTGCAGTCTGTGTTTCTCTGGCGGCGGCAGTTTTGATTTTGGTCTTAGGCGGTCGTGTGCAGCCAAACTGCAGAGAAGGAATCACTTTTGGGGCTGCCTTTATCAAAGCGGCCTGCGTCTTCTCCATGGTTCCTGCAGTGCTGACGGGAGAAACTTTTGATATTACCATCTTAGAAATCGTAGACGGTATAGACCTGGCGCTCAAAGTCGACAGCTTAGGCATGGTCTTTGCCTGTGTGGCATCGGGCCTTTGGATTGTGACTTCTGTCTACTCCGTAGGCTACATGAGAGGTCACGGTGAACAGAACCAGACTGGCTATTTTGCAGCTTTTGCAATGTGCCTGAGCGGAGCCATTGGTATCTGTTTTGCGGCAAACCTGTTTACTTTCTTCATCTTCTATGAAATTCTGACAGTAGCGACTTATCCGTTGGTTGTACATTATAGAGATGATAAAGCCAAATCAGCGGGCAGAAAGTATTTGCTCTATACGTTAGGTAGCGGACAGCTGTTCTTCGCGGCCATGGTATGTGTCTACTTCGCCTGTGGTACGTTGGATTTCGTGCCGGGTGGATTTATTGGCAATGCAATGGGAAACACTGCGGCTCTTGTTGTCTTCTTCCTGATGATTTGCGGCGGAGCAGTCAAAGCCGGAGTTATGCCGCTTCACAGCTGGCTTCCTGCTGCCATGGTTGCACCGACACCGGTCAGTGCTTTGCTTCACGCTGTAGCGGTGGTAAAAGCCGGGGCATTCTGTGTTATCCGAATCGTATGCTATACTTTCGGGCCGGAACTTTGTCAGACCTGCGGTGCGACTGATATTTTAATATGGTTTGCAGCGGTGACCATTATTCTGTCTTCACTCATTGCCATTCAGAAAGATAACCTGAAAGCCAGACTGGCTTTCTCTACGGTAGGACAGCTTTCCTATATCGTGCTGGGCGTTTGTATCTTGATGCCAATCAGCGTGACCGGGGCTATCTATCATATCGTGGCTCATGCATTTATGAAAATTACCCTGTTTATGTGTGCGGGTGCTGTCTTTGTGACCACGCATAAATCAGAAATCAGTGATATGCGTGGTCTGGGCAGAAGAATGCCGGTGACCATGGTTGCCTTTACGACGGCATCTCTGGGTATTGCCGGCCTGCCGTTTATGGTTGGCTTTGTCAGTAAGATGAGCATCCTTCAGGGCGCAGCCCAAAGCGGCCAGTTGATCTTTATCCTGGTGCTGGTTGCCAGCGCACTCTTGTCCCTGACTTATCTGGTACCGGTTTGCTATATTGCTTTTACATCAAAGGCTGTAAATCCGGCTTTTGAAAATTACCATATGAAGATGGACGGCGAGGCCTCTAAGACTATGCTGATTCCTCTTATTATGACTGCGGTTATTTCTGTGGTATTGGGTATCTGGCCTGATGCTGTGGCCAGCCTGTTTACCATGGCTGAGATGGCGGCAGATGCAATCTTTGAAGGAGGTTTAGGATGATGATATTATTAGAATACATTTTCGTTGGCCTTGCTGGCGGCTCTATCCTGATCTTCCTGGCGAAGGGTATCATGGCCTATTTTCTGCAGAGGGGCCTGGATTACTACGATGATGAATTTGACAGGGGAGGTGAGCAGGATGCATAGCTTACACCCCGGATTGATTTTGATTTTGACGGGAATCCTCGTCTTTGTACTGCCTCAGAAGGCTAGAAAGCTGACGGCTCTGGCAGGACCTGTATTGGCGCTATGGTCTGTACTGCAGCTGAGTGCCAACTCTGTAATGAAATTCGAATTCTTTGGCGGCATTACCATGGATCTGCTCCATGTGGATATGCTGGCTAAGGCTTTTGGCCTGATTTTCTGTGTTATAGCAGTGCTTGCAGGAATCTATTCTTTTGATGCCAAAGACCGGGGCGAGAAGGCTGCGGCACTGATTTATGCGGGCAGTAGTATCGGTGTTGCCTTTGCAGGGGACTGGATTTCCCTCATCTGCTTCTGGGAGGTCATGGCGGTGGCTTCCTGGTATCTGGTCTGGGTGGGAAGAACCCAGAAGGCGAAACGGGCTTCTTACCGTTATCTTGTGATGCATTTCTTTGGCGGTAATCTGCTGCTGGCAGGGGCTGTGGTCCTCTGTGCAGATGGAAATTTTGGTTTAGAACTGCTGACAGGACAGACTGGTACCGGCTACTGGCTGGTGCTTATCGGCGTGGCTGTTAACGCGGCTATCCCGCCATTACACACCTGGGTTGCGGACGCGTATCCGGAAAGTACACCGGCAGGAACAGTTTATATGGGTTCCTTTACTACGAAGGTTGCTATTTATGCTTTGATTCGTCTCTTTGCAGGCACGGAGTGGCTGATTGTCGCAGGGGGACTGATGGCAGTATTTGGTGCCTGCATGGCACTTATTGAAAACGATTTGAGAAAATTACTTTCCTATCATATTGTCAGCCAGCTGGGGATGATGGTAGCAGGCCTCGGGACCGGTCTTGCGGCAGGTATCGACGGTGCGGCACTTCATGCGGCCTTTAACATCCTTTATAAAGGGGTACTGCTCATGGCAGCCGGTGCTGTCTTTGTGACTACAGGAAAGAGAAAAATCAGTGAGCTGGGCGGACTCTGTAAGAAGATGCCGGTTACGGCGGTATGTTTTTTGATTGCCTCTTTGTCCATTGCAGGGATGCCGTTTCTTAACGGATTTGTCAGCAAAGGTCTGATTATGGAGGCGCTCCATGATTATACATTAGGCTACTGGCTGGTTATGCTGGCGGGGGTAGGGACATGGTTGTCCATTACCATGAAGATTAATTACTTTGTCTTTTTTGGTAAGACGCAGAATGACGTGAAATGCTGCAGAGTGCCGATGCATATGAATGTTGCCATGATGATTGGCGCAGTTCTATGTGTCGTTACCGGTCTGGTACCGGAACTGGGCTACAGCCTGACACCATATCAGACTATGGGTCATCCGTTTACGGCGGAGCACATTATGGAGTACATCGGACTCTTTATTGGCGCAACCATCCCGTTTGTATTGTTGATTCAGAAGATGGCACCCCATGATAATCTGTCTTTGGACTTTGACTGGATTTATAGAAAACCGTTGGCAGGTGTTGTGTTCGGCCTGTCAAAGAACATCCATGGCATCTTTGTTCACTGTGAGAAAGCAGCTAACAAGGTAACAGAAACTACAAAACTCCTCTTGAATGATCCTGCTCAGGTGTTGTATAATGCTACACATTGGCACAAGGATGAAGAAGAAGTACCGATTGGGAATTTTATCTGGATTTTCCTGTTGTTCTGTGTCGTTGCTTTCTTCCTGGTGCGCAAAATCATGTAATGGAGTATGACAACTATGATCGTTGCAACAATTGGAAAATTGATTTTAGCAGTAGCAATTGGCTACTATTTATATAAGACGGGTGTTTTTACGGTAGAGACCAATCAGAAACTAACACACTTTATTCTGAATTTCACTATGCCGCTTTTGATTATTACGTCTCTTAACAGTGCGGATTTGGGAGACAGAGGGCAGATTTTCTTCTATATTATTGTAGGCCTGGCTTTTTATGCAGCGATGCCATTTGTAGGCAAGCTGATGAATCGTGTGATGAAGATAGATAAAGAAGAAAGTCCGACTTATGAAGCTTTCTATATTTTTCCAAATAATCTGTTCATGGGATATCCGGTATGTGCGTCTTTGTATGGAACAGGCTGCATTTTCTTTGTCAGCGTGTTCAATCTGGCGTATAACATCCTATTCTTTACTTACGGTAACTGGCTCTTCAAAGAAGCAGACGGCCATAAGAAGACGGCAGGAGAGATTCTAAAGGGGATTGTGAATCCTGGACTGCTTTCCAGCCTGGGAGCCGTGATTTTGTTCCTGACCAATATTAAACTGCCGGACGGCGTCGTTGATGTCTGTCAGTTTGTAGGCAATATTACATCGCCGTTGTCTATGATCGTCATTGGTTCTGTGATTGGCAGCTATTCTGTGAAGAAACTTCTGAAGTACAGTTGGAAGATTTATTTGATTTGTGCTTTCCGCTTGCTGATTATGCCAACCGTAACCTATTTCGTGATGTCGGCCCTTGGCTTCTCCGGTGCAATGCTTGGTGTAGCTGTGATTTCTCTGGGTATGCCGGTAGGAGCTATGGTCTCTATGGGCTGCGTAAGAGCAAAGAAAAATGAAGACCTTGGTGCGGCTGGTATTGTAGTAAGCACGATTTTATCTCTTCTGACTACGCCGGTTCTGTTGATTTTACTGGGGTAGACACAGCGAAAAAAGATTTAAAAAATTAATAAAAAAGTACTGAAAAACGTTGAAAAAACAGTTGACACCAATGGAGGTGTGTGGTATATTATTTGGGTATGAAGAAGAAGTTACTCGCTTCTCACCTTTCAGACAAGAGCGTTTGTTGGGTTAAGATTTGGAATCAACGTGTTTTGGGACGTGTTTTGGAGCGGGTATCTTTATGCCCGCTATTTTTTATGCGTATGGCATGAAGACATATGCGAAACTGACACAGGAGGTGCTAACCATTAGCAAGGAAACCAGAATCAACGAAGAAATTCGTGATAAAGAATTAAGAGTTATCGATGAAACAGGCGAAATGATCGGCATTATGAGCAGAGATGAAGCGCTGAGACTGGCTGAAGAAAAGAAGCTGGACTTAGTAAACATTTCTCCAAATGCGAAGCCGCCGGTTTGCAAAATTCTCGACTACGGCAAGTACAGATACGAAATGCAGAAGAGAGAGAAGGAAGCAAAGAAAAAGCAGAAGACTATGACTGTTAAGGAAATCAGATTGAGCACATTCATTGAAGATCATGATATCCAGGTTAAGGCAAAGACTGCTTGCAAATTCCTGCAGGATGGCGATAAGGTAAAAGTCAGCCTGAGATTTAGAGGAAGAGAAAAAGACTACACTGCAAGAGGTCGCGAAGTTATGGATAAGTTCGCAGAAGTATGCAGCGAAGTCAGCACAATCGATAAGAAACCTACTTTTGAAGGTAGAAGCTTGACTATGTTTTTAGCACCAAAGTCTGATAAGTAAAACATTTAATCATCACAAAGGAGAGAATCATCATGGCAAAGAATAAGATGAAGTCCCATAGAGGCGCATGCAAGAGAATGAAGTTAACAGGTTCCGGTAAGATCAAGAGAAACAAGGCATACAAGAGCCATATTCTTACTAAGAAGACAGCGAAGAGAAAAAGAGGCTTAAGAAAGGCTACTGTTTTAACACACGCTGACACTAAGAGAATCTTAAGAGCAATGGCAAGATAGTTATAGGAGGTAAGTAATCATGGCAAGAGTAAAGAAGGGCGTAAACGCGCATAAGAGACATAAGAAAATTTTAAAGTTAGCTAGGGGTTTCTACGGTCAGAAGTCCAAGGTATTCAGAGCTGCTAACCCAGCTGTAATGAGATCCTTAAGATCTGCTTACATCGGTAGAAAGCTGAAGAAGAGACAGTACAGACAGATGTGGATCGCTAGAATCAACGCTGGTGCTAGAATGAGCGGCATGACCTACAGCAGATTAATGGATGGTCTGAAGAAGGCTGGCATCGAAATCAACAGAAAGATGTTATCCGAAATGGCTATCTACGATGCAGCTGCTTTCGCTCAGTTATGCGAAACTGCTAAGGCTCACTGCGGCAAATAAATCTAAATAAGATAGTTTATTCTAAGAGTCGAACTACGAAAGTAGTCCGGCTCTTTTTTCGTTTTTTTGTCGATGTAAAATTGTATCTGTTACAATTGAAAGTTTTATGATACAATAGAAATAATGAGACTTTTTTTGATCGTAAAGAGGAGAATATTATGGCGAAGTTTAGAAATTATCAAATGCAGTCATCACATTTATATAGCAATTTCTTTGCGCCTCGTGGCAACCAGCGAATGTTAAACCTGGGTATGCAGATTGCACAGCAGTATCTTGACCCTAACGATAAACTGATTGGTGTCATCGGGGATGCCGGTTCTGGTAAGAGCATGCTGATTAAGGGCATGTTTCCGGGACTCGATCTTTGCAACGACGACAATGGTGTTAACATCAGACCATTGCCGATTCTGGACGTGGAAGAAGACGAGGGGTTCTACGCGCCTCACACCTACCATATGGACGTGCGATTTGAATCTGCTTTTACCCAGATGCATGTGCTTGCAGAAGCGGTAGAAGCGGCCATCCGAAAGAACCGTCGTGTGATCATTGAACATTTCGAACTGCTTTATCCTTTCCTGAAGACAAATGCACAGCTGTTAATTGGTGTAGGGGAGGAAGTCATCGTAACAAGACCGACTTTCTTTGGTCCATTGCCTCAGGATATTGCGAACATCGTATATAAGTCTATTCGTTATCGTAAGATGGCGCACTCTGCAGAAGACTTGGTAGAACATTGTATGCCGCCTGAGCTGTTCAACCAGTGTTATCACGGCGACATTGTGAGAGGATTCTCCTTAGGATTTAAAGAGAAACCGGATATCGACATTGAAGAACTGGAAGCAAGAGTCAAGCATCACATTGAGTTGGATCTTGCCATGAAGTTCTATGATGAAGATCACATCAAAATAGAAAACGAAATCCATAAGTGTACAGGACCGCGCATTCACGTCCGCAGTACAAAAGAAATCGAAAATTTCCGTCTGCTGCATGAAATTTTTTATGACTCCATTCAAGAGATGTACCTGCTCATCGGTCTGGTAGGTGAACAGATGGATAGAGAAATCAACGACTTGAACAGAATTAAATTCTAGGGGGACTTATGAGAACGATTAAAAGTGAAGTAATTACCAAGACTGTTCGTGACCTGTGCATAGAAGCTAATTGCCACTTACCTTCTGATATCAAAGATGCCATCGCAAGTTGCAAAGGATGTGAACCTTTTGCCATTGCGAAGACGGTGTTAGATAAGATTGAAGAAAATTATCAGATTGCAGACACTGACAACGTGCCTATTTGTCAGGATACCGGTTTGGCTTGTGTATTTTTGGAAATTGGACAGGATGTTCACATCGAAGGCGCGTTAAAAGATGCCGTAGATGAAGGTGTAAGACAGGGTTATACAGAAGGTTACTTAAGAAAATCCTGTGTTGGAGATCCTATTGAAAGAGTGAATACCGGAGACAATACGCCAGCTGTCATTTATTATGATATTGTACCGGGTGATCAGCTGAAAATTACCGTCGCCCCAAAAGGTTTCGGCAGTGAAAATATGAGCCAGCTGAAGATGCTGAAGCCATCTGACGGTCTGGCAGGTGTCAAAGATTTTATACTGAAAGTAGTAGAAGAGGCTGGCCCGAACCCATGTCCGCCAATCGTGGTGGGCGTTGGCATTGGCGGCACTTTCGATAAAGCAGCGTATCTTGCAAAGAAGGCGCTGATGCGCTCAGTAGATCAGAGAAACGAAAATCCATTCTATGGGGAACTGGAAACAGAACTGTTGGAAAAAATCAATCAGCTGGGGATTGGTCCTCAAGGATTTGGAGGAAAGACAACGGCTTTGGCAGTAAACATTGAGACCCTGCCGACTCATATTGCGGGTCTGCCGGTAGCCGTAAACATCAATTGTCACGTAACCAGACATCAGTCTGTGACTTTATAAGGAGGGGCGCAAATGGAAAAGAAACTGACCATGCCTCTGACGGAGGAAATGACAAGAGAACTGCACGCTGGAGATAATGTGCTTATCAGCGGCGTGATTTATACAGGAAGAGATGCAGCCCACAAAAGATTATGCGAACTGTTAGAACAGGGGAAGGAACTGCCTGTAGATTTAAAAGACAGCGTAATCTATTATGTTGGACCTGCACCGGCACAGCCAGGACAGGTAATCGGTTCTGCCGGACCGACTACCAGCTACCGCATGGATGCCTATGCGCCGGCACTTTTAGACTTAGGCCTAAAGGGCATGATTGGCAAAGGCAAGCGTTCCGCAGAAGTGGTGGAATCTATGAAAAGAAATGGTGCTGTGTATTTTGGTGCCATTGGCGGTTGTGGTGCACTCCTTGCAAAATGCATCAAAAAAGCGGAAGTGGTTGCATACGAAGACTTGGGTGCAGAAGCTATCCGCAGACTGGAAGTGGAAAATCTTCCGGTAGTTGTCATCATCGACAGATGGGGCAACAATCTCTATGAAGAGGGAAGAAAGAACTATGTTGAATCTCAAAATGCAGACTGCAAATAACGGACCGATTTATAAGCGAATCGCGGATGCCATCGTGGAAAAAATCCAGACGGGAGCGTTAGAAGCAGGATATAAATTACCAACTGTAAGGGCACTTGCTGACGAACTGAATGTAGCCTGTGGAACCATCAAACATGCTTACGAATATCTGGAAGAACAGGGATGTATCGAGATGATTCAGGGGAGCGGCTCCTTTGTCCGTGAGAAAAAGGAAGACAACGCCAACCGAAAAGAAAAGGCTATGACAGCCATCGATGGATTGTTTGATCAGTTGCAGCAATTGGGCTTTACGCCGCGAGAGATGGAAATTTACCTGAATCTGAAACTTCGTGGTCTGGAAGAAAAGTACGACATCGTGAAAGTTGCGGTCATCGATTGCAATCCGGAAACCCTGCAAATGATTGAAATGCAGCTTTCACAGATTGGGTATGTAGAGCCGGTGGTATTCCCACTGAGCCGCATTGGTGAAATTGCAGAAAAACTCAATGAAGAATATGATTTAATTCTAACCACGACAACCCATTATACCCAGGTGGAACCATATATACAGGACACCAAAAAGTTGGTTATGGTATCTATGATGCCGGCGGTACGTACAACCATTGGTCTGGCAAAGGTGTCAGAAGATGCGAACGTTGGAATCTTTTGTGCCAGCGATGCTTTCGCAAAGGTTGTGCGGACAAACAGCGAAGGAATGGGCAAGTGGAGTGACCATATGCCAACTTACCTGATGGGTATGGATGGACAGATGGAGAAATTCTTTGCAGAGGCGGATTTAGCGATTCTGCCGGAAGGATGGGAATCCTTTGCATCTCCTGCAGAGAAGCAGGCGGTGAACCGTTTTGAAAGTAGTGACGGACAGATAATATTGTATGACTATAAAATTGACCGAGGCTCTTATCTGTACGTGGAGGCACAAATTAAAAAGTGTATGAATCGTAAGAGAAGCCAGTAGGGTAAAAGAAAAACGCCAGTGATGGCGTTTTTCTTTTACCCTTTTTTGAAATACAAAAACAGAACAATTTTCTGCATATTTATAGGTGGACAAATGTACTAGCACAATATATGATATAGAAATAGTACATTTAATATGTAGAAAATGTCGATATCGATATTTTCATAATATCAAAAAAGCCGACGGATAAATAGAAGAGGCGAAGCCGGCTTTTTTATAATGAGGTGCATTATGGACAATAAGAAAAAATTAGTTATTGGTGTTATAGGAGCTGACGTTCACGCAGTAGGTATCCAGATTCTGGACCATGCTTTTACAGCTGCCGGTTTTGATGTAACCAACCTGGGCGTTATGGTTTCCCAGGAAGAATATATCGCAGCAGCAACAGAAATTGATGCAGACGGCATCATGGTTTCCTCTTTATATGGACATGGCGAACTGGACTGCAGAGGCCTGCGCGAAAAGTGTAACGAAGCCGGATTAGAAGACATTCTATTATATGTAGGCGGCAACATCGTAGTTGGTAAGCAGCCATTCGATGAAGTAGAAGCAAGATTCAAGAAGATGGGCTTCGACCGCGTATTCGGACCTGGCACACCACCAGAAGAAACAATTAAGTATTTAAAAGAAGATCTGAATTGCTAACAGGAGTAAGCCATGAAACAGGTTTTGTTAATTGATTTCGGCAGTACATACACCAAAGTGACTGCCGCGGACCTGGAAACACGTGAAATCCTGGGAACTGCGGCCAGCTACACTACGGTAGAAACCGATATCAATGAAGGACTGGAGAATGCTCTGGCAAAGCTCTCTGACAAAATCGGACCTGTAGACTTTGATGCAAGATATGCCTGTTCCAGTGCAGCCGGCGGACTGAAGATGATCAGTTGCGGTCTGGTTCCGGAACTGACGGCAGAGGCAGCAAAGCAGGCTTCCTTAGGCGCAGGAGCAAAGGTGATGAAAGTCTACTCTTATCAGCTGACAGAAGGCGATAGAGAAGAAATCGACAGGTTGCAACCGGATATTTTCCTTCTAACCGGAGGAACTGACGGTGGCAACAAAAAGAACATCATTGAAAATGCGCATATGCTGGCAAAGACGACGGCAGATTTCCCGATTCTTCTTGCAGGGAACCGCAATGCGGCAGATGAATGCAAAAAGATTTTGGAAGATGCAGGAAAGAAGGTCCTGGTCACAGAGAACGTGATGCCAAGGTTTAATGAACTGAATATTGAACCTGCACAGAGCAAAATCAGAGAACTTTTTCTGGAACGTATCATCAGTGCTAAAGGGTTATCTGAAGCCAGCCAGCTGATTTCCGGCATTATGATGCCGACACCGGCGGCAGTGCTTGCGGCTATGGAACTTTTGTCAAAGGGTACAGAGAATCAGACCGGATGGGGTGATCTTTTAGGTGTTGACGTAGGCGGTGCGACCACCGACGTATACTCTATGAGTCTGGGCGAGCCAAGCGGCGTCAATACGGTGATCAAAGGATTGCCGGAGCCTTATGCAAAGCGTACTGTAGAAGGTGACATCGGTATGCGTTACAGCGCAGCCGGCATTGCAGAGGCGGCAGGCATACAGACTGTAGCCGGTGTTGCAGGACTTTCTGTGGAAACTACAGAAAAACTGCTAGGACTCATCGGTGAAAAAACTGACACTCTTCCGGAAACAGAAGAATTGAAAGCACTGGACTTTGCATTGGCATCCCTGGCAGTAAAAATCGGTATGACCAGACACGCAGGGACCATTGAAAAAGTGTATACCCCCATTGGAGAGACTTATCTTCAGGAGGGGAAGGATTTGAGACGTGCAGAAAAGGTAATCATTACCGGCGGCTCACTGATCCATGCAGACAGGGTAAAAGAAATTGGTGCAAACGCGCTGTATGATGTAAGAGAGATGCAGTCTTTGAAACCTGTAAAAGCAGAAATCTTTGTAGATAAAAAATATATTTTGTCGGCCATGGGGCTTTTGGCTCAGCATGCACCCGACGTTGCACTTGAAATCATGAAAAAGGAGTTAGTGACTTATGGAATTGCAGAATAAGAAATTAACAAATGACGAGTTTTATACATTACAGAAAGAAATTTTAACACAGTGGCCAACAGGTGCTGATGTAGATTTTGATAAGGCAGTAGAATTTCACAAGAGCCTGCCAGAATACAAGAACTTCAGTAAGAAGCTGAACAAGGCGAAGGAAGAAGGTAAGACTCTGGTACAGCCAAGAGCCGGCGTTGCCCTGGTACAGGAACACATTGATCTGCTGACTTACCTGCAGGATGAAGGCGGTGCTGACCTTCTGCCAACTACCGTCGACAGTTATACCAGACAGAACAGATATAAGGAAGCTGAAGTTGGTATTCAGGAATCCGCACGTGAAAGCAAATCCATGCTGAACGGTCTGCCTGTTGTTAACCACGGTGTTGACGCATGCCGTTCTATCATTGGCGCCCTGAACACACCTGTTCAGGTTCGTCACGGCACACCGGATGCAAGATTATTAACAGAAATCTCTTATGCAGGCGGCTTCACATCTTATGAAGGCGGCGGTATTTCCTATAATATTCCATACGCAAAGAACGTAAGCCTGGAAAAGACCATCAGAGACTGGCAGTACTGCGACAGACTGACCGGTATCTATGAAGAGGCTGGTGTTTCCATCAATAGAGAACCATACGGCCCGCTGACAGGTACGCTGGTACCACCATGCATCTCCCATTCCGTAGCAATCATTGAATCCTTACTGGCTGCAGAACAGGGCGTAAAGAACGTAACAGTAGGTTACGGCCAGTGTGGTAACCTGGTACAGGACGTTGCGGCAATTCGTTCCCTGGGTGCATTGACAGAAGAATACCTGAAGAGATACGGCTACAACGACGTAACTGTAACAACTGTATTACACCAGTGGATGGGCGGCTTCCCACAGGACGAAGCACAGGCCTTCTCCGTAATCTCCTGGGGTTCTGCCATCGCAGCATTATCCAAGGCAACAAAGGTTATCGTAAAGACTCCGCATGAAGCGGTAGGTGTTCCTACAAAGGAAGCAAATGCACAGGGTTTGCGTTGTACAAAGCAGATGATCAACATGCTGTGTGACCAGCAGTTATCTAACACTTCCCACGTTGTACAGGAAATGATGATCATCTCTGCAGAAACAAGATGCATCGTAGATAAGTGTATCGAACTGGGTAACGGCGACTTAGCAGTAGGTACTGTAAGAGCCTTCCAGGCAGGCGTTATCGATATCCCATTCGCACCATCCAAGCTGAATGCAGGCAAGATGCTGCCGGCAAGAGACAACGACGGTGCAATCCGTATCTTAAACGCAGCGAACGTTCCACTGAGCAAAGAACTGATCGACTTCAACAGAGAAAAAATCGAAGAAAGAGCACAGGCAGAAAAGAGAGATGCATCTTTCCAGATGGTAATCGACGACGTATATTCCATCAGTAAGGGTAAGTTAGTAGGCAGACCTTGGAAATAGAGCGCATTTTAATCATGCTCTACTCGCAAGGTCCTCGGCGAGGGCCTGCGGGAAATGCTCGCAGAGCATATTGAAACGCATCCATTTAGGTTGTCCAACATATAGAGGAGAGTAAAAGGTTATGAAAATCGTAAAAGTTATCTGCTCTGGCGGAAGAACCGGTTTCTTCTTTGATGACCAGAGAGCAATTAAGGGCGGCGCAAAGTCTGACGGCTCCGCATATATTGGTGAACCTGTAACTGCAGGCTTCACAGCAGTAAGACAGGCTGGAGAATCTATCTCCGTGATGCTGGTATTAGAAGACGGTCAGGTTGCGTACGGTGACTGTGCGGCAGTACAGTACAGTGGTGCTGGCGGCAGAGACCCTCTGTTCCTGGCAAAGGATTTTATTCCGGTAATCAACGAATACGTGGCACCAACTTTAGTTGGTAAGGAAATCACGTCCTTCAGAGAAATGTGTGCTGCAATGGAAGCCATCGAAGTAGATGGTCAGAGACTGCACACAGCGATCCGTTATGGTGTATCCCAGGCAATCCTGGACGCTGTTGCGAAGGCTGAACACAAAATGATGTGCGAAGTTATCGCAGACGAATACGGTCTGACTCCGGAATACAAGCAGATTCCAATTTTCACACAGTCCGGTGACAACCGTTATGACAATGCTGATAAGATGATTATGAAGGGTGCAGATGTTATGCCGCACGCGCTGATCAATAACGTAAAGACAAAGCTGGGTGAAGACTGTGAAATCCTGGTGGAATACATCAAGTGGCTGGCAGAAAGAATCAAGACGCTGGCTCCATCTGATGCTTATGAACCGATTTTACATATCGACGTATACGGCACTATGGGTATGGCTTACGGTGTAAACAACTACGAAGCTATGGCTGACGCGCTGGAAAGAATGGCAGAAGCTGCAAAACCATATAAGCTGAGAATCGAAGGTCCAATGGACGCTGAAGAAAGAGAAGCACAGATGCAGGCACTGGCTGCACTGACAAAGTTAGTAGATGAAAGAGGCACCAACGTTGAGCTGGTAGCTGACGAATGGTGTAACACTTTAGAAGATATCAAGTACTTTGCAGATAACAAAGCAGGCCACATGGTACAGATCAAGACACCTGACCTGGGCGGCGTAAACAACACTGCAGAAGCTGTTATCTACTGTAAGGAAAAGGGTATCGGCGCATATCAGGGTGGTACTTGCAACGAAACAGACAGAAGTGCACAGGTTTGCGTAAATGTAGCTATGGCAACACAGCCTGACCAGATTCTGGCAAAGCCAGGCATGGGCGTAGACGAAGGCTACATGATTGTTTATAACGAAATGCAGAGAATCTTAGCGTGCATGGAAGCAAAACATGCATAAATATATTGGAAACCTGGCTGTTCAGGCACTGAAACTGGAAGCCGGAACGACCCCGAAACCAGGTCTTGTGGACCGGGAAAATAGCGGGGCACATCGTGATATGGACTACTCCCTGTTCCTAAAAAGCAGCGAGGCACTTCGAAGCTGTTTCGAGGCCTGTGCCTTGGCGGGAATGGCAGGAGAAAACCTGGAAATGTTCCGGGAAATCGGCCTTGCCGGAGAGCGGTCTATGAATGAAGCAACAAAACATGTAAATACCCATAAAGGCCTCATATTCTCCATGGGCATCTTCTGCGGTGCTCTTGGACAACTGATTGCGTGCCAGGAGGCCTTCTCTGAAGAGGATGTGCAGCGCCATGTGAAAACCCTGGCCTGCAGCCTGCTTCATGGGTCATCTGCAGAAGAGACTTTAGAAACAAAAATCACCCATGGCCAAAAGGTCCTGAAAGAGACTGGTACCAAAGGGATTCGTGGTGAAGCAGAGAGTGGGTTTGCCAGTGTCTTTGACATCGGGCTGCTGGCACTTCGAAAGGCCACGGATGAAGGAAATTCTTTCAACGATGCCCTGGTAAAAACTCTGCTGACTCTGATGAGAGAAACGGAAGACAGCAATGTAGTTTACCGTGGAGGCATGGAAGGCCTGGACTTCGTGAAAGAGAAGGCGGCAGAGCTGCTGATTTTGATGGACGGACCTTTGACTGAGGCTGATTTAGAAAAGGTGAGAGCCTTTGATGCAGTATGTATAGAGAAAAATTTAAGCCCTGGCGGTAGTGCGGATTTGCTTGCACTGACTGCCATGCTATATTTGTTTTTTGAGGAAAATAATAGAAAAGAGGGAGAATGATGAAGGAAAAAGCATGGGCTGGTACTATGGAGTCCAGTGACATTTATGTAGAAGTCATGCCTTTAGCGGCCGGAAGCGGTATCGACCTGGAGGTCAACTCTGTGGTTTATGCACAGTTCGGAGAAGCGATTGAGGCGACCATTCTGGAAACTTTAAAAACTCTTGAAATAGAAGATATGAAGGTAGTAGTCAATGACAGAGGTGCTGTAGACTGCACGATTAAAGCCAGAGTAGAAACGGCAGTACGCCGTCTGAGTGAGGAGGCCTAAATCATGAGAAGAAGTATGTTATTCTTTCCCGGCAACAGCGCCAACATGTTGTTAAATGCGGACTTCTTAGGATCCGACAGCATGATTTTAGACCTGGAGGATGCCGTAGCACCAACAGAAAAAGATTCTGCCAGAATTCTGGTAAGAAATGCAATCCGCGATTTAGGTTATACGAGGGAGGTTATTGTCCGCATCAATCCTGTGGACAGCCCTTACTGGGAAAAGGACCTGCAGACTATCATTCCGGTAAAGCCGGATATGATTATGCCTACAAAGGTCAGCTGCGCAGATGACGTGAAAATCATCTCTGATTATATCGCCGGCCTGGAAGCAGAGCTGGGTATGGAAGTGGGCACTGTGAAGCTGATTCCTTTGATTGAGACAGCACTGGGTGTGGAAAACGCTTATCAGATCGCATCCTGCGACCCTCGTGTTGAGGCCATTTTCCTGGGCGGAGAAGATTTGACAGCAGACCTGAGATGCAAGAGAACAAAAGAAGGAACTGAAATTTTCT
>JAZUBY010000009.1:0-6443 GCA_045638885.1 Emergencia sp. | reverse complement strand
ATGACCAACTACAATACTGTCTACTGTACTATATAACTGCTGTGCGATATTACCAATGAGCATCGGAATGGCAAAGAGTACAAGGCCTTTCCACGGCGTGCCCTGGGTCATATCCACAGGCTGAAATAATTTTTTAAACATATTAAGCCTTTCTTTCTTGTTCCATAGAAAATTACGAACCTTTCCAACTTAATATGTTATCATAAATTTAAAAAAGAAGAAAGAGTTACACATATTTTCGCATATATTTTAGTGCATTTTTTTCCAGGCGGGATACCTGTGCCTGGCTGATGGAAATTTCATCGGCCACTTCCATCTGGGTTTTTCCTTCAAAGAATCTCTTTTTAAGAATATACTGCTCTCTCGGTGTCAGCTTGCTCATGGCCTCTGACAGCGAGATATTTTCAATCCATTTCTCGTCAGTGTTCTTCATGTCCTGCACCTGGTCCATCACATAGAGGGCATCCCCATCGTCATGGAAAACCGGCTCAAATAAAGACACCGGATCCTGAATAGACTCCATGGCCAGAACGACGTCTTCTCTGGGCACATCGATTTCCTCTGCAATCTCCGTCACGGAAGGCTCCCTGCACAGTTTCACACTGAGTACTTCCTTTGCCTGCAGCGCCTTATAGGCGATGTCCCGCAGAGATCTGGACACGCGGATACTGTTGTTGTCCCGAAGATAACGGCGCACTTCCCCGATAATCATCGGTACCGCATAGGTAGAAAATTTCACGCCGTGCTTCAGATCAAAGTTATCAAGGGCCTTAATCAGGCCAATGCAGCCAACCTGAAACAGGTCATCGGGATTCTCTCCACGATGACCGAATCTCTGAATGACACTCAGAACCAGACGCAGATTTCCAGTAATGAACTTGTCGCGGACTTCCATGTCACCGCCCTTAATCTGCACCAGCATCTCCTGCATTTCATGATCTTTATATAAAGGGAGTTTCGCGGTGTTTACCCCACAGATTTCTACTTTATTTACCATACTTTTCACCAGCCCATCTCAAATTTTGTTATGTATAGGTTGTGCCAGTGTAGGTAAATCTACCCGCTGAAATTTATCCCAGTTTTTATCCCAGTTTTCTGACTTCCCGCTGCAGACGCTGGATAATTTTCTTCTCCAGACGTGATATGTAACTTTGGGAAATCCCCATCATATCAGCCACTTCTTTCTGGGTCATTTCCATGCCGTTTCCCAGTCCGAAACGCATATCCACAATTTTCTTCTCACGGGGCCCCAGTTTAGACAAGGCATGATAAAGCAAATTTCGATTAATTTCCTCCTCCAAATGACTGCCGATGACATCCTCCTCTGTCCCAAGAATATCTGACAGCAACAACTCGTTTCCATCCCAGTCTACATTGAGAGGCTCATCAAAAGAAACTTCACCCTTTCGTTTCACTTCCCGCCTGAGAAACATGAGGATTTCATTTTCAATGCATCTGGATGCGTAAGTTGCCAGCTTAATGTTCTTCTCTAACTTAAAGGTGTTAATGGCCTTAATCAGTCCAATGGTTCCGATGGAGATCAGGTCCTCCACATGGACCCCTGCATTCTCAAATTTCTTAGCAATATACACCACCAAACGTAAGTTTCTTTCGATTAAAAGCGCTCTTGCCTCCATATCACCATCTGCATAATTTTTCAACGCAAGTTCTTCTTCCTCTCTTGTCAGCGGTGGCGGTAGCGCATCACTACCCCCTATGTAATAAATATTGTTGACTTTGGCAAGAAAGATCCGGTTCCACCAAAGTCTGATTTTCTTAAATATCCCCATAGATTCCCCTTTCCAACATACAGGATGGCAGCAAGACATGCAGCTCGCTTCCGGCTTCATAAAAATGTTCCTCTTCACATAAAGCAATCACCGGATTTTCTATTACATATCCATCAGCAAAAGAAATTGCATCCATACGATAGCCATCCAGAATGCCCTGGCGGGTGCCTACTGCCCGATAGGGAATCGCCCGGTATCTGGCCTTCGCAAAAGTCTCATCCTTTACTTCTTCCAAAATTTTCTGTCCAAGACTGCGGTTAACGAGACATACCGGTTTTCCGGTCAAAGGATCTGTTAATTCGTTCCCACTGTCAATCAATCCCTTGGCTTTCCATCGTCCGGTCCCTAATACAAACTCCATCTCTATATTCCTCCGAACCTCCATCCGCCGGGTTTTCAAAATGTCTAGCAGAAACCAGAGAAACAGGGCTGCACAGACTGCAGCTGCCGTCACGACAGCGTAAGTCAATGGCGGCATATAAACACCGGCTGCCGCTGTCACTCCAGTCCGGCTAAAGGAGGTAATGAATGCTATGGCGATTCCTCCATAAAAAATGGTCACGCCCAGGAACACGGCAGCTCCATATAGCAGTTTCTTTCTGTCTTTGACGCCAAAGGCCATCCATATCATCAGGAGAGAAAAAGCAAGTTTGCACATCCAGGAAAAAAATCCGCTGATGGATAAAAAGAGGACAAATGCATATATCCCGCAGCAGATACCACACAAGATAATAGGGAAAACTTTTAGCTTCGTGCCTAGGATTTTTCCGGTAAAAATAAGGATTAAAATACCCGTGGCAAAGTTCTCTAAAAACAAATATTCCCCATAGATGCTCACTGCCATCTCCCCCTTTAGCATAAATTCAGTATAGCGGCTCCCTCCTGCAAACCTTGTCAAAATCTGCGGTATTCGAAAGTTTTTATCAAAGCAGCAAAAAAGACGGAACCGGTTTCGCAAAATGCAAAACCGGTTCCGTCCAGCAATATGACACCAAAATTTTAGTAGTCTTCATATTATGGTTAATGGCAATATCTTATCACAAAGATACAACTTTGTCTATGTTTCTTATATATTTTTTATGTATACGTTAACGCGCTAACGCAGGCTATACGACCTTACTATCCCAACTGGGGACAGTTTTCCAATACTTTTTCTATTTTTTTAATTAATTTTGGAATTTCGTGTCGTCTGTCCCTTCCACAAACTTTTGCATCGTCTCCGCAAATCAGGCATTTTCTTCCTTCTTTGCCGAAATCACTTCTGCTGAAGACTTTTGTTTTTGTCATTACGTCAATATCCAGCAGTCTTCCCAATTCACTGCCATCTTCCAGTTCCATCGCAGCTTCTTTGACTGCTGAACCTTCCATTTTGCTTTCATCAACAACGAGATATCCTTCGCTTCCGGATTTTCGATGTCTGTATTCCTGATGCAAAATTCCGTCCACAGCTATCTTTCCAACCATCTGCTCTATTGCAAGTTCCATTGCCCTACGATAGATTTCTCTGTCTTTGATTGGTCCGGGGATATTTAACGTGATTCCGATAAGCACACCCTCATATTTTTCCAACAGCTCCCTTTGATGTGCTGCCCGTTCTTCCCTGGCATCCAGCAGTTCCTGTAAGGTTACCGTGCTGGCATTGGCTTGCAGATAATTATAGGTTGTCTGCGGTACCATCTGCTTGATTTCTTCCCAGGCTGCAGCATCGCTTTTATCCAGTAATGCTCTCACTCTGCTGGCACTGACTGCTCCATCTCCAATTTCCAATCTTGGAATCTCCATGATACCGATACCATATTTCGGTAGTCTTTTTTCCAGGGTTTCATTATAGATTTTTGTGACTCCAGAATATGGTTCCGTACCGACAAATCTTCGGCTTACACCCAGCGCCGGTGCAATGACAGTGGCAAATAACTCTGCATCCATGGCCGCATGGGCATCGGCCACTTTATCTTCTTTCGTAAAGTAACTTGGGAAAGTCAAGTCTGATACGGCATATCTTCCGCCAGGAATGACCATCACATTGTCTAGATCTGCAGTTCCCTGCTTCACCAGTTTCAGTCTGTCTCTAAAGGAAAATCTGGACAAATCCTCCTCCACAACCAGAACAAAAACATAGTCACAGGCTCTGGCCGCCGTCTCAATGAGATAGCGGTGCCCTTTGGTAAAAGGATTGCAGTTCATAACCAGAGCGCCAACAACAGCATTTTCATCTGGTACAGCTTCTCGTCTGATTTCTTCCAGCTGATGGCGGTACTGTTTCACGCTGTCCTTGCCCCACTCCAACAAGGCCGCATAGGGTCTGGCTTTTGCCACCAGACGAAATCCCAGTCCCGTAAACTGCATCGCTTTTTCCGGTTTGGTAAAGAGATATAAACTCTTTGCATCCTTTGCCTCCGCGATCAAAGCCGTCATCAGTCTTCCCGTCAGGTCTTCCCCCTGCTTTTCCGGATCTACAGCGATTCCCTGCAGCATGTCGCCTTTGATGCTGCCTGCTGCCACCAGACTACCGTCCCCATCATCAAAAACGCCAACAGTGCAGTCCACGTCTTTCGGTAAGGAAAGGCCACACTTTTCCAACAATCCTGCTGCCTGATTCAGTTGTATTTTCTCTGTATAATACATGAATTTCTCCTAAAAAAGCCCGCGGCAATGCCACGGGCTGCATGCTTTATTCTATTTTACAGGCACATTATAGATTGTGTCAAGCAATGTACCATCACGATAGATGACCTTTGCCACCTCTCTGTCGCCACGAATTGGCATCTTTGGTTTACCGTTGAGCTTTTCTGCCATATCGCGAAGCTGACAAATATCGTAAACCGGAAGTCCTGCTCCCTTGAAACGTTCTGCCAGATCCTGACGCAGCGGATTTACGGCAATCCCTCTCTGGGTTACTAAAACGTCTACTGTATGACCCGGTGTGGACTTGCACAGTACGTTGTCAACAACGATTGGAAGTCTTGCACGGGACAGTGGTGCTACGATCATGGACATCTTTGCACCGGCTGCTGTGTCACTGTGGCCGCCGCTGCCGCCCATAATGTAACCATTAGAGTCAGTATGGACATTTACGTTAAAGTTGGTGTCGATTTCTGTCGCACCCAGGATGACTACGTCCAGGCTGTCCACTGCGCTGCTCTTTGCAGTCGGACTTGCATAGTGGGCTGCGGTTACTTCCATATGATTTGGATTTGTACGTAAGGACTCTACCGCATCCAGGTCGAAGCACTGCACATCGTATAAAGCCTTGAAGCAGCCGCTCTGCATCATATCTACCATGTAGGATGTGATACCGCCCAGCCCATAGCTGCCTTTTACATTTTTGCGCAGCATAATGTCTTTCAGATACTTGGCAGCTGCCAGAGATGCGCCGCCGGCACCAGTCTGGAAACTAAATCCATCCTGTAATAATCCGGATGCTTCGATGGCACGGGCCGCATAGTCAGCGATGACCAGGCCTACCGGATCCTTTGTAATCTTTGTTGTACCGGAAACAATACCAGACGGTTCACCGATTTTATCAACAACGACAACATAATCGATATAGTTTTCTGCGATGGAATAGTCCATCAGCGGGTATTCTACTAAATTATCTGTGATGACTACGCTCTTCTTTGCATACATGGCATCTGCAAAAGCATAGCCCAGAGAACCGCAGGCAGATTTACCAAATTTACCGGTGCAGTTACCCATGCAGTCAGAAGTCGGTGCCGCGATAAACGCCACATCAATCGGGGACTTACCGCTGATGATGTCACTTGGTCTGCCGCCGTGTGTTCTGAAAATCACCGGTTTATCCAGTAAGCCTTCACTGATGGCACGGCCTACCACGCCGCCCATGTAGTTTGTTTCAATGCCGGTAATCACACCGTCTTCGATATAGCCAATGAACGGTTCATGGGTATCGAAAATGGAGCTGATGTTCACGTTCAAATCTTTAATACCCATTTCGCAGATTGCTTCCATAACCATCACAGCAACCATGTCACCGTTTCTCAGGTGGTGGTGGAAAGAAATGGTCATGCCGTCTTCCAGGCCTGCCAGACGAATGGCTTCTTTTAAATCATTTACAAGTTTGCCTCTCATCTTATCTTCCTCCCTTCATGGCTTCTGCTGCCGCCAGTACCTGTGCAGCACGGGCAACAATCGGTGCATCAATCATCTTTCCGCGAAGAGATACCACACCCTTGCCTTCTGCCTTTGCCTTTTCGATGGTTTCAAAGACATCACGGGCATACTGGATTTCTTCTTCTGTCGGACTAAACACTTCGTTAATAAAGGTTACATGTCTTGGGGAAATGGAAGACTTACCAGTGAAGCCTAAGGACTTAGCAAATTCAGCATCCTTGATCAGGCCTTCATAGTCTTCTACATCAGTCCAAGGTGTATCGTAAACATCTACGCCTGCTGCACGGGCCGCCATGACCATGCGGGAACGTGCGTAGAAAATCTCAGTTCCTTCTTTTGTTCTCTTGCATCTCAGGTCCGCAGTCAGGTCTTCCCCACCCAGGAAAATAGCCTCAACTCTAGGGTCACAGGATGCAATCTGGTAAGCATTTTCCACACCTAATGCTGTTTCAATCAAAGGAATTAGCTTCACCGTGCCAGCTTCCATGCCCAGTTTTTCTTCCAAGCCTGCAATATAGTCGG
>JAZUBY010000008.1:0-42043 GCA_045638885.1 Emergencia sp. | reverse complement strand
CCCTTTTGTTTTACTCATGTTTCGCTCCATATTATGCTCTGTACAAGTAGAAATAAAGGGATTGCCAACTGGCAATCCCCCTAATATTTTTGTTTAAAGATGATAGATTATTCTTCGTCTTCTACTGCGTATGGCTTCAGGTCTGGGCTGAACTTTAATTCGCAGCCTGTAGCAGCCTGAATGTCTTCCTTAGTGAAGTCTGGGTGTAATTCTGTTACTACGATACCTTCTTCAGTAACTTCCATAACGCCCATTTCTGTGATAATCTTGGATACGCATCTTTCAGCAGTTAATGGTAATGTGCATTCTTTCAGGATCTTGTGAGCACCCTTCTGAGTATGTAACATTACGTTGATAACTTCTGGGCAACCTGCGCATAAGTCCATAGCACCACCCATACCAGCAACTTTCTTGCCAGGTACGATCCAGTTAGCTAAGTCGCCGTTTTCAGCAACTTCCATAGCGCCTAAAACTGTAGCTCTAACGTGTCCACCTCTTACTAAACCGAAAGAAGTAGCGGAGTCAAAGTAGTTAACTCTGTCAACTGCAGTTACGAATACACCACCGGAGTTGATGATGTCTACGTCTTCTTCACCTGGTGTAGCAACTTCTGCTAAACCTGCGAAACCGTTTTCGGAGTGTAATGTTACGATAACGTCTTCTGGGATGTAGTTAGCAACCTGTGTTGGAAGACCGATACCTAAGTTGATGAAATCACCATCGTTAAATTCCATTGCGCATCTTTTTGCGATTCTTGCTTTTAAATCTGCCATTTTGGTTCTCCCTTCACAATACCTTCTACTACAACACCTGGAACAGCGAATGTATCTGGATCCATTTCGCCGATCTTCACTACTTCTTCGGATGCGATGATTACGTGATCAGCTGCACCTGCCATTACGTAGTTGAAGTTCTTTGTAGCTTTTGTACATCTGAAGTTACCAAATTCGTCACAGATGGATGCTCTGCAGAATGCATAGTCAGCTCTGATTGGCATTTCCAGTAAGTACTTCTTACCGTCTAATTCCAGAACCTGCTTGTCTCTGCCCAGTTCGTCTTTTTCGAACTGTACTGGAGTACCTACGCCTGTTGGAGTCAGAACGCCGCCTAAACCGTAGTTAGCTGCTCTGATCTTTTCTGCTAATGTACCCTGTGGTACCAGTGTGCACTTTAATGTGCCGTTGATCATGCCTTCGCCTACCAGTGGGTTCATACCTACGTGTGTAGCGATGATGTGGTCAACCATACCAGCTTCGATTAACTTGCCGATACCTCTTGCTGTTTCAGCACCGTATGCGCCTGCTGGTAAACCAGCGTCGTTACCGATTACTGTTAAGTGCTTTACGCCTTTTCTTACTAATGCATCCATCAGTACTTCTGGGGAACCTGTTCCTAAGAATCCACCAACCATGATGGTCATGCCGTCTTTAACGCCTGCAACCGCTTCGTCTGCAGTCATAAATTTGTTAATCATGTCGATCAGTCACCTTTCTATAAAGAATCTTACTATAACGTGATAGGTTGTTATAGTTATCATACACCTTTAACAAAGGCGCCGTCAATCACTTGCGGCGCCTTTGAATCATTTGGTTCTATTCAGCCAATCTGCCGCGTCAATTATCTGTCTGCGATGTCAGCTTTCTTTTCCCAACCGCGCTTCTGAACTTCCTGCATTACGAAGGACATTACGTGGTCAGCATACTTACCAGGACCGAAACCAGCATCATAACCTAATTCCTGAGCTAATTCGTGGGAGATTCTTGGGCCACCGCAAGTTAAGATCATCTTATCTCTTAAGCCTTCAGCTTCCATTAATTCAGCCATCTTAGTTAAGTTCATGATGTGGATGTCTTTCTGAGTTACAGTCTGGGAAACCAGGATAGCGTCAGCGTTTACTTCCTTAGCCTTAGCGATTAATGCTTCGCAAGGAACCTGGGAACCCATGTTGTAAGCTACAACGTTCTTGTATCTTTCCAGACCGAAGTGACCGTGGAAGCCCTTCATCTGGATGATAGCGTCGATACCTACAGTGTGAGCATCGGATTCGATGGATGCACCAACAACAACGATATCTCTACCGATGTTTTCTTCGATCCATTCGCCGCAAGCTACTCTGTCATATACGTCGCCTTCTACCTTAGGTACTACGATCTGAGTGAAGTCGATAGTAGCCTGAGCGGAACCGTATACGTTGAAGAAAGTGTAGCCGTTTGTTAATTCACAGTAGTAAGCTACGTTTGGTTCTTCGAAACCTAATTTTCTTGCATACTGCTTTGCACATTCTTCAGCTTCTTCGCCGTAAGGAACTGGAAGTGTGAATGCCAGCTGTACTTTACCATCGTTTAATGCGTCGCCGTAAGGCTTAACTTTTGTTAAATCTACCTGTGTAGTTGCACATGTTGTCATTTTATTGCACCTCCAAATATTTTACTCGTGATCCATGAATAATTCGATGAATGGGTTGAAGTAGTTTTCACCCTTAGTGCAAACGCCTTCTAAACCGTGACCGCCATCGAATGGACGCTTAACTCCACCGAAGATACCCTTTTCGATTGTGGAGAATAAACCTTCTTTTTCAACTTCTTCTAACAGAACGTCAGCCTTAGCTAAAACTTCCTGTGCTCTTGTCTGGATGATACCACCCTGCTTGAATTCCATTTCTTCACCGATGTCTCTGCAGTTGTTGAAGATGTACTTAGCATTTTCGATAGCTAAGTATCTGTCCTGCATGAATGGTGTGTGGATAGCTTCTGTTAACATACCTGTTAACAGTAAGGACTGGTTAGTCCATACAGTTACTAAGTTGAATAATGCATCCTGCAGGTGACCCTTGAAGATGTTACCTGTCATGAACTTTGTAGGAGGCATGTACTTTAATCTAGCCTTAGGGAAGATTTCTCTTGCCATCTGAGCCTGAGATAATTCTAATAAGAAACCATTTTCAGTTTCTGGATCCATTTCGAATGCGTGACCTAAGCCCATCTGTTCTTCTGGAATGTTAGCTAATACAGCGAACTGTTCGTTGATGAACTGGGAAGCCAGTACAGTGTGACCTGCTTCGATCGCATCGTCAGTAGTTAAGTAGTTATCTTCACCGGAGTTGAAGATGATGCCGCAGTAACCGATGATAACTCTGGACATGAACTGGTCAACCAGTGTTCTCTGCATGTTGATATCTCTGAACAGGATACCGTAGATAGCGTCGTTCAGCATAACGTCTAATCTTTCTAATGCACCCATTGCAGCGATTTCTGGCATACACATACCGGAAGAGTAGTTACATAATCTGATGTATCTGCCAACTTCTTCACCAACTTCGTCAAGAGCTTTTCTCATGATTCTGAAGTTTTCCTGTGTAGCGTATGTACCACCGAAACCTTCAGTTGTAGGACCGTAAGGTACATAGTCTAACAGAGACTGAGCAGTTGTTCTGATTACAGCGATGATGTCAGCGCCCTGTCTTGCAGCAGCCTGAGCCTGGATAACGTCTTCGTAAATGTTACCTGTAGCAACGATTACGTAGATGTATGGTTCCTTACCTTCGCCAATTGTATCTAAGTATTCCTTTCTCTTAGCGATCTGCATGTCGATCTGTTCGAAAGTCTTAGCAATAGCTGGCTTTAATGCTTCTGCAGCTTCTTCTACAGAGCAAGTAGGTAACTTGTGCAGTTCTAAATTGCCAGCAGCAACTTCTTCTGCGATTTCCTGAGGAGCCTTACCAGTCTGAACGATAGCGTTACCGATCCAGTAAGCAGCACCTGTAGGTAATGCACCAGCTTCCTTTAAGTGGTCAACCAGTACGTTTGGCAGTGGAGTATCTACATCGTCAACACCGTCAACACCCAGCAGTCTAACGATAGTTCTTTCTGTGGATACTGTTGTGTGCTTTTCGATGAAATCCTGCATGTCATGTGCAATGTTAGCAGCATGCTGACGAGCGCTTTCAACAACCTTTAAGTCAAGATTTAATTTGCTTTTCATCCTTGTTCTCCTTATTATTATTTGATGTATTTTTTTGCTCCTTCAATTATCTCTTTGCTGACACCCAGCATCTTGGCAATATTCAGAGCATCTTTAGGTACTTCACCTTGTTTTTCTACTCTATACAAACGATAGTCCATATATTTCGAGATTATATTAATTCTTTCACTAGGCTTTGCATACTGGATTTCACTGTTCAGGTGATTGAAATCTACATCGGCAAGACCTCTTACCTGCATGTTCACAACACCTTCTGTTTCTGTCACAGTCTCAAAGTGGGTAGTGAGAAGAGCAATATACGGTTTTTTGATGAGATAATCCACCAGGGATCGAGTCAGTGCCAAACCTTCAATCGGGTTGGTGCCTGATGCAATCTCATCGATTAACAGTACAGTTCTGTCCATACTGTTTTCCAGCATGTACTTCAGTTCTTCCATTTCGCTACCGAAAGTGGAAAGACCTCTTTCTACAGACTGGCTGTCGCCGACTAAAATCTGAATGTAGTTAGATAAGCCCACAGTTGCTTCCTTTGCACCTACAAAGAAACCATACTGGGTCAGAATCGCTGTCTGTCCGGACAATTTCATGGAAATTGTCTTACCACCCATGTTGGCACCGGTGATGCACGTTACACCTTCGCGGAGCTCAATGGAAACAGGACAGTATTTCTTGCCCTTGGACTTTAAAATCTGCTCTACCTGCAGGTTTCTGCCGTCAACAATTTTGATGATATGTTCATCAACAATTTCAGGTTTCACACAGTCATTCTTCACTGCGAAGAGTGCCTTACCCAGTGCTAAATCCAGCGCGCCCATACGGTCACAATTGGATAACAGCACACCGGCATGTTTGGAGATTTCCAAAGAAATCGCTCTGCGAACCACTTCTTCTTCTTCTTCAATTTCGCCGTGTAACACATCCATTTCTCTCATGTGTCCAAAGACTACGTCGTTGGCCTTTAACATGAAAGTCGCAGAAATGTGATCCTGATCGACCATCTCTAAATCTTCGATAGCCTTTAATTTCTCGAGTTCGGAAGTCTTGGACTTTGATACGGAAATATCAAATTTCGGTGTCAGCATGATACCGTATTCCTTCTTGATTTCCTCTCTCTTTGCTTTCTGTTCCTTACGGATTGCCAGCTCAAGCTGCCTTTTCTTTCCTCTCAGCTCTCTCAGTTTTTCAGAGAACTCATCGTAAATATAAAAGGTGTTGATTCTGTCTTTACGAGGATCCAGAACATCTAGCAGCTCTGTTGTATCCTCTAAAATATACTCATCCGGAATCAGGCAGGTATCGCCTTTTACCGTCAGCTGAAGCAGTCTTCTCATGCTGAGCAACAGACTCTTGATTTCGTAAATTTCAACAACTGCTAACGTTTGTGTTGCAGAACGGTTGATGGAATAGGTTACTTCCTTTAATTCCATGAACAATTCCTGAATCTGTTCTACCAGTCTCTTGTTTTCCTGTACAAAGTGAACCATCGATTCAACCTTGTCAAGTTCTTCTCTCAGCTCGTCCTCTTCGCCTGGAAAATAAGGCTTGATTTCTTTTAGCTGTTTCTTACCAAACGGGGTATTCAAATCAATGTTCTGCATAATGAAGTCAAGGCCGGTTTCCTGTCTTGTCTTCACATTTGCAAGTCTTCTGTTGATTCCCAATCTCATGTTCAGATACCTCCAAATTACACTCTTACATCGATAACCGGAATATCAGGCAGCGCATCCTGCATCGCCTGTCTTAAGGTCTCACTGTCAAAAGTGTAACCGCTTGGTGCCCATGGATTTACAGTAATTGCTGCGATCTCAATATTCTTCAGAACGTTAACTCTGAATCCCTTCTTTCTCCACTGATTCCAGTCCATCGCACTCAGGAAAATCTTTGTAGGATTCTTCAGAATGAAATTCACTCTCTTCAGCTTCTTTGGGTTGATATCTGCAATTACGCTGTTGGTAAATGCACCTGGAATATATACATATTCAGTATTATCGTCTATTTCGTCATCAATATATCTAGCCGCACCAAGTCCGGTTGCCAGATCTAACTTTCTGACTTCACCGTCCTTGCCAATAATCATGATTTTATCATCAAAGTTGTTTTCTTCGATGAGTCTTCTTCCCTGACAGTCTTCCATTTCCGGAATGGAGTACAGGTTTACAATGTGCGCTGTTTCATCCACAACTTTTTTCATGCTTCTGGAAAGCACCGCACCTGTAGAAAGAATAATTGCGTCAGACGTCTCCGGAGACGCAATGGATTTTCGGTCAATGGCGCCATCAATCAAAATCAATTCGCAGCCATAACCAAACATTTCCTCGCACACTCTCTTGGTATCCATTGCCGCTGGCGGACCTGCAATCTGCACATAGCCGCTATCTGCAACTCGACAGATTAACAAATCACCCATTGGGGTAGAAAATCTTGTTTTCTTTAAGATTTCCATCCCTGCGTCCGCAAGATCATAGAGCTGGGTTGGAACAGTTACGATTGTGTCCTGATCCAGATAAATTCTAGGTTTTTCCGTTCCAGTCACTAAGTCCTGGGATTCCCCATCTCTACCGATAGAAGTAATACCCAAAACAATACCATCATCCATCGCTTCTTCGATCAGGTAATTCATCGCTGTGGTTTTCCCAGCGTTCTTTGCCATGCCGACGATGGACAGGGTTCTGTATTTAGTTGACAGGTCGTAAAGTAGCCCCATTGTTTATTTCCTCATTTCATGCCTATAGGGAGACCTTTCGATCTCCCTAAATTGGCTTTTATTTTTTGTTTTTAAATTAAGCGTTTCTTTCGTGTCTAGCTAAGTTAGCAGGTTCCATGGATCTGATTTCTGGACCTTCACCTAAAGCGGAAACACCCTGGTACTTGTAAGTCTTCTTACCTGTGCAGTAATCACACTTGCAAGCAACGTCTGGTAAGTGTGGTTCTGTGTAAGTAGTGATAACGCCTTCGTAGTTTCTCAGGATTACCTTGTGTGGAGTCTGGGAAACGATGTACTGTGGCATTACTGGAGTCTTACCACCACCACCAGGAGCGTCAACTACGAATGTAGGAACAGCGTAACCGGAAGTGTGGCCTCTTAAACCTTCGATGATTTCGATACCCTTAGCAACTGTAGTTCTGAAGTGTTCGATACCGATGGACAGGTCGCACTGGTAGATGTAGTAAGGTCTTACTCTGTTCTTAACCAGCTTGTGAACTAATACTCTCATGATGTGCTTACAATCGTTAACACCTCTTAACAGTACGGACTGGTTACCCAGAGGAATACCAGCGTCAGCTAACTTTCTTAAACCTTCAGCAGCTGTTTCTGTTAATTCGTTTGGATGGTTGAAGTGAGTGTTTAACCAAATTGGGTGATACTTCTTCAGCATGTTAACCAGATCATCAGTGATTCTCTGAGGCATTACAACTGGAGTTCTGGAACCGATTCTTACGATTTCTACGTGAGGAATCTTTCTCAGTTCGGAAATGATGTATTCTAACATTTCGTCTTCGATACACAGAGCGTCACCACCGGATAACAGTACGTCTCTAACCTGTGGAGTCTTCTTGATGTATTCGATACATGCGTTGATATCGTCGATGGATCTAGCACCGTCAGTTTCACCAGCTAATCTTCTTCTTGTGCAGTGTCTGCAGTACATGGAGCACTGGTCAGTTACTAAGAATAAAACTCTGTCTGGGTATCTGTGAGTTAAACCTGGAGCTGGGGAGTCAGCATCTTCGTGTAATGGGTCAGCGTCGTCAGCTTCAGATCTGTGCATTTCAGCTAATGTAGGAACAGCCTGCATTCTTACTGGGCAAGTTGGATCATCTGGATCCATCAGGGATGCATAGTAAGGAGTGATACCTACTCTGAAACCACCGATAACCTTAGCGATTTCTTCTTCTTCTTCTGCAGTCAGGTTGATAACAGCCTTGATATCTTCTAAAGTAGATAATCTGTTTTCTACCTGCCAATGCCAGTCATTCCACTGTTCTTCTGTAACGTCTTTGAATAAAGGAATATCTTTCCAATTTCTTACTGCCATAATATTTGTTCTCCTTAAAATAATTTACGGTTTTTTATAGTTGTATGATTATAATTTAACCTTAAAAAATCTTGTACTATAACTTGAATTTTGCCACAGCCCCTTTCGGAGCTGTGGGCTTGAAAGTTTTTATATGTATGAGATAGTTAATTACTAATTATGCATACATTTCCTGGAATAATTTTCTTAAACCTTCGTGTTCTCTCAGGCACTGCAGAGTGATTTCTGCGTGACCCTTAGTGTAGCCGTTACCAACCATCATTGTAACGTCTTTACCAACACCTTCAGCACCTAATGCAGCCTTTGTGAAGGAAGTAGCCATGGAGAAGAAGTATACCAGACCATCATCCTTAGTAGCTAAGATAGAAGCCATTTCAGTGTTTTCAATGTTTACGCAGTTGATTACTAAGTCAGCTAACTTGCCGTCAGTTAATTCGTAGATCTTATCGTACAGACCTACAGCATCTGTAGCGTCGAAGGAGAAGTATTCGTCAGCTAAATCTAAGTTTCTAGCTCTAGCTTCGGACTTAGGGGAACCAGCAACACAGATAACCTTACCTGTTACGCCAGCTCTCTTCTTTGCTTCGTATAAGCACAGCAGACCGGACTTACCGCCGCCACCGATTACTACTACTGTATCGCCAGGCTTAACCAGCTTTGCAGTCTGAGCAGGAGCACCAGCAACGTCTAAAGCAGATAATGCTAAACCTTCTTCCATATCTTCTGGTAACTTAGCGTAGATACCGGACTGGAATAAGATAGCCTGACCCTTGATGTCAACCTGGTCGATTTCAGGTCTAACTTCTAAGATTTCTTCGATTACTAATGGTGTCAGGGACAGGGATACTAATGTAGCAATCTTGTCACCAACCTGTAAGTCACCAACGTAGTTTTCGCCGATTTCCTTAACAGTACCGATCAGCATACCGCCGGAACCTGTCCATGGGTTCTTATGCTTACCAGCTTTTGCAACGATGCCTAACATAGTCTTCTTGATTTCTTCAATATCGCCACCAGCTCTTCTTTCGATTTCAGTGAAAGATGCGGAGTCGATGTTTAAAGTCTTAACATCAATCAGAACTTCGTTGTCATAAATTTCCATAGTGTTATCGATTACGTCAGCTGGCTGTGGTAAAACGCCTGCAGGTTCGATAACTCTGTGTGTTCCGTAAGGGCATCCTTTTTTCATAATAATCATCCTCCTAAGAATATAAAAACTTTTAAATATATGCCATTATGTCAGGGCATAATTATTTACTATATTTATTATAGTCCAGCTGCACTTTGCTGTCCAGCTTTTCTACAAAATAGACAAGGATTTGTTTCAAATTAAGCGTACAGTTCAGCGAACAGCTTCATGATGCCTTCGTCTTCTCTCAGAACCTGCAGAGCAGCTCTTGCGTGGCCCTTAGTGTAACCGTTACCAACCATCATGTTAACGTCCTTACCAACACCTTCAGCACCTAATGCAGCCTTTGTGAAGGAAGTAGCCATGGAGAAGAAGTATACCAGACCTTCATCCTTACAAGCTAAGATGGAAGACATTTCTGTGTTAGGGATGTTAACTACGTTGATAACAACGTCAGCTAATTCACCGTCTGTTAAATCCATAATTTCGTTGTACATACCTACAGCATCTGTAGCGTTAGCAACTAAGTATTCGTCAGCGCAGTGTACAGACATAGCTCTGTTGATGGACTTCTTGAAGCCGTCTACGCAGATAACCTTACCGTTAACACCAACCTGTCTCTTTGCCTGCCAGCAGCACAGGATACCGGACTTGCCGCCGCCACCCATGATAACTACTGTATCGCCAGGCTTACAGATCTTAGCAGTCTGAGCTGGAGCACCAGCAACGTCTAATACAGACAGAGCTAATTCCTTAGGCATGTCTGTTGGCAGAATGCCGTATAAACCGGACTGGAATAAGATAGCCTGACCCTTAATGTCAACCTGGTCGATTTCAGGTCTGATGTCTAAGATTTCTTCGATCTTTAATGGTGTCAGGGACAGGGATACTAATGTAGCAATCTTGTCGCCTACTCTTAAGTCGCCTTCGTAGTTAGGGCCAATTTCTGCAACCTTACCGATCAGCATACCGCCGGAACCTGTCCATGGGTTCTTGTGCTTACCAGTAGTTTCTACGATGTTCATGATAATCTTCTTGATTTCTTCAACATCACCGTTAGCTCTTCTTTCGATTTCTGTGAAAGAAGCGGAGTCGATGTTTAAAGTGTGAACGTCGATCAGAACTTCGTTGTCATAGATTTCCATGTTGTTGTCGATCTTATCTGCTGGCTGTGGTAATACACCTGCAGGTTCGATAACTCTGTGGATACCTAAAGGATGGCCTGGTTTGTAATCTCTTGTAATCATTTTTGTTTGTCCTCCTAAAAAAATATATAATGCTATTAGTTTACTTTTAACATTGCTATTATAAAGCAAAAACAGCGTTCTTGCAAGAACCCAATATTTTCAGGTTGTCTTCAATTTTATTTTTACAATTCGAACCGTTTTCGGTTCAGGTCCTTTCAGCCGAACAAATACAGACACAGTCCCGTTAAATCTGATACTTTTTCTTCTTTCTCACAAGCTGTGTCTGGCTGATGCCGATAGCCTTTGCAACCTTTCTTGTGGACCCGTATTTTTCACATGCATGGCGAATAATATTTTTCTCAAAATTATCCACCATCAGTTCCAAATCCATAACCTTTCCATCTTCATCAGGCATGCCGCCAAAATCTAAGGCAGCACCGCTAAAGATGTCATTATGCAATTCTCTCATGACGTCCAAAAGAGTAATGCGTTCCCCTTTCGCAGAAATGATCAGTCTTTGAACAACATTTTCCAATTCTCTGATGTTCCCCGGCCAGTCACACTGTTTCAAATATTCAATGGCGTCGGAGTCCATCGTTCTGTGAACCTGGAATTTTTCGTTATACTGTCGCAGGAAGTGTTCTACTAAAGCACCGATATCACCAGCTCTTTCTTTCAGGTTCGGCACTTTGATGCTGACTACATTCAGGCGGTAATATAAGTCTCTCCGAAAGGCACCGGTTGCCACAATTTCTTCCAGCTCCCGTTCCGTACTCGACACAATGCGCACGTTGGTTTTTACCGGCTCTGTGCCACCGACTCTGTAAAACTCTCCATCCTGAATGACACGGAGCAGTTTCGCCTGCATATCTGGTTGCAGTCCGGCGATTTCATCCAGCATCAGAACACCATTGTCGGCCATTTCAAAATAGCCCTTCTGCTCGAGAATTTTTCCTTCCAGTTCTTTTCCGAAGAACAGGGTCTCAATAGCATCAGGTGCAATGGACGCGCAGTTCACTTTGATAAACGGGTGCATCTTCCGATTGCTGTTTTTGTGGATGATATCTGCAATTCTGGTCTTTCCTACGCCAGTATCTCCGGTAATCAATACGTTACAGTCGTATTTTGATACGGTTAAAATTTCATCCAGCACAGATGCCATGGCACGGCTTTCACAGACAAAGTCGTCCAACATGGTTTTACGCTGACCGGAAACTTCCATCAAACGGGTCTTACGGTTGATTGGATAAGCCGGATTGTCCTCCATCTGACGGCTGGCCAGTCTGGCTTTTTCCAGATAAGGAATCAAATCTTTGATGATCTCGATATCAAATTGCTCATAAGCCTCCAGATACCCGTCAGCACAGCGGATATCCAGCTGTTTAGAAATCGATTCTGTAATATATAAAGCGATATTATAGTTATTTATCAGATTCGCAAAGACAACCGTTCCGCCGCTCTTTGCAGCCAGGATGTTAATCGTCTCTGCCCCCGGAATGTCTGCACAGTTGATAGACAGGTCGAAAACGGATCTTGCGTTGAGATTTTCCAAACATTCCATAGGTTTCAAAATGTCTACATAATGAACCTCTGTAAATACTTTTGCAATCAGTTCATTGATAGATTTGCCTTTCAAAACCATGTCCGTATTCTTGTCAAGAAGACACACGACCTGTGCTTCTTCCCTGGCTACCTTTCGGATTGCATAACCGAACAAAAGATTAGACAGAAGGTTGTTCCCTACGATCAGGAACTTCTTCTTCCCCACTGCTGTATTGGTAATACGATACAACGTACCGGACTCATTAAAAGCAAATAGGAGCAGATTGATTGGAATCCCTTCTGGACGTCTGACCAAAGGAACCTCATTATACAAAATCGCATAACCTTCTACTTCGATCTGCCCAAAAGCTCTGTCAATGGAAACGATATTATTTATGTAAATCGGCACAGACGCCAAAGATGCATTACAGACTACTTCCTCTCCAGGCACAAAACCCTTATGATTATCATAGTCCTTCCCAATTTCAGACACAGTCCCATAGAACAAACCACCTGTATCTGTTACAGGATTATGCAGTTTCCCTCTTCTTATGACGATGTCCATGATTTTTTGTTTAATTCTTTGGTCATTATCATTAGATTCCATGCAAATCTGTTTGAAACTGGTACCTTCTACATGGATTCTTTTGATATCCACGCGAATCTCCTGCGGCATAATGGTTCTGGTATTATCCAGTCTCCACGCCGAAGTAGGAAGTACATGCTGCGGCTCCAGCACACGATTCATTCCATAGCTCTGTTTCATTATCGTTTCACTCCTTTAGGAGCTGAACCAGATTCGGTTCGCTCTTTTGTTGGTTCAATGATAAACCACATAGAAGTTTTTTGCAATTGTTATTTACAGATTTAAAATATAGGAGTATACTTAACCTATAATAATTGTACAATTGAAAAGGAGAATTAGACCGATGGACAACAAAATCACATCTTTAATCAGAGTAAGAATGTCCGCTAAGGATGCACACTACGGCGGAAATTTAGTAGACGGAGCTCACATGGTTCACTTATTTGGTGATGTAGCTACAGAATTATTAATCAAGTGCGACGGAGACGAAGGTTTATTCTGCGCTTATGACAACGTAGAATTCTTAGCTCCTACTTACGCTGGCGACTACATCGAAGCTTACGGTGAAATCACTCAGATTGGTAACACTTCCAGAAAGATGTCTTTCGAAGCTAGAAAGGTTGTAGTAACAAGACCTGACGTTAGCGCTTCCGCTGCAGACTTCTTAGAAGAACCAATCGTAGTAGCTAGAGCTACAGGCGTTTGCGTTACTCCAAAAGAATGCAAGAGAAAGTAATTAAATAAAGAAATTATTACATAATAAAAGCTGCCGTTTTCGGCAGCTTTTTTATGTTCCAAGAAAGTATCTCAAAAGTAAAAAAAGATGCCGCGTATCAAGCAGCATCTTCACAGATTAACAGTTCATTAAGTATTCAACTTCTTCTTTTGTCAGCTTTCGGTAATGGCCTTCTGCCAGTCTGCCCAAACGGATATTACCGATTGCAATACGTTCCAGTTCCTGTACGTTGTTGCCCACAGCCTTAAACATCTTACGAACCTGACGATTCTTTCCTTCGTGAATGGAAATATCTACGATAGTAGATTTTGGTAATCCTTTTACCACATCGACTCTCGCCTTGGATGTAACAAATCCGCCGATGTCCACGCCGTTACGCAGTTTCCAAACCTTTTCTGTAGACAGAACGCCTGCTACGCGAGCACGATATGTCTTCGTTAACTCATGCTTTGGATGTGTCAGTTTGTAAGCAAAATCGCCGTCATTGGTCATAATCAGCATACCGCTGGTATTGTAGTCCAGTCTGCCTACAGGGAAAATACGTGCATCGACGTCTTTTACCAGGTCCATAACCGTCAGTCTTTCTTTGTCATCACTAACAGTTGTCACATAGCCCAGAGGCTTATTTAACAGAATATATACCTTCTTTTCCTGTGCTTCGATGCGGCGTCCGTTGACTTCAACCACGTCACCGTCTTCCACATCATAGCCCGGTTCTCTCAGTACAGCGCCGTTTACTTTTACGTTTCCCGCTGCAATCAATTCGTCCGCTTTTCTTCTGCTGGCAACACCTGCCTGTGCAATATATTTATTAATTCTCATCTGTATCTCTCCATTTATTTAATATCTCTAGTGATTTTACCACAAAAGTTACCTAAAGAAAAGCGTTATATATCCCCGTCAGCCCGGCTCTTTGTATCCGTCTGCGGATGACTTCTTTGTCCGTGGTGTAAAGACCTGCATCCTTCATATACGCAAAGAAGGCATCTCCTGCAAAAGTAAACATGCCGCCTCCCGGTTTTTCATAATGCAGGAAAGCACCAATGGCAGTGGTTTCAGCCGGCAGGGTTAACAGAAGTTCCCCCCGCAGCATTGCCCCCGCGTTATAACCAGCCAGACTGCCGGTGACAATAGCCTCCGTATGGCCGATAAAAGGCCCTGACTTTTCCCCTGCACAAAAGAGATTCCCAACGCCCTTTACCCTTAAATACTCATCGCACTCTGCAATTGCCATGTAACGAATGGAGTTTCCTTTTCCACCAGCATAGGGATCCAAAATCCTGACAGTTTCAAAACCAGGCACCTTTCGCAGTTCTTCCAGGGGAAAGAAAGGCGTCATCATCTTGACATGACCGGTATCAATCAAAATGATATTTTCCGCAAATTGTGGTAGTGCATACTGGCGGCATACCTTCTTTTCCAGTTTACTCCTGTCAATCTGCCCTTCCGGTAAAGGCACAATCACAACCCCCTCTTCACACAGCTGCTCCTGCAAACCTTTCGATAGGCTGTTTTTATCTAATTTGCAGGACCCGCTAAAAGCGCCCGGTGTTCCGTCCTCCCGCAAACCGTAATAATCCCGTCCGCCTGCCTTGGCCGAAATGCTGACACGAGGACCAAAAGCAGGACAACGCAGGACACACATACTGCAACCATTCCCAAAGGCTGCACAGTTTCCCATAGGGCCGGTCGATCCTGTACAGTCAATAAAAACGTCCGCGTCATAGTTTTCACCTTCTGCGGACGTAATCTTTTTGATGTAGTTTTCTTCGACGTCAACGTTGACAATGCGTGTCATCATTTTTGTGGTAATTTCCATGTCAGAAAGCAGCCCCCGGACAGCCGGTTCTACTTCCTCCGGATGATAAAAGCTGGCGTGACGATGCCCCGGAAAGTCCACATTACGATGAGTACTGCACCCATCAGCAATCTCAAAGAGTTCTCCTGCACCCATGGAAATACATTCCTCCGCCGCAGTATAGCGCCCGTTATTACGCATAATACCGCCTACATTTCCCAGGCCCAAAAGCAAGTCAGTTCGCTCTATCAAAAGGACTTCCGCCCCGGTCTTTCTCGCCGCAATTGCTGCGCTGCAGCCTGCCCAGCCTCCGCCGATGACAATAATTTTCGCCATAAACCCCTCCAAATTTCATTTCTGTTATCTGTAATGTATATGGCGTTTTCTTTTTAATATGCCATTGGCAGAACGTAAATTGCAATGCACAAATACTGCAACACACTTCCTGCCAAAACAAAAAGATGCCAGATGCTGTGCATGTATTTCTTTTTTACAGCATAGAATGCAATGCCGCCCGTATAGGCAATGCCACCTAAAAGCAACAACCAGAACGCAGGTGTCGGTAACACCGCAACGATGTCTTTGATAACCATGATCACAGACCACCCCATCAGAACATACAGCACCAGGCTGAACTTCTCTGTCTTCTTAAGGCTGACTGCATTTAAAACGATACCCAGCACAGCACAAATCCATACAACTGCAGCTACAAAAATGCCTCTCGGATTCCCTTCCAAAGCAATTAAGCAAAATGGCGTATAACTGCCGGCAATCAACAGGAAGATAGAAGTGTGATCAAAGATGCGAAGGACCGCTTTCGCCCTTTCCGATGCGATGGCATGATACAAAGTAGACATGGTGTATAGCATAATCAGCGATGCACCGTAGACGATGCTGGTGCCGATTGCCAGACCGCTGCCATTGAGCGCAGACAAAACAACTAAAATCACAGTCCCCACCACGCCTAAAAGCGCGCCTAATCCATGGGTTACACTATTAAAAATCTCTTCTCCCAATGTATATCGTTTCATAGAGTGTTCCATTGATGCCCCTCTCTTTCCTCTTTATTTTATCATTACTACATTACATAGTTTTCATTACTACATATAGAATACTGTTCTTTTCCAAGTATGTCAAGAGGTATTGTATGCCGATGCATAGGCTTTTATACGCAAAAAGAAGGCACAATGGCGTGCCTTCTTTCTCGTTCTTTGTAAAGTTTGATTCTTATTCGCCTAGGCTGTATCTGCCCAGTGCGTCTGCACCTAAGATTGCAGCATAAACATCTTCCGGTGTTACTGCAAATGGCATGTTGCCCAGGGTATCGCCGTCTGCGCAAGCCAGTTTTGCAACTTCCATGATTTCGTCATCTTTAACTTCTTTGATGCCCAGTTCTGCTAATGTTACTGGCAGGCCAACTTCGATACAGAAGTTTACAACTTCGATGAGTTCATCTTCATCTGCATTTTCCAGAATCAGCTGTACCAGTGTACCGAAAGCAACTTTTTCGCCGTGGTACATTGCGTGAGTTTCCTCGATGGCAGTCAGTCCGTTGTGGATTGCATGTGCGCCTGCTAAACCGCCGGATTCAAAACCGATGCCGGACAGGTAAGTATTTGCTTCGATGATATTTTCTACTGCCTTTGTGCAAACACCTGCTTCTACTGCCAGCATTGCATTGACACCGTCAGTCAGCAGTGTATCGTAGCAAAGTTCAGCCAGTGCCATTGCTGCCAGGGTGGACTTACCGCCTACGCAGTTGGAAGCATCAGACATTGCACATGCTCTTGCTTCAAAATAAGTTGCCAGTGCATCACCCATACCGGAGATCAGCAGTCTTGCCGGTGCCTTTGCAATGATATCTGTATCAACCAGAACCATATTAGGGCTTGCAGGTAAGAATAAGTATTCTTCGAATACGCCTTCGTCAGTGTAGATTACAGACAGAGCGCTGCAAGGTGCGTCTGTGGAAGCGATAGTAGGCACGATGATCACAGGAATGCCCAGGTAGTATGCAGCTGCCTTTGCTGTGTCTAAAATTTTACCGCCGCCGATACCAACGATGGCATCACAGCCTGCAGCCTGGCATGCATCTTTGATGCGGTTGATTTCGTTCTTGCTGCATTCACCGTTGAACACTTCATAAACCAGTTCCATTTCGCCCTGGCCTTCTGCAATCTGACCTTCTACTCTGCCTCTGCCGGATGCACTAGTCAGCAGGAATAATTTCTTTGCAAATGCGCCACTGTATACGCATAAGTTCTTCAGTTCACCTTTGCCCTGTACGTATCTGCTAGGGCTACCGATAATTTTTGCCATGATGGTATCCTCCTTTTTCTGATCCAATAAGGGATTCGTTCTCTATTATGGCCATCATAGCACAAAACCATCCTAACGTATAGATTTTATTTTACGGCTTTGCAATTCCTAACCGTCCGCCCCCACTGATCCACTTCCGTACAAGCGCCACAAACGCCTTCACCACAGCACATGTTGCCCGCAGTAGGGCGGAGGATGACCTTTCCCCGACCTACTGCACGCTGGATTTGATTCGCATAATAAGGTGATGTAAGAGCCAGCACGTTGATGCGGGCTCTTGCCAGACACTGACTTTCCAAATGGTCCAGTTCTTCCAGGGAACAAAGACCTTCCCGCGCAAAGTTGCGGATCTGAATTACACCGGCCGGCAGGTCTCCGAAGTAATCTGCAAAAAAATCCATGCCGGTTTTATCCAAATCTGCGAAGATGCGCAAGTTATGAAGCTGACGGTCGTAACGGTCACCGCCGTCTAAGTAATTGCGCAAGGGCGATATGGCCACGCCTTTGGCAAAGACATAAGTCTCCTCCGGGTCAGTCAGCAGACTTTTCTGTCCGGTCAGGGCATTGTAATACACGCCGCGGACAGAAAGGCTTTCCTTCTCCTGCAGAATCCGCGACGTCTTGGGCCCGCAGGCACAGACTGCCAGATGGATTCGTCCACAATCCGGTTCAGATTTGAGCACGGAAATCGGCGCTCCGAACCAGTCGTGATCTTTCTTCGTTTTCACAAAAACAAAAGAACCGGCTGTCTGTGCCTTCTGACAAAAGCCTTTATCCGCTTCCAGAACAAAGACTTTAAAATTGGGACCATAAGTGCGGATTTCTGCAATGTCAAGCAGCCGGTTCTGCCGCTCTAGGACAACCTGACAGCCGTTTTGCTCATGCAAGGTATAAATGCAGGTGCCCTGCCAGCTACAGTCATCGCAACTTCCCCCTCCGAGGCGGCTGCAGACCAGGCAGTCCCCTGTTTCCGCCAAAGTGCAGGGACACCCCTCTCTCCCTGCGTCGATACATCTATTCATCTTTCTCTACCCCCTTTATCATAAATCCGTAATCCATGAGCGCGTAAGCGTCAGCAAACCAATCGGGATCGTTCAGAACTACAGCAATGAGTTCTGTGCCGTTTCTACTGGCCGAAGCCACCAGGGTTCGGCCGCTTTTTTCAGTAAAGCCAATTTTAATGCCCGTCCCACCCTCGTATTGGAATACAGTTTTGTTCTTGTTTGTATAGTTGCCCCAGGATTTTGCTGACGAAATTTGTCGAAAAATATCGTTTTTCATGGCTACACGGGCGATGCAAGCCAGGTTTTTTGCCGTAGTGTAATGGTCCTCATCAAAAAGACCGGTTGGATTGACGAAATTGGTTCGACTGCAGCGGGATTCCCGTGCCTTATCATTCATCATTTTCACAAAGTTCTTTTCGTTACCACCGAGGCAGATGGCAAGGGCCGTGGCTGCGTCGTTTCCTGAGCGAAGCATGGTGCCGTAAAGCAAATCTTCGATAGTCCGGCTTTCTCCGGCTTTCAAATAGACTGATGATCCCTCTACCCCTATGGCTTCCTTGGGTACGGTGACTTCCGTCTTGATATCGATATCGTATCTTTTACACAAGTCCAGGGCCATAAGGGCCGTCATGATTTTGGTCGTGCTGGCCGGATAGGCTCTTTCTTCTGATGCTTTCTCAAAGAGAATCTCTCCACTTTTTCCGTCTATGAGTATGGCCTGTTTTGCAGAAATGGCCGGCGCAGCCGGCAGGTCTTTCGATACGGCCTTGCCCGTCGGCTCAGCCACATAGAAGTAAATCATCAGGCCGAGTCCGAAGGCCAAAGCTACCGCTGCCACATATAAAAATTTTCTCATAAAAAATCTCCCCTAACAGACTATGCCGTCAGGAGAGAGATATGTTTCTTTTTATTTTTGTTCAGATTCGATTTTATCGATGAGAGCCGTAACGCCTTCTACTACGTCATTGTAAGTCTCATCAAAATTGCCAGTGTACCACGGATCCGCGATATCGCGGCTGCTGCCGGCAAATTCTAAAAGCTTGTAGACCTTGTGATCCGGGTCGCTGCCAATAATACGGTTCAGGTTACGGATATTCATCTGGTCCATGACAATGAGATAGTCGTAATCGTCATAGTCCTGACGGGTCACCTGGCGTGCTGCTCTGCGCGGACAGGCAATGCCTACTTCTCTCAGCTTTCTTTTGGTGCCGTGGTGGACATCATTGCCGATTTCCTCGCGGCTGGTCGCCGCAGATTCGATATGATATTTATGGGCAATATGTCGCTGTTCCACCATGTGCTGCATGACGTACTCAGCCATTGGTGATCTGCAAATGTTGCCGTGACAAATCATTAGGATTTTCTTCATCGTTGTATAACCTCGCTTATCTTGGTATATCGTTGAAATTTCAAACATCTTAGAGCTGCCATCGGCATAATGCGTTTGGCATAATATAGTATATTTTAATATATTATAGACTATTTTAGCCGTCAAAAGTAGTACAAATTGTAGTAAAATCCTTCAATAATCCCGTTATATTCACAGAGATTATTTTAATCGCAACTTCAGCTTTTTCACTTTGTCTTCAATGACTTGGATTGTTTCCTCAAACATTCTGTCGCCCTGTCCAGTTGGATCTTCCAGTCCCCAGTTTTCTGCATACTGACTTGGTACATCAGGACAGCTTACATTGCAACCCATAAACACAACTACATCTGGCGTTGGTATGTCAGTAATCAGCTTATTATACTGGTTCTCTTCCATATCTATGTCATGCAATTTTTTCATCACGCGAACCGCATCAGCATTGATGTGATCCTTTAACTCAGTCCCTGCAGAATAACTCTCAAATACGTCTGCGGCCATCTTCTTTCCTAATGCTTCTGCAATCTGACTTCTGCAGGAATTATGGACACATACAAAAGCTACCTTTGGCTTACCCTCACATTGAATATCCGGCTTATACGTATCGTAGTCATACTCAAGCTCCAAAGATCCATCATCACCAAAATACCGTATTGCACCCGCAGGACATTGTTTTTCACATCCGTGACAACCATGAACACATCCTGTTTCATATACTACCTTTGGCGTACCAGTAGCCTCATCCAGCTTATAAACCCCATGTCTGCACATATCATGGCAAGCCATACAGCCTATACACTTTTTTTCGTCAATGATAGGGTACCATCCTCTACTCATTTATACACCCTGCCTTCTTCTTTACATTCTTGCGGTTTACTCGTAGTCACTGTTTAGAGCAGTTTCTTTACTTCTTCAACACTCAGCACCTTGCCTAAAGAAACAACTTTCCTGTCGATGACCAGCGCAGGTGTTGTCATAACCCCGTAAGCCGCAATCTCCACAAAATCTGTAACATGATCAATTTCAGCCTCCAAGCCCAACTCTTCCATAGCCGTCTTTGTGGCCATTTCCAGTTGATTGCACTTTGCACAACCCGTACCTAGAATCTTTACTCTTGCACCTGCAGACTTGGCATTTTCTGCCGCAGCCATGGTTGTTTCATTGCAAGCACCACCACAGCAGCAACTTGCTTCTTTCTTTTTCTTTCCAAATAAACCCATCTTCTTACCTCCTATTTAAATCAGTAAATATTGAATTGCATTAAATAAATATCCCACTACGATAATCCCTACTGTGCAAATTGCAATAAACAGCGCGAGCAGTTTTGGTTTTACTGCTTTGGACAGCATAATCAGGGATGGCAAAGACAAAGTTGTCACAGCCATCATGAAAGATAATACACTTCCCAAAAGTGCACCTTTAAATAAAAGTGCTTCCGCAATCGGGATTACACCAAAGATGTCCGCATACATTGGAGCACCCATCAATGTCGCCAGAACAACTCCAAAAGGATTGTCACTTCCTAATACTTGAGCAACCCATTCCTGCGGTATCCAGTTATGAATCAACGCACCAATCCCTACGCCAATCAGAATGTATGGGAATACCTTTTTGAATGTATCGATGGTTTGCTCTTTCGCATAAGTCAGACGTTCTGTCTTTGTCAGTTCTGCAGATTCAATATCCACACTGCCCGCAGTTAGGATAAAGCTTTCTACATACCTTTCCATGTGTAGCTTTTCGATTAACGTTCCTCCGACAACCGCTACGGCTAATCCTAAAGCGACATATACCACGGCGATTTTCCATCCGAAGATACTCATCAATATGACCAGCGAACCTAAATCTACCATAGGCGACGAAATTAAAAATGAGAATGTTACACCTAACGGAAGTCCCGCACTGGTAAAACCAATGAATAGTGGTATAGATGAGCAGGAGCAAAATGGTGTTACCGTTCCCAAGAGCGCCGCAATACAGTTTGCACCTACTCCATGAAATCGTCCCAGTATCTGTTTACTCCGTTCCGGCGGGAAGTAACTTTGGATGTAACTAATGATAAAAATCAAAAAGCACAATAGGATTGTGATTTTGATCACATCATAGATAAAAAACTGAAGACTACCGCCCCACTTTCCAGTTACATTTACCCCTATCACAGACAATACCGTTCCTATCAGTTCATTGAGCCACTTCATACCCAATACCTGATTTTGAATAAAATCCCAAATCATAAACTCCTCCTTTACATCGACATATTTACATCTATCTATATATTATTTCTTATAAAAGGCAACACGTATGTTGCCCTGTTATAACACCTACTCGCAGCAGTCACATTTTTTATATGTTTCAGCTTCGTTTTCATTCACAGTATATTTACCTATCAAAGCCTGTAGCTTCTTGCTGCCTTCGAAGGAAAGAGAATAGTGCATCCACTTGCCATCCTTGCAGCTGTCTACCAATCCACTGTCACAGAGAATTTTCATATGATGTGATAATGTTGGTTGTGAGATATTCAGTTCTTCCAGTAAAACACATGCGCATTTTTCTTCCTGCTGTAACATTTCCAGAATCGCAAGACGATTTTCGTCAGCTAGTGCCTTGATCAGTTTCACTTCTTCCTTATAACTCATTTCCATTTCTCCTCCGTTCAAATCCATTATATGCAACATATCGATATTTGTCAATATGTTATTCTGCAGTTTTGCAGTCCTGACATCCTACATCGATTCAATAAAAAAGCAGGAACCAAACGGTTCCTGCATGCATATTCAGACCTTTTCAAAAGTAGTAAATTGGTAGTAAATTCAGTTCCTATCCCGTTAAACAATTGGAATTTCAACGTTTTTATCCCAAAGATGAAATGTTGCCGTGACAAATCATTAGGATTTTCTTCATCGTTGTATAACCTCGCTTATCTTGGTATATCGTTGAAATTCAATGGTTTAAGTTATGCTAATGGCATAGTCCTCTTAGCATAATGTGGTATATCTTCGTATAGTATAGGATATTTTGACCCGAAAAGGTAGTAAAAATCGTAGTAAACGAACTGGATTTTCTCGATTTACTACCACCTGAATCGCGGACTGATGCATCCGTACAAATTGGAATTTACTTTATGCCTTGTGCCATTTCATACAATGATACTTTGACACATCATCCGTAAAACCAACGGATTTATACAAATTGTATCCAGCATCTGTAGCTTTAAGCTCCACAGAACTCAAATTCATTTCAACTGCATCTTGAAGCAGCATTTTCATTATCTCTGTTGCATATCCCTTATGTCGGCATATCGGTTTTGTGTATACATTGAGTACTGTTCCTGTTCTACCTGTTATGAACATCGGGCTTGCAGGTTTTTCATCTATTAGCAAGAATGCACAGGCAACGACATTTTCCTTCTCTCTAATTAGGTAGCAGAAAATATTATGGTTAAGATTCTTTTCAAAGTATGCTGGCAAAGCTTCGGCAAGCTTGCTTATGACTTCTTCATTCAGTTCACCACAGTCTTCTTGCAAAAATTCCAATCTTAATGCCGTCAATGCGGCAATATCATTAATGTACGCACGTTCAACCATATCGTCCCCTCCAAATTCAAATTTATCAAACTAATACTTAATTCTAAAGTAGTCCAAAATTGACTTATATTTATCCTGTGCAGTTAAGCAGGTATCTCGCAAATAGCCCCGTTCGTTCTCCCATTCACTTAGCCCACGATAATAAAACATCTTCAAATCATCTTCGATAATAAATGGTACAATATTATGTTTCAGGCATTCCTTAAACATAATCAATCTGCCTACACGTCCATTTCCATCCTGAAATGGGTGGATATTCTCGAATTTCACATGAAAATCCAGTATATCTTCCAAAGTTATATCTTTTAAGGAATGGTACGCATTAAGCAATATTTTCATTTCATGACCAACATTTTCAGGCAACGTAGTATCTTTTCCCCCTACTTCATTTGGTCTTTTTTTATACGCGCCAACTGCAAACCAAGACAGGTTCGCATCACTGGTTCCGGTTTTTAAGATCAAATGCAATTCTTTGATAAATTTTTCTGTCAGCTTAGCATCTGCATTATCTATAATCAAATCAATACAGCGAAAGTGATTGAATGTTTCAATAATGTCATCCACATGCAGAACGTCTTTTTCTATACCAACTGTATTTGTTTCAAAGATATATCTTGTCTGATCGTGGGTCAGCCTGCTGCCCTCCATGTGGTTGGAATTGTAAGTTAGTTCAATCTGTGTCTTGTGATATAATCCACCGGAAACCTTGTGCATCATTTCCTCTTTTAATACTTTCAAAACAGATTCTGGCTCTTTGCACTTCCGATTTATACGTGTGGGCTTTACTGCATCATCCGGAATGTTCCAGGTTTTTCCTGTTAAAAATGCTCCTGGAATGCGCTCATTTGCACAATAGTTTCTAACGCTTCTTTCAGAGATTCCCCACTTCTTTGCAGTTTCTGCAACGGATAAATACCTCATCATTCTCCCTCCAACTTCTTTATTTCTAATATTATATACCGTTATCGGCAAAATACAACCTTCTTTTCTTATTAAATTGCATAGTTTTTGCCGATAAAAAAGGAACCCTTTCGGGTTCCTGCATGCATATTCAGACCTTTTCAAAAGTAGTGAATTGGTAGTAAATCCAGTCCCTACCCCGTTAAACAATTGGAATTTCAACGTTTTTATCCCAAAGATGAAATATTGCCGTGACAAATCATTAGGATATTTTTCATTATAATACCTCCAAATTATATGAAGATTATATACCTTTTGCAATTAAAAAGGAACCCTTTGCAGGGTTCCCGTACGTAAATAAGAGTTTTTATATTTAAAAGGAATTTACCAATGTTTTCAATTTGTTCGTTTTATTCGTTAGTATAGTTATCAAAGTAACCCTGGATGTACACAACCGGTGTACCCTTGTCGCCGGAACCGGAAGTCAGGTCGCACAGGGAGCCGATCAGGTCAGTCAGACGGCGCGGTGTTGTACCCTGCGCAACCATGTTGCCAACCAGGGAAGAACCGTCTTTGTCCATAATTCTGTTTTTGATTGCCATCTGCAGTTCCTTGCCGGACAGGCCAGCAAAGTCGTTATCTGCCAGGTACTTCAGCTTCAGTTCGTTCGGTGTACCTTCCAGACCAGCCGTGTATGCCGGAGAAACTACCGGGTCAGCCAGTTCCCAGATCTTACCTACAGGATCCTTGAATGCACCGTCACCGTATACCATGACTTCGATGTGCTTACCTGTGATTTCTAACAGCTTTTCCTGGATGTCTTCTACCAGCTGCTGACATTCTTCTCTTGGGAACAGTTTTACAGTATCTTCTGTTGCTTTGTTGGAGCCTAACAGACCGTAACGTGCGTTCCAGCCGCTACCGTCTACAGATTCTGTCATGATTTCATCCATACCGAAGACTCTTTCTGCACCAGCATTCTTCAGCAGACGCTTTGTGCGTGCTCTTGTGTGCACGTCGCACTGCAGAACGTTCTTTGTGTAGTTCAGGATTGCACGGCAGTCGTTAGCAAAGATAACTTCTACTTCTGCACCAGCTTCGCGAATCAGGTTCGCATAATATTCTACATAATCTACACCTGTGAAAGTGTGCTTTGGTGCACCGAACAGGTCTCTGAATTCTTTTTCAGATAAAACGTCAGTATATGGGTTGATGCCTTTTTCATCCAACAGGTCTAAGTCAACCAGGTGGTTGCCCACTTCATCAGATGGGTAGCTTAACATCAGAACTACTTTCTTACAGCCCTTTGCAATACCACGCAGGCAGATTGCAAAACGGTTTCTGCTCAGCACTGGGAAGATGACACCAACAGTTTCGCCGCCCAGCTTATTTCTAACATCTGCAGCGATCTGGTCTACACTTGCGTAGTTACCCTGCGCACGTGCAACGATAGCTTCTGTCATGCACAGTACGTCTCTGTCTCTTGGCGCTAAACCTTCTTTGTTCATCGCTTCAACAACTGTGCCGGTTACGATGTCTACCAGATTATCTCCTTCACGGATAATTGGTGCACGCAGACCCATAGAAACTGTACCATATACTCGACTCATAATTTTTTCCTCCATATGTTTATCGTCTTGTGAAAGACTAACTATTGACTTGTTTTTACTTCGCTATTATAATCCATACAACAGCATTAGTAAAACAGATAATACTTACAACCGTCATAAGGAGTACTTATATGAAAACGAAGCTCGATTATTACAGGGTCTTTTATGAAACAGCCCGTTTCCAGTCCTTTTCTGCAGCTGCAGAAAGCCTATATATTTCTCAATCGGCCATCTCCCAGTGCATTCGTCAGTTGGAAAAGGACCTGCAGGTCCAGCTTTTTGTCAGAACAAGAAAAGGCGTATCTCTGACAAAGGAAGGAGAGATTCTTTTTGCAAAGGTAGAAAGCGCCATGAACTTCATCGAGCAGGGGGAAAACCAGCTGGAAAAACTGCGTCATTTAGAGGCAGGCGAACTGACCATCGCTGCCGGCGACACCATCACCAGCTACTTCCTGCTGGACTATCTGGAGGATTTCCATGCCACCTATCCCGATGTCAGAATCGAGATGGCTAACTCCTATTCATCTCAGATGGTTGAGATGGTAAAGGAAGGCAAAGCCGATCTGGCATTTGTCAACATGCCCCTGGAAGATGATGAGCTGGTTATCGAACCGTGTTTTGAAATTAATGACGTCTTCGTCTGCGGACCGGATTTTGATGCGAAAGCTTCCTACTCATGGGAGGACGTGGCAGATTTTCCGCTGATTCTCTTAGAAAAGAATTCCTCTTCACGTCATTTCCTGGACGAAGCATTTCTGAAAAAAGGAATCGAGTTAAATCCACAGATTGAAATTGCAGCCCATGATCTGCTGATTCGATTTGCGTCGATTCATCTGGGGGTCTCCTGCGTCGTAGAACAGTTCTCCGAAAAGGCCTTTCAGCGGGGATATGTCAAAAGACTAAACATCCAGCCGCCCCTGCCAAAAAGAAGCATCGGCTGCGCCTACTTGAAGAACGCCCCCCTGTCCAATGCAGCAAAGGCCTTTCTCAATCTCATCAAATAAAGATTTCTGAGACAAAAAACAAACCCGGATGGCAATCCTGCCGTCCGGGTTTTAAAGTTTCCTATTTTCTCATATTTGCAAGTTCACAAGCCATATCATAGCGGGCATCATCCACATGCATACCCATCGGCTGTACCACGACCTTGCCAAAGATACGATTGAAAATCAGCTGTGGGTTCTGTTCTAAAATGATTCTCTCCATATCATAATAGATTTTTCCCAGCTCCGATTCCACTGCCACGTAGCCCTTTTCCACCAGGGCCTCATCGCCTTCTTTCGCAAAACGGGCCTGTACCATACGCAAGGATGCGGAACAACAACCCTCACCCTTTTTTACATATAGGACCAGATCTTTATGGCCATGTTTGTTCATGTATTCTTTTAATTTATCGTCTAATTGAATTTTCATCTTGATAACCTCCTCTGACCGGTTTCTATTCTAATACCTCAATTCTCCAGGTTTCAAACGTTGCATCATGTCTGTTGCCTAAATCAACAGTTGATCATTGATGATAAGCTTAAACTGCAGACCCAGTTTTTCGGCTGCCTTTCGGCAAAGAATCATTCTGGTCATAAAGATTTCGAAATAATCCATGACGGATCCGAACTGGGTTTCAACAGAAAGTTTCAAGGTTACCATGGTCTTTTCATCATTGATTTCCAGATAGGACTTTGTTACTGAATAATTGACTCTGTCATGGATATCAAAGGTTGAAATATCTCTGTTTCGTACACGTGAACGGCGCACATCGGCTTTGTCGGCCAGAATCATAGCCGCTGCCACAGTATTGACCGGCACGCCGGTTCCTTCGTCGTGATTACCGATGGCAGTCACAATGGTCGCAACTTCCGCCGCATCACAGCCCATGTCATTCAAAATACTCCAGGCCATGACCGCACCGGACTGGGCGTGGTCCTTTCGGTTGACCAGATTGCCGATATCATGCAGGTAACCGGCAATCATAGCCAGCTCGGTGGTTCTTGCATCATATCCCAGTGTTTTCAAAATATATCCGGCAGTCTCTGCCACGTGCGTCACGTGAGCAAAGCTATGTTCTGTAAATCCTAAGGCACCCAAAGATTCATCCGCACGGGTGATATAAGTCTTGATTGCCTCGCTTTTTCTAATTTCTTCGTATGTGAGCATAAATATCCCCCTCCTTTTCACTCTTATATTAAATAAAATCTCTCAACAAAACAATACAATTTATGTAAAATTTAAAACGGTCTCGTCACAGTGAAGAGGCCGTTTCTATAATTTCTTTGTAATTCTCCGGACTATAGTCTTTCCATTCCATCACCAATACCATGTTTTACACGGTCTGCTTCTTCTGCAGTCTTGGCGTCGTTCCACTGATCCATGGTGCCCACCAGGTATCCGGTGATTCTTCTGATTCTTTCAAAAGGAACCGGTTCCCATTCATAGGTCAGGTTGGCAAAGTCTCCATCGATTTCGATTTCCAGTTTCTTTAACTTTCTGTTATGTTTCTTCTCCAGGTAATCTACATAAGCCTGGCGTTCCTTCTCCTCAATCTGTACCCCTTTTACAGTTACTGCTGCGCCCATATCGCTACCTCCTCTTTCATATCGAAAATCTCTTTGCAATATATATGCCCCAAAAGAGCATGGTTCTAACATGTTTCCAGGATTTGCATCAGACTTTTTCTTTAGTATACCAAAAGGCCCTCTGCTCGTCAAAGACAAAGCAGAGGGCCTTCTTTTAATTGGTGTCATATTTAAATCCTACACAATATTGCTTTTAGCACATAATCAGACCTGCTACCAGATAAGCGATGGCACCCAGAACGAATGGGTATGCCATTGTAATTGGCAGAGATGTCTTGAAGTAATCAGCAGGTGTTCCCTGTGTGGAAGCACTTGTTAAGATTACTGTGTCAGCATACATACAGATGTGGCCACCGAATGCTACTGCGGAGATTGTTGCACCTGCACACAGATATGGATCCAGACCCATTGCTGCACAAACAGGACCAACGATTGGGAATGCGATTGCAGCCAGACCCCAAACGGAACCGGAAGCAAAAGATAACAGACCAACGCCCACGAATACGATACATGGGAATAATGCAGGGCTTACATTTGCCTGGCAGATATTTACTACGAAGTCTGTCAGACCCAGCATGGAGTTTACATCAATCAGCATGTAAGACAGAATGATGATAACCAGTACAGGGAACATGTCGATTAAACCCTTCATGATTGCACCAACAAATTCGGTTACATTCATCAGTTTCTGTGGAATGTACATTGCGAAGCACAGAATGATTGCGAAGAATAATGCAACTACCATGTCTTCTGTGTAAATTGTGATACCAGCTACTAATAAGATTGGCAGAACGAAGTTAATTGCGCGGCATGGCTTACCTTCGAAACGAGTTTCGTCTTCTAAACCTTCGGATAATGCAGCCTTGGATTCAGGAGATAATACTTCACCAGTTTCGATCGCTCTTGTTTCAGCAGCCTTCATGTTCTTGAACATAGGAATCACGCCTAATGCTACCAGAGGAACCACGATTAACGCGATGATTGCATAGAACATGTAAGGAATTGCATGTGTGTAACCGCCGATTGCAGACAGACCGCCTGTCATGCCTGCTTCTTCCATCAGGCCGCCAAAGAATGCGCCCCAAGTGGAGAATGGAATAATTGCACATACAATAACGCCTGTAGAGTTGATGATAAATGCCAGCATTTCACGAGAGATGCGGTATTTGTCAGCCAGAGGTCTGATTGCAGCACCTACAGCTAAACAGTTTAAGTAGTCATCAACGAAAACGATAATACCCAGAATCCAAGTACCGATTAAAGTCTTTTTTCTGGAGTTCAGTAACTTTCTTGCCCAGCTGGAGAAGCCCAGTACACCACCGGATTCGGTCATCAGCGCGATTAACGCACCGAACAGTGCACATACTAACAGTACCCACATAGTACCATCATCACAAGTTGTTACATAGAATTGGTCCATAAACAGACCCAGTGCTACAAGAGGGTTAAACTTTGCAGCCATTAACATGGCAACGATTAAACCCGCTACGATTGACAAAAATGTATCTTTCTTCCACAATGCAATACCCAGGATTACAACGATTGGAATCAGGCAGAAAATGCCATAGTTTAATTCCACGCTTGCACCCCAGTCTTCCATGGTTGTCCAAACAGCATCCATTTTTTGTCCTCCTTTCTTTCTTCATATAAATAATTTCAAAATGATAACGTATTTATTTCAGGCTCTCTTCTGTCAGAACAATGCCTGCTACAGACTGCGCAAAGATTTTCGCACTGTCCATCATGCTCTTGATGTCGATGTATTCATTGACTTCATGGCATGTATCTTCTTCGTCTGGGAATAAAGGTCCCCAGGAAACCACGTTTGGCATCGCTTTTGCGTAGGAACCGCCATATGCCAGTGTGAATTCATTCTTCAGACCGGATACGTCCTCATAAGCGTCTGCCAGAATCTTCAGGAATGGGCTTTCTGCGCTGACAAATACTGCTGGCATTGCAGACCATTCAGTTACGCTGCCGCCGTTGCCTTCTGCAAACTTTGTCATGCCGTCATACAGATCCTGTTCCTTGGTGCCGTATGCAAAACGGTTGTTGATGTTGATTTCCGCTTTACCGTCTTTTGCATGGAACATGGTTGGGGAGAATGCGTTTCTATGTACGAATTCGCCCTGATAGTATTCGCTTTCGTCATACATATCGATTCCTCTGCCGTAAACGTCTGTGAAAGCTTCCGTTACAACTTCGATCAAAGTCATCAGCTTGTTTTTCGCAACGCCTTTTTCCTTCAGCATATCACAAAGAACGAAAAGTGCGTTAACACCTCTTTCAGGCTGGCAGGAATGTACTGCCTTGCCCATAGCAGTGATAGTTTCTCCGTTGGACAGTGTTGCGATTGCTTTGCCCGGAACGGAGTTCTTTGCAACGCCGCAGTCTACTGCTGTTACATAAACAGCGCCTGCACCTTCAGTCTCCTCAGCCACGTAAAAAGTTAACGTAAAGTCTGCGGTACCTTTTTCTACGTTGCAGATTGGGTATTCGCCATCTGGAGAGAATCCGTAATCTGGCAGTGGATAATGTTCTACATAAGCATCCATATCTGTCCATTCTACTTCTTCCTGGGTACCCAGAATCAGCTGTACCTTCTTGTGGATTGGCATGTTATGTTCTGCTGCGTATTCTGCTGCTGCCTTCATGGCATACAGAGATGCAACAATCATGCCTTTGTCATCTACAGTGCCACGACCGTAAATTCTGCCGTCTTTGATCACAGTCTGATAAGGATCAGAATCCCAGTCTTCTCTGTCACCAGCCGGCACAACGTCAACGTGGGACAAAATGCCCAGGGTTTCTTCGCCATTACCCATTTCGATCACGCCTACCTGACCATCCAGGCAGTTTTCTGTACGGAATCCCATCTTTTCGCCTAAGTCCAGGGAAAACTCCAGGGCTTCTCTTACTTTTTCCATATCACTGGAGACACTTGGAATTGCGACAAAGTCGGACAAAACCTGCAGCATCTCTTCTTTGTGGTCATCTAAATAAGCATTTAAATAATTCTTCATGTCGACCTCCTTTTTACCTACATAAAAATATAAACCCCGGAGTAACTCCGGGGTCAAGATTTTCTTCCTATTTTTCCCTATTTTTTATCGGTTTCTGCCACCACGATCGGTGCATAGATTGAACAAACCCAGTGACGTTTCTTATCAATATAGAAATTAGTCCGCTCTCTTCCATAAATTTCGCCGGTAAGCTGGATTTCATGGTCTTTGGCATACTGCAGCAGCGGTTCTACCATCTTTGGCACATCATCGGTGTAGATGGCCTGTGTCATGAGACAGCGGCATGCCGGTTCTTCCACCACATCGTAATCACGATTACGCTTGGTAGTCCGGTCATTCTTCTCCAGAGAAATGTACTGATGGACTTTCTCAGGATGGTCCTTGAAGTTATACAGGAAAGAGATGCTCATACCTTCCCAGTCGTCTTTATTAATGCAGATGCTGTCTTTCAGGTAGCTTGCCATATGTTCATACTGGTCGTAAAAACGGCTGATACGATAGTTGGCAGGCATGTCACCAATGGTAAACTTACCAATATTCCGAAGTTCTTCTCTGTAATAGTTTTCCCAGTTCTGCACTTTCTGCAGCATGGTGGTGTACTCCACAATTTTTTCATTAATTTCATCTTTGGTTCTCTGAATGACATGGTCAATGTCTTCCAGTGGCAACCCATCAAAAATCTCATGGATGCTGTTAATGGACATTCCCATGTCACGATAGAACATGATGTCTGTAATCAGCAACAGATCCTCGGAGGAATACTCCCAATAGTTGTTTTCTGCATTCTTTTCAGGTTGAATCAGACCTTCTCTCACATAATAGCGTATGCTTTCGCTTGGAAGACCTAATACTTTTGAAATTTCGCCTACTGTCAGTCTCATAAATTCACCTTCAAACATCCTTGTTTATTCTATTATAAACATTGGAGTTGGTCCGATGTCAAGAAGGATGTTCTCTAGTGTTTCGTTGTTCTAGTATCTTCTCTGTAAAATATAGTACGCAACCCAGTACAGCACCAGAAGCAGACAGACTGCAATAGATGCGGCGTAGGACATCTGATCCTGGCCAATGACTTTGAATATGATGACAGACACCCCTGCGATGATGATAAACAGATATCCTGCCCAGGCCCAGGCCTTGCTGCGGATGAAATGATTTCTCTCATCAGTTTCCGCGATTTCTACTGCCTCGCGGTATTTTTCATTTTTCATGAATCTGTGGGTGCGCAAAAGTTGCAGTGCGCCGATAATTGCCAATGCAAAGCCCATGCCGTTCCAGAATTCATCCACTTTTCCCGCAAAGGATAATGCAATCAGCGCCAGGCCCAGGATGACCCAGATGATGCTCATGATCATTCTTTTATCTCTTTTCACTTTCTTTTCCCCCTTATTTCTCGTCTTCCTCTCCAAAGATAAATACTTCCTCAATGGTCATGCCAAAATACTTGGCAATTTTGTATGCCAGTGTAATGGACGGATTGTATCGTCCGTTTTCCAAGGAACTGATAGTCTGTCTGGACACACCCATGGATTTTGCAAAGTCCTCCTGACGAATGCCCCGTTCCTTTCTGATTTCTTCGATTCTATTTTTCACAATACGCCTCCTTTTGTTTATGATGCCCTGCGATAGATGTAAAGTTTGTTTTACATTTAGAATATAACATGTAGCCGTAACGATGTCAAGCTAACTTTACATTTTCTTTTATATGTCGAAAAAGGCTTGCTTTTTTGTTCATTTTGGTATATAGTCTTAATAACTACATGGAATAGTGTTTGTGACTACTTTATTTTCAAAAGAGGTAAATCATATGTTAAAATACGAAATTATCGACAATCAGAAGGAAGAATGGGTTGTTTTCGTTCACGGTATCGGTGGCAGCACCAAAACCTGGGGAAAACAAATCGATGCATTCTCCAAGAAATATAATTTGTTATTACTGGACCTGCCAGGACACGGCAATAATGCAGATAATGTGATTCGCAAAGTATCACCGCGTAAACTGTACAAAGGCATCCGCCAGACCCTGGACTCCCTGGGCATCGAAAAAGCCCACTTTATCGGACTGTCTCTGGGAACTGTTGTCATCGCTAACTTTGCAGTATGCTTTCCAAAATACGTGAAGAGCATCATTCTCGGCGGCCCGTCTCTCAAGTTAAACTTTACATCCAAACTGGCCATGTTATCAGCGAACAAAGCGAAGAGCCTGGTGCCATATAACCTGGTATACCGTTTCTTTGCCTGGTTCATGATGCCAAAGAAAAACCATGAAAAGTCCCGCAAGATTTTCCTGCGCGAGGTCGTAAAGATTGACAAAGAAACCATGTATGCCTGGATTGAATATTCCCAGTGCCTCTTAAGACCGGAACGTCTTCACAAGAAGCTGGACTTCCTAAACAAGAAGATCCTCTTCATCTCCGGCGAAGAAGACCACTGCTTCCACAGTGGAGCAATGTCCATGGCAGAAAAGGCAAAAAACATCGAGATGAAGACCATCAAAAAATGCGGTCATATCTGTTCCATCGAAAACTGGAGGGTGTTCAACCAGCTTGCGATGAACCACATTGACGCATGTCAGGGGTAAAAAGACAGAAATATAGAAGCCAGCTGCAATACTGCAGCTGGCTTTTTGTTTATCTTCCTCTTCTCCTTTCGTCAGCTTCGATGTTTTTCTTCCAGCCTTTTGCGATGCCACGGCCAGCTCTTAAGGATTGTACAGCTTTTCCTACTTCTTCGTAGTTCAGCTGCGTACCCTCTGCGTCGCAGCAGTATTTGACTGCACGTTCCTCCTCAATACCGATGTTGCCGGCTACACCTACAGCATCAATGTTTGCGCCCAGGAAGAGGAATTCCCATCCGTACTTTTCTTTCTGGCGCTGGATTTTCTCTTTTACCTGGTCGGCAGTATAACTATGGCTGGCATTTTCCATGCCGTCAGTGATGATGACAAAGAGTGTTTTCGCAGGTAAGTCTTCCCTTCTTGCATATTTGTGCACATTGCCGATATGATGGATTGCACCACCGATAGCATCCAGCAGAGCGGTACAACCGCCTACCTGATACAGATTTGCAGTCAAAGGTTCCACCTTCTTAATGTTGGAACGGTCGTGAATGACCTTGCTGAAGTCGTTAAACAAGATGGTAGAAACGTAAGCCTCTCCTTCACTGTGTTTCTGCTTTTCCAGCATGGAGTTGAAACCTCCCAGGGTGTCATTTTCCAACCCGTGCATGGATCCGCTTCTGTCGATGATAAATACTAATTCTGTTAAGTTCTTTTTCATAATGTATACCCTCCTAAGTCGATATCTCATGTATTCTAACAAAAAACATTACTCATTCATTTGCTCTTCAAGGAGTCTCCTCAGCTCATCTTTGCTCGGCAAAACAGTTTGATACTTGCTTGCAAATATATGAGAATTATTCTCTGGTAATGTCATTTCTACAACAGCATTATTTTTGTCTTTGCACAGTATGATGCCTATTGTTTGATTTTCATCCTCTAGTTTTATCTTCCTATCGTAATAATGTACGTACATTTGCATTTGTCCTAAGTCCTGGTGCTTTAGTTCTCCAATTTTCAAATCGAATAATACAAAACATCTTAGAATACGATTATAAAACACTAAATCCACTATAAAATGTTCTTCTTCATACGTAAATCGTACCTGCCTCCCAACAAACGTAAAACCTGTTCCTAGCTCTAACAAAAACTGTTGCAAATGGTCAATAATCTTACTTTCAAGTTGCGTCTCAGAATAAGCCGATAATTGATCTAAGCCTAAAAATTCAAGCACATATGGATCTTTGATTACATCTTTCGGTTCATCAAGGTTTTGACCCGCTATTGATAAACCGTAGACTTTTTCTTTTTCTATGCTAAGTGCTACACGCTCATACAAAGAGCTATCGTATTGGCGCTTTAGCTCGCTCAAACTCCAATCGTTCTTGACTGATTCAATTTCATAGAAATGACGTTCTTCAACATTATCAATTCGCATAAGTTTTAAATAATGTGACCAGCTAAGATAAAATTTTCGTCCAGATTCCGTTGTGGGCAGATGGTTGAATTGGGGAAACAGTGTTTCCCCAATTTTGTCATTGGCATAAACTACATAAAATCGTCTCATTAATTTTAAATTGTCTACTGAAAATCCCTTTCCAAATCTAGCAGTTAAATAAGCAGATATCTCTTCCAAAAGTTTCTTCCCATATTCTGCACGTTGATTTCCATGCTGTTCTTCTTCTACAATAATTCTGCCTATCTCGTAGTAAGCGTAGACCATCGATAAATTTACGGCAGTTTTCGCTGTTTTCCGCGCATTTTCCAAGATTAACGATATGTCTCTAAAAATTTTATCAATATTTCCTACATCCCTAATTTTCATTCATACACACCTGCCCTTGTACCTTCATATGTGTTCCTGTCCGTGTTATTAAAACAAGAATAGCAAAATTGGCACACAAAAAGGTCGCCTGCCAGGCGACCTTTTGAAGTTTTTTCATTTTTTAGAAGCCCAGCAATTCCTGATCATAGGAGAACAGGGCTTCGTTGATTTCAAAAATATCGTAGTTTTGATTTTTAATAAAATACTCGATAATGATGTCGAATCTATGGCTGTGAGAAATGGCATATCCAGCTTTCATCAGCAGTTCTCGGGTTTCTTCTAAGGAGAGCTGTAAAGCGATGGCTAAAGCGAAAGCTGTCTTCTTTGTTGGCTGGTAATAGATATCGTTCTTAATCTTAGAAAACAGCTTCTTGTCCATGTTAGCCTTCTTGTAGCACTGGGCGTTGGTCATACCCTTTTCTTCGATTTTGCGTAAGACCATCTGGGTAAAGCTTTCGTCGATGGCATCCAGAAAGTCATCAACGGAGTCCGATACCCTTGACTCTTCTAAGGTTGCGCAGGCCATCGGCTTGCTATTGTACATAGCGATCTCTTCGCGGAATCGCTGAAGACGGGTTCTGCGAGAGTCGGAATGTTCTTCTACATAGGTGTCGTCAATGTATTCCTGAATGCTGGCAAAAAGCTTCTCGCTGATGCGGACACTTTCCTTATTGAAAACCACCAGATACACATCCATATCGACATCCATGAGGAAGTCGCTAATGGTATGCATGGCAACACTGAGGGCCTCTTTGTTTGGATAGCCAAAAGTGCCAGCGGAGATCAAAGGAAAGGCGATGCTTTCACAGCCTTTTTCGTGGGCCAGCTGCAAAGCGTTTCGATAGCAGGCCGTCAGCAACTCTTTTTCGCCGTGACCGCCGCCCTGCCAGATTGGACCTACTGTATGGATGACGTACTTACATGGCAAATCATAGCCATGGGTCAGCTTAACCTCACCTGTTTCACAGCCGCCCAGGAGCTTGCATTCGTTTGCAAGGAGCGGACCTGCGGCTTTATGCATGGCGCCATTAACACCACTGCTAGGCTCTAACGCCTTGTTGGATGTATTGACGATGACGTCTACGTTCATTTTTGTTATGTCGTTGCGTACGATTTGGATTGGCATAGGCTCCTCCGTTCTTTCGCCTCATAGCTCTACAAAAGCGTCAGTCTTCCATCTTCAATGACAGTAACGGCTTTCAGCTCTCTGGCTGCTTTGATGGCTACCGCTGCTCCGTCCTCCAATTTCTTGCTGGATCGGCTGTACCCGAACATGCCGACCATAGCCTTCGCAATTTCAGCCTTTGTCATCGCTCCATTCTTCTGAATCAGATAACAAACGGCATTTCTTAATTCATATTTACAAATATCCTCAGGAGAACGCTGCTCTTTAAATCTATAGGACATGTATGCTGCAGGATCCGTTCCCTGCTCCCAAAGGAAACGTACACCGTTCTGTCTCGTGATTTTTACATCTGCGGCTGCAACCAGCTTGTCCAAATGCTCTGAAATCTGCTTGCTCACTCTGCCCAGGCTTGTGGCATTGATTAACGTACGAATCAGAGTCGGCTGACTAATTGGGCCTTCCACGGCCACGATTTCCGCAATGGCTTCCTTCAGGACTTTTCTAGTCTGTTTATCATAGAAATTATCGCTGGAAATATGGGATAAGTCGTCCGCAAAAGAGACGTAGTCTACCTTGTTATAACCCGGACCATCGAAACATGGTTCTGCCAGTTCCTCTTCTATTTCATCTACTTCTACATTCCCTTTGACTATCTCCGGCTTTGTTTCTTCAGTTTCATCTTCTTTCAGTTCGACAGGGATTTCCATACCTTTGATTGCCACTGGCTCGTCAAACTGCACAGGCTTTACCTGCTGCACCCTGATTGGAAGTGGTCTTACGCCGAGAGCTCTTGCAATCTGCACGTCAATACATTCATGATTTTCCACCTTATTGTCCACCAAGGCCTGAATCGTATCGTTGGCAATTCGCTTTGCTTCTCCATAGCTGATATCTTTGCCTGCATTCATGGCAGTGCATTCTATGGCAACCAATTTTCCTTCTTTGATGTATTTCTGAATCAGGCTGGCATTCGACACAATCGGTTCTTGCAGTCTGCCTCGCTCCGTCAACCATACACCGGCAAAAATATGTCCAGGTGCGGTAATCAGAACAGGATGCAGCCCGAAAGATTCCAAACAAGAAGCAAACAGGATTGTCATATCCAGACATGTGGCAAATTTCTGTTCAAACACGGTGTCACATAGGCGAATTCTCTGTGGACCAAAGAAGCTTGCCGGCGGGTTAGAATAAAAGATATTTGCCTCCTTTACCGAATTGTATACAGCACTTATCATCTGCTGTATACGTCCCGGATCACTTTGATAACCTTCTAGAGAAGGTTTCAGACCATTGACCAGCATCCACTTCGAAGCATGCTGCAACACATTAATGACATTTGGATGATTTGGAGTCATATATGCCGGTAGCAAAATTAATGCTGCATTCCACTGATTATATGGACAAATGGTAATTCTGCCTGTCGCTTCCGAAACAACTTTGTCGCCTATCAAAATCCGGTATGTAGCCGTGCAGGTTTCAATTTCTGTCAGCATTTCCAGTTTCGCAACATCCACAGCAGGATCGTCTACTTCAAACGCCGTCTTTTCGCCTGGCGGAACGCTTCCCAGATGCACATGCATCGGTGCCAGAATATCCGAAGTAAAGGTTGCTTCAAACTGAAGATTCTTCAGTTCAAAAGGTGTATCGTTTGAAACAAATACGTCACCAATCAACTGCTCCTTGCCATTAGAATACATAGAATACAGCAGTTCTGGCTTTCGCATCAAATCCATTTTAAAACCATCCGACTCTGTCGCATATAGAAATACGTTCACAGGGCCAGCAGCATTTTTCTCTTCTTTGTATAGGATTGCATCCATTAAATCCTGCAGTTTTTTCTCTGGTGCAGGCTTGATCCTCATGGAGCACTCTTCCTGACCGAGTTCGTCTTCTCCAAAGTAAAGCGTAAACTTCGCCTTCCCCTTCTTCTCCCGTTTTACCTTTGCATACTCTTCCAGGTTTACAGGCGGGTCATCAATCTCAAATCTTCCTTCTGCACCTATAACAAAAGTTCCTTTTTCATAATACAACATTCCCGTGTCAATAACCGGTGGGTCAAACTCACACACCACGCGAATTTCAGGCAGCACGACACCACTTCTGTTTTCTATGAAGCCGTCCCCGATAATCATTTCTCTGCCATTTACCATATCGTCAAAGTTGATAACCGGCTCTCCATCGCAAACAAAAATGACACGCTTTTGCTCATCTACCTCAATAAAAATGTCGATTGGTTTTTCTTCTGCTAGTGCTTCCGGCTCCTTCTTTGGTGCCGTCTTTTTCTTTGCTGGGCCAGTCTTTCTTGCTTTCTTTGGCGCAGGGTTGTCCGCAATTCCAGTTTGTGCTGCTTCTTCCAGCAGAATTTCACGTTCAATCAAAGTCTGCAGCTGTCTGATGGTTTTGTTTTTGTGTCTATATACATCCTGCATTTCCATGCCAAGTCCGGTTTTGCTCCAGCAAGGAAGACAAACTTCCCCATCTGCTAAAGCAATTCTTCCAGTCAGTAGTCCAAACTTCTTTCCACATAATCCACATTTCTTAGCCATAATTACGCCGTCCTTTCATAAAGGGTATAACTTATTTTAGCATATTATTTAGTTATGTATATTAGCATCTTCAGAATTCTTTAGAATTTCCTGCATATTTTCTTATGGCCCTAGAGGTAATATAGGGCCATAAGATAACACAAACAAAACAAATTCAAATAAGAAAGTGCAGAAAGTGAGGAAAAGAAAATATTAAACAGTTTAGATTTATTAGTATACGCAGCAATCGCAATCATAGGTATCACACTTCAGTTCATCGGCAGGAATCCGAAAGTGCAGAAGGCAGGCAGTATCTTCTTCGCCATCCTGGCATCGGTATTAGTCTTCTGTAACCTGGAAAGCACATCAATCGAATACGGTCTTGATATCGCGGTAGGTTTCATCTTTGCAGCAGCGACAATCGCAGCAGTGGTTCTCAGCTTCGCGAAGAACAACAAAAAGCTAAGGTCACAAGAATCCTATCCATCATCGCAGTATTAGGCGGCTTGTTCTGCGCATTTATTATCTAAGAAATACTCCTAAAAAATAACAGCCCTGGCAGTTCACAGGAACCCCGGGGCGTTGGCGTTTTTGTTGTATTGTATATAAAAACACCCTGCATAGAATTATGCAGGGTGTTAACTGTAAGCAATCTATTTGTGGTTATAAGTTGAATTCTTCAAACAATGTTTCCTGATATGCTGCATCTTTTGATGCTTTTTCTAAATCCGATAAACGTCCGGCTTTTACCAATTCCTGAATCAAGAGATTCACCCGTTCCACGCCTTCTTTAAGGCCTTCCTTACGTCCGCGCTCTTCTGCATTTTCCATGAGATGTGCCAGTGTCATTTGTTTGTTCCTCCACTCTCGACTGTTAAACTTTTGGACCCGGTCCTCAATGGTCCGAATAAACTCATCCTCCACCCTATTGGGGTCATTGATGTAGGCAAACAGCGGACGAAGCCGATCTGGTACCTTCTGCGGGTCACAGCTTGTGTTCAGTACTATTGTATACCGAAAATCGTCAAAATACAATCCACCGTTCACATCATAACTTTGAAAAAAATACACCGGCTCTCCGGCACCCATGTAATCGAAGGTGCAGATAAAAATCACATAGGTCGTCTTCAGATTCTTGTAAGGCTTACCTTCCTCCAAATAATCCATGTCCATGTTAGCATGGTAGTAGCGGGACCGCTTGCCTATCTGGTCATCCGTATAGGTCTGCATTTCGATTTCTGCCCACATATGCTCCGCCTTAGCATAGGCATCAAAGCGGACTCCATGGGCGTCCAAGTCCAACTTCAAGCTCTTCTGCTGTTCCACCGTAAGAGGCTCGTCAGAGAACAAAGGATGTTCCTTCGTTGCCAGTCTGATTTCTCCGAACTCCGTCTCGGGCAAAATACGCGCTAACATGCCTTTGCAGATTTCCTCGTCTCGCATAACTAGTGCAAAAGTTAAATCGTCCGTAAACAGATTTCGCCGTTCTTCGGTTTTCCTATTCGTTTTCATTTATTCCGCCTTTCCTCAATCCTCAGCTTCTGTACACAGGTTAAGGATAGCAGAACCAAACATCAAAAAGGTCGCCCGGCAGGCGACCTTTGTAAGTTTTATTCTCTTATAAACTCCACCGTGTAGGCGCCGAGGACCTGGCGGCATGGAATCTTTGCGGCATTTTCCAAGCAGAAATACGCCTTTGGGTATACGGTTTGCACCGGTTCCGGAACGGCCGGCAACGTCTCGCCAACGCTTTGTCCGGAAGTACCTTTGTCGGTCAGCCAGCGGAAGCTGCAGTCGCAGAATTCCTTTGACACGTCCACCTTCTCTGCAGGCGCAAAGTATTTTTCGTCGCGGCCGATGTAGAAACATCCGTCGTTGTCCTTCTCCGCCGGGCAGCCACCACGGATGCCGACTTTGGTAAAGGAAATCTCCAACTCCTCGTTTCGGAAGGTGGTGGTTTGGCCTTTTTGATCAAAGGTCACATCGCTGAGGACTTTGATGTTGTACCAGCCTTTTCTGCCAGCAGCGGCAACGGCCGTGTTGACCTCCAGGTAAGCGTTTTTGCCGTCGCGGATTTCGGCATTGATGCGAATCACCGGGCGCAGGGACGTAAAGCCATCGGGCAAAATCGCCCGCAGACGATCCTGCTCCACACCGTAAGCCATGACGAACTGCTGGACGTGGACGGGTGGCTTCTTTGATGGGTTCAGCGGTGGCCAGTAGTCCTCGAAACTGCAGCCGAAGTGGGCTTCCAGTTCCTCCAGCGTCCGCTTTGCCCGCAGCTGAAAATAAGTTTTGGCCGAGGCATAGGTATCCTCCGGATCGTCGAACAAAGGCTTTCGCTCCGCAAGCACTATGGCCTCGTTGACCGCGCGGAGTCTGCCTTTGATTTTCTCCAGATGAGCAGCCAGCTGGTCGTCGTCATAGCCGACGCTGCGCCAGCCGGGATAGCCGTTAGGGGCCTGGAGGCAGTTTTCCATAGCGCGAACACCGATGGCGTCCATTCGTTTCTGTATTTCCTGCCGGGTGTCAAAAGGCAGGCCTTTTAGGTGGTAGGATAGGTAGGTGGTCATAAAATTGTATCCATGCTAGAATAGGTCTTTTGTCTTTTCTCAATAATATAAGTACAGCAAAAACA
>JAZUBY010000007.1:0-9965 GCA_045638885.1 Emergencia sp. | reverse complement strand
GGTCTTCGGCGGGGGCGCCACCGGGCTGATGGGTGCAGCAGCCCGTGGCGCCGACAGCAAAGGCGGCGAAATTATCGGAGTAGCGCCAAAATTCTTTGATGAGGAAGGTGTCCTCTATCAGAACTGTACAGAATTTATCTTCACAGAAACCATGCGCGAAAGAAAGCAGACGATGGAAGACCTTGCTGACGGTTTTATCGTTACTCCAGGCGGCATCGGTACTTTGGAAGAATTCTTTGAAATTTTCACACTGCGTCAGCTGGGTCAGCACGGAAAACCCATTTACATCTTAAATGCTTGTGGCTATTATGACCAGCTTCTGGCATTCCTAAACCACATGGTAGAAGAAGATTTTATGAAACCCCACTGCCTGGATTTAATTCACGTATACGATGAACCATCTGCGCTGATCAAATCGCTTAAGGAGGCATAACATGGCTGAATACCTGGATATTGTAGACTTGACCGGTACCCCTACTGGTGAAATCATCGACAGAGAAACAGCACACAGCGAAGGCATTCTGCACAGAACCACCCACCTGTGGATTCTCCGTTCCCGTGAAACTGGCACTGAGGTCCTACTCCAAAAGCGCAGTCAAAACAAGGATTCCTTTCCCGGATGCTATGATATTTCCAGCGCAGGACACATACCAGCCGGCGTAGACTGGATTCCTTCTGCACTACGCGAACTGGAAGAGGAGCTGGGAATTACAGGTATTTCTGAGAACGACCTGATCCTTTGCGGTCAGCGCCACATCAAACATGACGATGTATTCCACGGCAAGCCGTATAAAGACCGTCAAATCAGCAACATCTACTGCCTTTGGCTTGATGTAGCACCGGAAGCCCTTACTCTACAGGAGTCAGAAGTAGAATCCGTTATCTGGATGAACCTGGAAGACTGCATCCATAAGATCGAGACCCACGATGCAACATTTCCACACGCAATTGTGCTAGAAGAGATTTTGATGTTGCCAAATTCAAAAGCATAAAAAAAAGCGAAGGCGCAGGTGTTTCCACTTGCATCTTCGCTATTTTTATATCATCTGATTAGAAAATTTCTACGCTCGCACCGGCATCAAACAGATACAGGTAAGTCCCCTTTACAGGTTTTCCCGTTGCAGTTGTTAGCACATTACGATAAATCTCCATCTGTTTTGCATAGGTCTGTCGCAGACGTTCCGCTTCCTCTTCAAAAGGTTTGTATTTATCAATCCAGTTGGACTTGTAATCCAGCAGAACGATACCGTCTTCTTCTTCGAAGTAACAGTCAATGATCCCCTGGGTGATAATGGTTTCACCGTCTAATTCCATCTGTAAAGCAAAAGGTCGCTCCCGATTTACCATGCCGCAGGCGAAAGCTTCTGCTGCACGTTTTCCTAAATCTCTGGCAAAGAAATCTACTACGCGCTGTAAATCTACGGCTTTGATTTCTTCCTCGGTAAAAATCGATTTCTCTATCATATCAGCTGTTGCCTGTTCCAGATAAGCCGTTCCCTCAGACACAGCTTTGCCAAAGTCAATTCGTTCCATGATGCCATGATAAATCGTACCTTTTTCTGCCGCAGTCAGTTGTCTGTCTCCCTGACGGAATTTAGGAACAGCCAAAGTTACAGACATCTGGTCAGAAGCTGCAGTCTGTTTCTTACCATCGTTTTTCTCCATCTGATTCAGCTCTGATACGGCGTATTTGGATTTGAGCCTTCTTGCCTCATCATAAGGATAACAGTAAGAAAGTCTTCTTTCGACCTCTTGTTTTTCTTCTACCGTCGTTTCTCCAGTAAAAAATCCTGGGTCTGCAATTCTCTTCTTTGCCTTCCCCTGCATTTTCTTCCCTGGAGAAAGTCTATCGGCGTCGATGATTTCCAGTTTTTGCGTCTGACCAATCATTTCCAAATATGAGCCCTCACCGATGATGCCCTGCTCCAAAAACTCCCGATACTTTTCTCCGTCTCTGACGGTTCCTGTCATGTATAGGAAATCCTTTGCTCGAGTCAATGCAACATAAAGGATTCTCGTCTCTTCCTGCACCTCTTCCATATGCACTTGTCTTGCAATCAGTTTTTGCAATAATGTCTGCTTATGCCAATGGCCTTTATAGTCAGCCAAAGTCATGCCAATGCCGATGTCTTTGTGAAGGACTGCCCCTGCACCGATTCTGCTGTAGGTCAGATTACGTCCCATACCGCAAACAATGACCATTGGGAATTCCAGGCCCTTGCTCTTGTGAATGGTCATGATGCGAACCAGCTCATCCTGCTCTCCAATGAGTTTCACCTGTCCCATTGGAACCTTTCTTTTTTTCACGGCATCGATATATCGTACAAAGCTGTATAAAGATACCTGCCTGTTTTCCATATATTTTTCAGCTTTATCTATCAAAGCACGCAGATTGGCCTGTCTCTGTGCACCGCCGGGCATTGCGCCCATCTCCAGATAATAGCCTGTCTCCAGCATCAAGGACCAAAGGAAATCACCCAAAGGCTGGGTCAAAGACTTGCTTTTCCATCCAGTGATGGCAGAGAGTGCAGCTTCACACTTTTTTCTCAGTGCTGTTCTCTGTCCTTCTTTCGCATAAGCCATGACGGCTGCTGCATAGGACCCTCTCTTGTATTCTGCGCGAATGCGAGCCAGTTCTGCTGATGTAAATTTAAAAATTTCAGAATGAAGCACGCTAATAAGTTCTACATCCTGCTGACGGTTATCGATGACAGAAAGCAGATTCATGAAAACACTGATTTCCATGGTATCAAAGTACCCGTCACTTTCGTCAACAAAGGCATCAATACCTCTGCTTTTTAACGTCTGATAGAAGATGTCCGCATAATTCTTTGTGCCGCGCATCAGAACGACCATGTCTCGTAAACCTAACGTTCTTTCGGTTCCCTGCTTATGGTCAAAGAACATGCGTCCAAGGTTCTCTTCGATCAAAGCCGCTACCTCTAATGCTTCCAATTCCGCATTCTTTAACCCTGCCAGTTCTTCGTCGGTTTTATCCACCGTAGCTGCATCGACTACCTTCACTTCCGGCGCATGAAGATACGGACCATCATACTCCACGCCGGCGTATAATTTGGCATCCTCATCATAGTCTTCCATAAGACCGTCAAAGATTTCGTTGATTTCCTGTAGAATAACAGATTTACTTCTGAAATTCTTATTTAAGTCCAGTTTCATGGACTTTTCTTCTTTCTGATAAGCACTGTACTTTGCCTTAAAGATTTCTGGTTCCGCCAAACGGAATTTGTAGATGCTCTGCTTTACGTCACCTACCATAAAGAGATTGTCATCCCGTTTAATGAGACTGATAATCTCTTCCTGCAATACGTTGGTATCCTGGTATTCATCGATAAAGATGTGGTCAAACTTATTGCGATAATACTTTGCCGCCTCACCAGCCTCCAGAATTTCCAAGCAGAAATGCTCGATATCGTTAAAGTCGATAACTTTTTTCTCTTCTTTTGCACTGCGGAAAATATGGTCAAAATCCAATAACAGCTGCTGTAGCATCTTTGCTTTTGGTGCAGTCTGATTCATCTCTGCAATCTGTTCTTCCAAAGGTTCCAGGAAGAAAGATTTCTTCATATTGCTGATGCCGCCTGAAGCACCCTTTCGAAAGGCCGCTACCAGATTTTTCACTGGTTCGTAGTCTGGTTTTTCTTCTTTTTTGGCTACCAGTCGCAGACTTGAAAAGCTGTCAATCTGCTCAGATAAGCCATCCCAATTTCGATGCCGTAGGGTTTCTGCCATTTCCAAATACTGAGGCAGTTCTTCCTTCTCCAGTTTCTCAGCCAGACGGTCTAGCCCATTGTCGCTCAAAGCTGCAATGGCATCTTCTTCCATTTTGATGCTTTTTTCTATGGTTTCCTCTAGAAGGCTCCATATTTTTTCCATGAGTTCTCCATCCATAAAGGTGTCTTTACTCATAGATAACACGTTCACCTGTTTTTCCAGCCAGTCCCATGGATGAGGCATAGCCATCAGCGTTCCATAGGTTTCGTCGAGCATGGATCTGATTTTATTCTGATTTTTATCGGCACTATACCAGCCCAGGAAGTCATAGAAATCCTGGTCATCTTTGTCAAACCATTGTTCCAAAAGTGCATCCATGGCATCTTCTTTCATGATGGTTCTCTGCGCATCATCACAAATAGAAAAGCCTGGTTCCACATCGGCTTCATAGAAAAACTTACGAATAACATCCAACGCAAAGGCGTGGAATGTACTGATATTTGCCCGCGGCAAAAGCGCCAGCTGCTGTCGCATCTTTGGTCCGTTTTCCGGATGCTCTTCTGCTTCTTTGTGAAGGGCTTTTCGTATTTTCTCCTTCATTTCTGCAGCCGCTGCATTGGTAAAAGTCACAATCAGCATGCGGTCAATAGGAACACCGTCCTCAATGATCAGCTTCTTGATACGCTCTACCAAAACCGCCGTCTTGCCTGAGCCGGCAGCCGCTGCCACTAATATATTACGGCCTCTCTCATCGATGGCCTGTTGTTGTTCTTTGGTCCATTTCATAAAATTACCTCTTTGCTGTACTTCCTTGATTATACCAAATTTTTTGATATAATGAAGGTGTATCATAAAAAACAGGAGAGAAAAATATGGATATCAAAAACAAACCAACTATGCTTATGATTCTCGACGGCTTCGGGCTGAACCCTCGAAGTGAAGGAAACGCAATTGCCCAGGCAGAAAAACCTGCTCTGGATCAGATATTTGCAAACTATCCAAGCACAAAATTAGATGCCTGCGGTCTTGCAGTAGGACTTCCAGACGGTCAGATGGGAAACTCTGAAGTCGGCCATCTTAATATCGGTGCCGGAAGAATCGTCTATCAGGAACTGACTCGTATTACAAAGTCCATCGAAGATGGAGACTTCTTTGCAAACAGCGCACTGCTGTCCGCCATTGAGCACGTAAAGAAACATGATTCTACACTGCATCTTTTGGGTCTGCTGTCTGATGGCGGCGTACACAGCCATATCAGCCACCTTTTCGCATTGCTGGATTTAGCAAAGAAAGAAGGCCTGACAAAGGTGCTGGTGCACTGCTTCTTAGACGGTCGTGACGTACCGCCTAGATGCGCAGGACAATATATTGAAGCACTACAAAATCACATGCACCAGATTGGTCTGGGCGAAATCGCTGTAATTTCCGGCAGATACTACGCCATGGACCGTGACAAGAGATGGGAAAGAGTGGAAAAAGCCTATGATGCCATGACACTGGGCCAGGGCTTTGCCGCTTTTGATGCAGCAACAGGTTGTGCAGCAGTAGATGCTGCTTACCTTCGAGATGAAAACGACGAGTTCGTTCAACCGACTGCAACAGGCGCCGGCGTTGTAAATGATAATGACGCCATGATTATGTTCAACTTCAGACCGGACAGGGCCAGAGAAATTACCCGCGCTTTTGTAGATGGCGATTTTGATGGATTCGAAAGAAAGAAAGTTATCGAGAATCTGAAATATGTCTGCATGACTCAGTACGATGCAACCATGCCAAACGTGGACATCGCATTCCCACCACAGACACTGGAAAACACCTTCGGGGACTACATCTCTGGCAAGGGACTAAAGCAGCTGCGTATTGCAGAAACTGAAAAATATGCCCACGTAACATTCTTCTTCAACGGCGGTGTCGAAGCACCGGCAGAGGGCGAAGACCGTATTCTGGTACCTTCCCCAAAGGTTGCAACTTACGACCTGCAGCCGGAAATGAGTGCTTATGAGGTGACAGAAAAAGTATTGGAACAGATTGAGGCTGACAAATATGACTGTATTGTCTTAAACTTCGCCAATGCGGATATGGTCGGTCATACCGGTATCATGGAAGCAGCAGTTGCAGCCATTGAAGCATTGAATGCATGCGTTCCAAAGATTGCGGACGCTGTACTGGCAAAGGGTGGACAGATTCTGTTGACTGCAGACCACGGCAATGCAGACTGTATGTTCGACGAAGACGGTAACACCGTAACAGCCCACTCTCTGAATCAGGTACCACTGGTGCATATTGCTGCAGATCCTGTGAAACTGGCTGATGGCGGCAAGCTGGCTGACCTGGCGCCGACCTTGCTGGATTTAATGGGTCTGGAAATTCCTGAAGAAATGACAGGCAGAAGCCTGGTTGTAAGATAGGAGGAGAACGATGGCATTACAGTATCATACAAAATTAGATGTAGGCGATATTGCGCCTTACGTATTACTTCCCGGAGATCCAAAGAGAGTTGCAACGGTTGCCTCTTACTGGGATGAAGCTCATTTGGTAGCAGATAATCGTGAACATGTCACTTATACCGGCACCTATAAAGGAATGCCGATTTCCTGCACCAGCACCGGAATGGGCTGTCCTTCCACATCTATCGCATTAGAAGAACTGGCACAGGTTGGCGCTACCACATTCCTTCGTATTGGTACCTGTGGCACTTTTCAGGATTTCATCAATAACGGCGACATCATTGTCTTTGACTCTGCCTGTCGTTACGACGGTGCATCAAAAGCTTACGCGCCGATTGAATATCCTGCAGCAGCACACTATCAGATGATCAATGCCTGCGTGGCAGCCTGTGAAGATCTGGGCTATGCCCATCATGTAGGCGCAACCCGTACAGCAGATACTTTCTTTGCAGGACATCCAAGACCAGGTTCTTCCTTCAATAATTACTGGCATTCTTCTTGGGAACACTATTTTGAAGACCTGAAAAGAATGAACGTGTACGGTGCTGAAATGGAAGCTTCCATCATTATGGTTCTGGCCAGATTGTGGGGACTACGTGCCGGCGGCATCGCAGTAACACTGGATAACATGCTGACCGTATCTGGCGAAGACGGCAATTTCGATCCGGAAACCCAGCTGGATCACTCTCAGGATGCCATTGAAAAGTTATCTAAAGCAGGCTGCGAAGCCTTATATCAGATTTGGTTAAAAGATCAAAAGAAATAAAAGAAGCGGTTGATTCATCAGAATCAACCGCTTTTCATGTTTTTTGTATTATTTCTCGTCTACTGCACCGTTAATCACTTCGTTGATTTTTCTCTTTGCTTCATCAACGGTTTCCTGATCCGGAATCATAACGTAAGCATATGCACCTGGAATAGAGTAAACCGCTTCTGTAGAGCCAGAACCATCTAAACTGTAAGTTTCAATGTCCCAGCCTCTCATATCAGAAAGCTGCATTTTTACCAGGGATTTCATATCTTTTGCAGACATACTGATTTCCATATTATCTGCAATGGCAGTTAACAAATTGTTATACTGTGTCAGAATAGCTGTACTGCCGGTAGCCTTATTAATAACGCCGGAAATGACAGCCTGCTGGTTCTTTACACGCTGACGGTCTCCAGCTGCAAAAGCCTTTCTTTCACGAGCAAAAGATAATGCCTGTTCCCCGTTCAGATAGTTTTCACCTTCTACATAGGAGAAGCCATCTCTAGAAGTAAATGCCTTGTCAGAAACAACAGTGATGCCGCCTAAGGCATCCACCAGTCCGGTTACAGTCGTAAAGTTCACTTTCAAGTGATATTGAATCTCCATATCCAGCAAGTCTGCAATCGTTGCCTTGGATTCTTCTGCACCGTAGATGCCGGCATGGGTTAACTTATCCAGCGCTCCATAGCTATGTAAGGTTACATAATAGTCTCTTGGAATAGACGTCAGAAGAATTTTACGTTCTGTTGGGTTTACGGTCATTACCATATTTACATCACTACGTGATGCATTGCTGATAGAGCCTGTGGTGTCAATACCACTGACAAATACACTAAACGGATCCTTAGTTGGATCTACGTTTGATGCCCCTTCCTTAGACTCTACAGTAATTTTGTAAGTTTTTAAAATTCTGGTTGTTTCCGATGTAAATCCGTTGTCTTCCTCTAATGCCATGTCATAGTAAGCAGAACTCATCAACAGCACATTAGTCTCACCATTTAACAGCTTGCTCGTCATGTCAGAAAGAATGGCTTCTGTTTTAAAGGAAACGGAAACGTCCTTCTTTAGTTCTTTTTTTGCAGATTCCTGTACATCACTCTGTATGTTCAGAACGGAAACAGTCTCATTTTCAATATCCTTGACTTTCTCATAGTCGCTATCACTTCGTACAACAACATGGTAGTCATAAGACTGGTTCCCCGCCAAAATGTGGTTAAAGAAGCTCAATGTGCCGGAAATCATAGCAGTCCCTGCAATAAGAAATACTGCCAAAATGGATGCAATGACTGCCGCTGTGGCCTGTTTCTTTCCATGATGTTTTGAAAAGAAAACACCACGCACCAACACTGCACTGACAATTCCCATCAGCACAGCTACAATCGCAAAGTATCCCAGCGGTAAAACATCTAATAAAAGAAGTGCAATAAGAAATGCCGCTGCTGCAATACCATAGATTGCAGTAATAATGATGCTCCACAGGCTATGTTTTCCTATCTTGCCCTGTTTTTTATCCTTTTTCATTATTTTCTTCCTTTCGGTTCTATATATTTTCCTATAATCTTTTCTGCTACTTTTATGCCATCGCATGCTGCGCTGGTGATGCCCCCTGCATGTCCGGTACCTTCTCCGGCAGGATAAAGGCCTTCAAAAGTTCCTTCCATATTTTCATTTCTAGGAAAACGGACTGGGGAAGAGCTTCTGGTCTCAACTGCAGTCATCTTTGCGTTATCATCATCAAAGCCTTTGATTTTTTTAGCGAGGAACGGCATCGCTTCGCGCATCGCTGCCGCTGCAAAATCCGGCATGGAACGCTCTACTGGCTGGGCTTCCGGTTTTCTGTCACGAAAATCTCCCCAAGTAGTAGTCGGTGCCTTGTAACAGCTTCCGCCCTGCTCAAAAGCAAGTCTTTCATACTTTTCCTGGAATACAACCCCTGCCAGCGGATGATTGGATTCAAAGTCTTCGACTCTGACATCTACCAATAAAGCACTGTTTGCTGTTCCGCTGTCACGGTTTCGATTACTCATACCATTTGTCACAACACCGCCTTCCTGGGAAGATGCAATGACAACTTCTCCGCCGGGACACATACAGAAAGTGTATACACCTCTGCCATTTTCACATCGATGAGACAGTTTATACTCAGCAGGTGGCAATCCTTTTGTGTCTCCATACTGGGAGCGGTCAATCAAACTCTGCGGATGTTCGATTCGCACCCCGATGGAAAAAGGTTTCTGCATCATTTTAACGCCCTTATCATAAAGGTATCGGAAAGTGTCACGTGCACTATGTCCAATCGCAAGAATCACATCTTCTGTTTCTAAACGGTGTCGTTCCCCATTCTGCTCATATATCAAACCTCTCACTGACTTATCTTCTGTGATCAGTTCGATAAACTTGGAATCAAAGTAAATTTCTCCACCACTTCTTATGATTTCTTCCCGAATATTTTTTACGACTGTACGCAATACGTCAGTCCCAATATGCGGCTTTTGTTTATATAGGATATCCTCATCGGCGCCAGCCTTCACAAATTCAGTCAGGACTTTTCGAATGCGGGTATCTTTGATTCCCGTAGTCAGCTTGCCATCAGAGAAAGTACCTGCCCCTCCTTCGCCGAATTGAACATTGGACTCTGTATTCAGGACGCCGGTTTTCCAAAAGGTTTCAACATCTTCCACACGCTGCTCTACTTTTGCACCTCTCTCCAGGATAATCGGTGCATAGCCGCGCTTTGCCAAAATCAAACCGGCAAACATGCCGCAAGGACCGAATCCTACAATAACAGGTCTGTGTTTCATCTCTTTTTCACCGCACGGTACTTCCTGGTACATCATATTCGGCGCATCTTCCAGCCCATTTTTCTTGGTCTTTGGAATGGTTACATATTGTCTTGGGTTCTGTCTTGTAACTGCACGAAAATCTACAGAGTAAACGAACTTGATATCGCTCTTGTCTCTAGCGTCGATGGACTCTTTTACGATTTCTACGTCAGTAAGAATCAAATTTCGATTCCCAATCTTCTGGATGATTTT
>JAZUBY010000006.1:0-19704 GCA_045638885.1 Emergencia sp. | reverse complement strand
CAGTAAAAAATGTACGTGAGCATTTGGACAATCCAGATATTTCTTGATTTCAGCCTCAGCTTTTTCACACATTGGATCCAGCCCGTAGCCATTAAAGGACTGATCGTTGGTCGCCATCAAAGCTTCCAGAATCGCCGGATGTGCGCCGTGGTTATAGTCGTTTTTCATGATGTACATAATATATCCTCCTATTTATATCCTCTTCTCTTTTTCTCCGCGTCCAATGCTGCCATCTGCATGCGCATTTTTTCCAAGTCCAGCTCGCCAACGGTCACTTCCTGTGCTTCTTGAATTTCTGCACGCGCATCTTCTATCTTGCAGATTGGCATGGATTTCAGACTTTCGCGGTATTTTGCTTCTTCAGCCATCTTCGCAAGCTTCGCCTTCAGCAATTGCGGCACGCCGTCTGGCTCTTCTACATCCCAAACGGCACTTTCCATCGGACAGAAACCGTCTTTTGTACGGTTTTCGATAGCTTCGACCAACGTACCGTACTCGCATTCAATGCCATATTTCTCAAATACACCCAGAGCAGGCTTACTGATAACGCCGGCATACACATAAGAAACGCCTAGTAATACATATAAGAATGCTGCTGCCTTACCAATCACCTTATCTGCCGCAATGCTGCCTCGCAGGTCAATTTCTGCCTCCAGCCAGTCGAGCAGAGGCTTTACGCCACGGTGATGGCTTGTGAAAACCTCATGATCTTTGATGATATAGCAGGTATATCCTCCAGCGTCCAGTGCCAAACGAGCACGGTTGCGCACTTCCATAGATGCAGCATCCACGATCACATAGAAGTCATTGAACTGATACTTCAGAAGTGGCTGTGGATCTCCGTAATAGTTGTAAGTTTCGCCGGAAACAGTCTTTCCAACTGCTTTTCCTCTACGGATTTCATCCAGAGCATCACGCAATTCTTCCAGTTTTGCTTGATTGACCATAATATTATTATGGGAACTATATACATATTCTGCATTTTTGCACTTGGAAAGCACCTTTTCCATAGAAAGATAGTAGCCTTCCAGGCTGGATCTGCCGAAATGCGGGTCATCCATCTGGACAAACAGCGGTCCGTTGTAGTAAGAATCCCCTACGAACAGCACCTGGTTGTCGATATCATACAGCATAATACAGTCATTGCTGTGTCCAGGCGTATATATCACTTCTAAGCGTCTATTTCCCAAATCGAACACGTGACCGTCTGAGACAATTTCGCGGCTGTAAGGCTTGATTTTCAGCCTTTCAGAGCCTTCGCGAGCCACCAGGTCCGCATTTTCGCCAGGTGCACCGCAGATAACGTCAAATCTCCAGTTATCGCCTACATGATCAAAGTGAGAATGGCTGTTTACGACAACGATTTCGCCCTGCCACAGCTTCTCTACTTCTTCCTTTATATTCTCAATGCCCATGCCGGTGTCAAATAGCAGCGCTTTCTCCGTTCCCACAATCAGAAAAGACTTCACATCTTCATCATCCTGCGGCTCGCAGATTGCATAAACCTGACATGGTAATTCTTTAATTTCAAACCAATTACTCATAAATTACTCTTTCCAAACAAAGTTATAGTTGATGGATTCTCCCCCATCCACAAGAATGTTCTGGCCAGTACAGAAAGTATTTGTCACAGTCAGGAAATAGGCCCATTCTGCGATTTCTTCTGGTGTTGCCCATTTCTTTAACGGTGTTTCTTCCATGATTTCTGCCCAAAGCTCCGGATCTTCAATGACGCAGGCGTTTAACGGTGTCAGAACGCCACCCGGGTCCAGGCTGTTGCAGGTCGCTCCAAAAGGCGCAATACGCATTGCTACATTCTTTGTATAGGCTAAGACACCCCCTTTGCTCGCACAATACTCAGGGAATTCCGCGCCGGTATGACCGCTGGCAGAACCTACATGCAGGATGGAACGAATCCCAGGCTGAATGCCGTAACGTTCCGTCATATAGATCAAAGCCTTCAGGTTAATATCGATATCATCCTCGTTCTGCGTTCCCGCATTGTTCACCAGAATTTCCACGTCATTTATCTCTGGAAGCGCCTCTTTGTCCCTGATATCGCACTGATAATGAGTATATGCGTCATTCTCAATAGACGCCGCCTGACGGTCGATGCCGATAACGGTATGACCTCTATGGATAAACATCTCCGCAATGGCTTTGCCGATGCCCTGAGAAGTTCCTGTAATCAAAATCTTCATTTAATTTTCCTCCTTAATATGTGCTAAATACTCCGCACCCACGTTTTGTGCCTTCCATCGCATCAAAATTCTGTATCCGAACGGTGCAAACCAGATGGACATGATCAGCTCAGCCACAGCCCCTGTCAAAGCACAGGTTCCGCACTGCAGCAGCGTCCAGTGGAATCCGTCCCAGAAAATCGGTGCAAAGAACACAAATACGATTACGGAGAAAATGAAGTTATCTATAAACTGACCAACAAAGGTAGACACATAAGTCTGTGTCACAAAAGCCAGTTTGCCATCAGGATGTTCATGAAATGCCTTGCCAATGGTCCAGTTGACAAAGTTGTTAATCACGGCCGATGCAAGGAATGCGATGGTACTACCCAACAGAATGAACCATGTTCCGCCGAAAATAGAATCGAATGCCGTATAATCCGCCGCCGTAGACGGAATGATGCTGGCAATGTAGAAGATCAGGCATGTCAACACATTGATGGCAGATGCTAAAATGGCGATTTCGTTAGATGCCTTCGGCCCGAAATACTTGGTAATAATGTTCATGCACATGAACGACAGCCAGGAGATGAGAATCCCCCCGTCCAGTGCAATCCAAGGCGTCTGCACCAGCGTTTTATTGGCCAGCAGGTTCATGCAGATGACACTTACCACAAACAAAGACACCACTGCCGCTGGTACATTTCGCAGCAGAATAGCCGTCTCTTCTTTTTCTTTTATTATCCAGGCAATCAGCCCGGAATGTTGTACTTTTGCGCTCATATTTTTGCCTCCTAAAAATGATTTCAAGCACAAAACTACTTCATCTCATTGAAAAAGGGCTCCGCAAAACGCAAAGCCCCTATCACATGTCATAATGAATAGTAGTCCTGGTTTTGTTTAACGACAGGATGGTACAAACGAACTGTCGGTTCTTATATTATATATAATTCTACCCTCACAAGCAAGTCGAAAGATTACCACACAGTTACAAAACAACAAAAAGTGTATGCGTTTTTCGCTAGATGCGTGATGGAAATTACTGTTATACTACATATTTCTAATATTTTGTTATTTTTTCTTATAAAATATATACACTTTTGCTTCATAAATCTTGAATTAGTAATTTCTTCTACAAAAGCAAAGAAACCCTGCATAAAGCAGGGTTTCTTCATATTAAACCTTAATTCTTATTTAAAGTAAGCTACTGCAGCCTTGAACATTTCCATGTCGAATTCGCCTGGAACGTTCTTGTACAGACCAGCACCGATTCTTTCGGAGTGACCCATCTTACCTAATACACGACCGTCTGGGGAAGTGATACCTTCGATGGATGCGTAGGAACCGTTAGGGTTGTACTGGATTTCACTGGATACGTTGCCTTCTAAGTCAACGTACTGTGTGATAATCTGACCGTTTGCTGCCAGTTCTTCAATCAGTTCTCTGGAAGCGATGAATCTGCCTTCACCGTGGGAAATAGGAACTGTGAAGATGTCATTTGGTTTTGTGTTTGCTAACCAAGGAGACTTGTTGGAAGCGATTCTTGTTCTAACCAGCTTGGACTGGTGACGAGAAATTTCGTTGAATGTCAGAGTTGGGCAGTTTTCATCTGTGTCGATGATCTTACCGTAAGGTACCAGACCTAACTTGATCAGAGCCTGGAAACCGTTACAGATACCAGCCATCAGGCCGTCTCTGTTTTCTAACAGGTCAGTTACAGCTTCCTTAACTTCCTTGTTTCTGAAGAATGCTGTGATGAACTTACCGGAACCGTCTGGTTCGTCACCGCCGGAGAAGCCGCCAGGGATAAAGATAATCTGGGATTCCTTTACCTTTGCAGCGAACTCTTCTACAGATTTTGCGATTGCTTCAGCAGTCAGGTTGTTGATAACAAAGATTTCAGGTTCTGCGCCTGCATCTCTGAATGCCTTTGCAGTATCGTATTCGCAGTTTGTACCAGGGAATACTGGGATCAGAGCCTTTGGTACATCTACTGTGTAGCTTGCGTGTGGTCTTTCTGTAGCTTCGTATGTGTATGTTTCCAGCTTGTTTTCTTCCGGTGTAATGTTACATGGGAAGATTGGTTCAAGCTTGGATTCGTAAATGTCGTTTAATTCGCACAGGCAAATCTTGTCTTCGCCGTATGTGATTTCTAACGCTTCTGTAGTCTGACCTAAGTCAACAACTGCAACGCCTTCAGCTTCTACATCAAAGTTAGTAACTTCGCCAGCTAATTCTAATACGAATGCACCGTAGTTGTAGCCGAACATGTCCTTCATGTCAACGTTGTCAGTGTAAGCGAAACCGATTGCGTTACCCATTGTCATCTTCAGTACTGCTTCAGCAACACCGCCGATACCTGGAGTGTACGCGGAGATGATTGCACCTTCTCTTACGCCTTCAGCAACTACATCGTAGATTGCCTTCAGAGCTTCAGCCTTTGGCAGACCCTGTTCGTCCTTTTCAGGAACTAACAGAACTACATCGTGGCCAGCAGCCTTGAATTCTGGGGAGATGATGTTCTTTACATCGTCAGTTGTTACAGCGAAGGATACCAGTGTAGGTGGAACGTCGATGTCTTCGAATGTACCACTCATGGAGTCCTTACCACCGATAGCAGCAACACCCAGTTCCTTCTGTGCCTTGAATGCACCCAGAACAGCAGCCATTGGCTTACCCCATCTCTTAGGTTCTTTCATCAGCTTTTCGAAGTATTCCTGGAAGGACAGGTAAACATCTTCGAAGGAAGCACCTGTTGCAACCAGCTTAGAAACAGATTCTACAACTGCCAGGTATGCACTGTGATATGGAGATGCAACACCGATGAATGGGTTGTAACCCCAAGCCATTAAGGAACATGTTGTTGTATGTGCCTTTTCTACGGAAACTAAGTTTACCATAGCCTGGATTGGTGTTCTCTGATGGATGCCACCGAATGGCATCAGAACAGTACCAGCACCGATTGTGGAGTCAAATCTTTCGGACATACCTCTCTTGGAGCATACGTTCAGATCGCCTGCTAATGCCTTGTATTCTTCTACGAAGTTATCGCCAACTTCCTTTTCGAAAGCTTCAGGCTTTACAACTTCTACGTCGATGTGCTTTTCTGCACCGTTTGTATCTAAGAACGCTCTGGACAGGTGAACGATTTCCTGACCGTTCCAGAAGATCTTCAGAGTAGGTTCTGCCTTAACTTCTGCAACTACGTTAGCGTCTAAGTTTTCTTCTCTTGCCAGTTCGATGAATCTTTCTACATCTTCTGCAGCAACAACGCAAGCCATTCTTTCCTGAGATTCGGAAATAGCCAGTTCAGTACCATCTAAACCGTCGTACTTCTTTGGAACGTTGTTCAGGTTGATTTCCAGACCGTCAGCTAATTCACCGATTGCTACGGAAACACCGCCTGCACCGAAGTCGTTACATCTCTTGATCATCTTGGAAGCTTCAGGGTTTCTGAATAATCTCTGAATCTTTCTTTCTTCAGGAGCGTTACCCTTCTGAACTTCTGCACCGCAGCTTTCTAAGGATTCAGTTGTGTGAGACTTGGAAGAACCAGTTGCACCGCCGCAGCCGTCACGACCAGTTGCACCACCTAACAGAATAACTCTGTCAGTGTCAGCAGGTCTTTCTCTGCGAACGTTTTCTGCAGGAGCAGCAGCAACAACAGCACCAACTTCCATTCTCTTTGCAACGTAACCATCGTGGTAGATTTCATCAACCTGACCTGTTGCCAGACCAATCTGGTTACCATAGGAGGAGTAACCTGCAGCAGCAGTTGTTACGATAGTTCTCTGTGGTAACTTGCCGTGTAATGTTTCAGATACTGGCTTCAGTGGGTCAGCAGCACCTGTCAGACGCATTGCGGAGTAAACATAAGATCTGCCGGAAAGCGGGTCTCTGATACAACCGCCTACGCAAGTTGCAGCACCACCGAATGGTTCGATTTCTGTTGGGTGGTTATGTGTTTCGTTCTTGAATAACAGTAACCACTTCTGGATTTCGCCGTCAACGTTTACATCCATCTTAACTGTGCAAGCGTTGATTTCTTCGGATTCATCCAGCTTATCTAACATCCCGTTCTTCTTCAGGTATTTTGCAGCCAGAGTACCCATATTCATCAGGGTGATTGGCTTTGTTCTGCCTAATTCTGCACGTGTTGCGATGTAATCTTCGTATGTAGCCTGGATTGCTGCATCTTCGAACTTTACGCTGTCGATAACAGTGTTGAAAGTTGTGTGTCTGCAGTGGTCAGACCAGTATGTATCGATTACTCTGATTTCTGTGATAGTTGGGTTTCTGTCTTCAGACTTGAAGTATTCCTGACAGAACTTCAGGTCAGCAAAGTCCATAGCCAGACCGTAGTCAGCCATAAATTCTTCTAAACCTGCGTCATCTAAATCGATGAAGCCTTCTAAAATAGCAACTTCTGTTGGGATTTCATACTCAACGTGTAATGTTTCGTATTCATCTAAAACAGCTTCTCTGGATTCTACAGGGTTGATTACGTAGTTCTTAATCACTTCAACCTGCTCTTCAGTCAGGTTACCAGATAATAAGTAAACCTTTGCTGTTCTAACTGCAGGTCTTTCACCCTTGGAGATGATCTGGATACATTCAGCAGCGGAGTTTGCTCTCTGGTCGAACTGGCCAGGTAAGAATTCTACTGCGAATACATAATCAGCTTCTGTAAAATCTAAAGTTTCTGTTGCAATGTCAACCTGTGGTTCGGAGAATACTGTACCAATTGCATATTCAAACAGTTCTCTGTCCAGGTTTTCTACGTCATATCTGTTTACAATTCTTAAATCGTTTAAACCTTCAATCTGCAGCAGTTTAACGATATCGCCTTTTAAAGCAGATGCTTCATGTGCAAAGCCTGCTTTCTTTTCAACATAAATTCTATAAACCATGATGTCTCCTCTATTTGTTTAAGGCCGCTAATGCTTTCTGGCCAATGTCTTTTCTGTAGAATGCATTATCAAAATGAACTTTTTCAACGGATGCGTAAGCTTTTTCGATGGCTTCTTTGATGTCAGCGCCTCTTTCTGTTACGCCCAGTACACGACCGCCGTTTGTCAGCAGCTTGCCGTCTTCGGACAGCTTCGCACCTGCGATGTATACGTCGTTTGCTTCTTCGCCAACAGTGATTTCAAAGCCTTTTTCGTAAGCCTGTGGGTAACCCTGGGATGCCATAACAACACAGCATGCTGCATCATCAGCAAAGTTTACATCTGCCTGGTCTAATGTGCCGGCAGAAACATGCTGCATGATTTCGAATAAGTCACTGTCTAACAGTGGCAGAACTACCTGTGTTTCAGGATCGCCAAATCTGCAGTTGTATTCGATTACCTTAGGACCGTCTTCTGTGATCATCAGACCGAAGTACAGACAACCTGCGAAAGTACGGCCTTCTTTGTTCATTGCTTCCATAGTAGGCAGGAAGATTTCTTCCATACATCTGTCAGCAATTTCTTTTGTGTAGTAAGGGTTTGGTGCGATAACGCCCATGCCGCCTGTGTTCAGACCCTTGTCGCCGTCTAAAGCACGCTTGTGGTCCATAGAAGAAATCATTGGAACCATTGTCTTACCATCTGTGAAGGACAGAACAGAAACTTCAGGACCAGTTAAGAATTCTTCAACAACAACCTTGCTGCCGCTGTCGCCGAATACCTTATCTTCCATCATTTCTTTTACTGCGTTCTTTGCATCTTCCAGTGTTTCTGCGATGATTACGCCCTTACCCAGAGCTAAACCGTCAGCTTTAATAACTACTGGAATCTTGCATGTATCTAAGTAAGCATAAGCTGCTTCCATATCTGTGAAAGTTTCATATGCAGCAGTTGGAATATTGTACTTCTTCATTAAGTCCTTGGAGAAAGCCTTGCTGCCTTCGATGATAGCAGCCTTCTTGTCAGGACCAAAGCAAGGGATTCCTTCTGCCTTCAGCAGGTCTACAAGACCTAAAACCAGAGGATCATCTGGTGCTACGATTGCAAAGTCAATTGCATTTTCCTTTGCAAAAGCAACGATATTGTCTAAATCTTTTGCGCCGATGTCTACACATGTTGCATCAGCTGCGATACCGCCGTTACCAGGCAGTGCAAAGATTTCAGTTACTTTTGGGCTTTTCTTAACTTTTTTGATGATGGCATGCTCTCTGCCGCCGCCACCAACTACCATAATTTTCATGTTTATCTACCTCCTGAGTTGAATGCGATTACACGACGCGTTCCTAGCCAGCTAAAGCTGGGGAACGCCAGCGTAAGGTCTGCCTAGCCACTCCCGGCGCATCCTAATGCACCGCTCGCGGGGCAGGACCATTAGTGGTGGAATAATCTCATTCCAGTAAATACGGTTACCATATTATATTTATCGCAAACTTCTAATACTAAATCGTCTCTCATGCTGCCGCCTGGTTCTACGATATAGGAAACGCCGCTCTTCTTTGCTCTTTCGATGTTATCACCGAATGGGAAGAATGCATCACTGCCCAGGGATACGCCTGTAATCTGATCTAAGTAAGCTCTCTGTTCTTCCTTTGTGAAAGGTTCTGGTTTTTCTGTGAACAGAGTTTCCCAAACGCCATCTCTCAGTACGTCTTCGAATTCGTAGCCTAAGTATACGTCGATGGTGTTATCTCTTACTGCACGACCCACATCTTCTCTGAATGGCAGGTTGATTACCTTTTCAGACTGTCTCAGATGCCAGAAGTCAGCTTTGTCGCCGGCTAATCTTGTACAGTGGATTCTGGACTGCTGTCCTGCGCCGACACCGATTGCCTGACCGTCCTTCGCGTATACAACAGAATTGGACTGTGTATATTTCAGCGTGATTAACGCTACAATCATGTCTCTCTTCGCTTCTTCCGGAAGCTCTTTGTTTGCAGTAACGATATTTGTTAAATCAGCAGGTGTTACTGTATAGTCATTTCTGCCCTGTTCAAAAGTGATGCCGTAAACCTGTTTTGTTTCCTGCTTAGCAGGTACATAGTTTGGATCAATTTTGATGATGTTGTAGTTACCCTTTTTCTTTGTCTTTAACAGTTCCAGTGCTTCTTCTGTGTAATCCGGAGCAATGACACCATCGGAAACTTCTCTGTGAATCAGTTTTGCAGTAGTTAAATCACAAGTTGCACTCAGTGCAATCCAGTCACCGAAGGAGGACATTCTGTCTGTACCTCTTGCTCTTGCATATGCAGTCGCCAGTGGAGACTCATCTAAACCTTCGATATCGTCTACGAAGCATGCCTTCTTCAGGGTTTCATCCATTGGAATACCAACTGCAGCTGCTGTTGGGCTGACATGCTTAAAGGAAGTTGCAGCAGGCATATCTAATGCTTCGCTCAGTTCCTTTACCAGCTGCCAGCTGTTAAAAGCATCTAAAAAGTTAATGTAACCCGGTCTTCCGTTGAGGATTTCAATCGGAAGTTCACCGCCATCTTCCATATAGATTTTGGCTGGTTTCTGGTTCGGGTTGCATCCATATTTTAACTCGAACTCTTTCATTCGTATCTCTCCTCTCATGCTATAAAGAAACTTACTGGTTCTTGTTGATCATTCTGTTTTCAACAGCACCGGTTTCTAAGTCTGTGTATCTTACATACAGGGAAATCTTGTTGTCTTCATCAAGGTTTTCCCAGATTTCCTTTGTAAATTCATCGATGTCAGCTGGGATTGCAACTCTCTCCGGTTCTCCGCAGAAAGTAGGAATTGGGTTGCCGTCCTGCATGTATGTATGGATGAAGTGGCCCAGACCAGGTAATGCTGTGTAGTTATAGTAATATCTGAAGCATTCTGTGCCTTCCAGGTCAGCGCTCTTTAAAATGCTCATCTTGTAAGTCAGCTTTTCACCGAAAGTGAACATGCCGCTGATTCTTGGCGTCCAGTTTGGACCATCCGGTTCGAAACATCTTGTATCTAATGCTTCTTCAAAGGACTTGCCTTCTTTGATGAATTCCCAAACTGTATCAGTCTGGTCACCGTTTGTTACAATCAGCTTGTCCCCTTCTTTTCTCATTGGGTAGTAGATGATTAAGGATGGGTCTTCTAACTTGGATTCATCAAAAGCCTTAATCATTACGTGTTCGCCCTGTTCTAAGAAGATTCTGTTTCTGCTGTTGGAGCTTCTGCCCATGATGAAGTAAGCGGAAACAGCTTTCTTACCGTCAGGTGTCTTTCCTAAAACGATACCTCTGCCAACGTAGGAATTGCCGGCAACTGCATCTTTCATTGTCTTAATTTCGTATACATTCATTGGTCTATTTCTCACCTTTCGCAAGTTTTTCACTAATCATTTCTACTGCCTGTGGAAGCAGAATCCATTCTGCCTGTTCCATGACTCTTCTCTGCAGTGTTTCTGCTGTATCATCTTCTAAGATTTCTACAGCTTTCTGCGCGATAATCTTACCGCCATCAGGAATTTCATTGACAAAGTGCACTGTCGCGCCTGTCACTTTCACACCGTATTCCAGTGCCATTTCGTGAACCTTCAAACCGTATGCCCCCTTGCCACAGAAGGAAGGAATTAGGGATGGGTGGATGTTAATGATTCTGTCTTCGTATGCACGGATGAAATCTTCACTTAAGATCTTTAGGAAGCCTGCCAGAACAATCAAATCGATTTTCTCTTCTGCCAGCTTTGCCAGCAGGTCAGCTTCGTCCTTCATGACAAAGCCTTCGATGTCGTTGTTCTTCGCTCTTTCCAGTGCAAAAGCGTCAGCTTTGTTGGATGCAACCAGAACGATTTCACCGTTTTTGATGATGCCGCTCTTCTGTGCGTCGATCAAAGCCTGTAAGTTGGTACCGCCGCCGGATACCAGTACTGCAATTCTAGTCATTACAGAATCACCTTCTCTTCGCCTTCGATAATTTCACCGATTACGTAAGCATCGATGCCGTTTTCCTGTAAAATTTCCAGGGAAGTTTCAACTTCAGCAGCAGGAACAACAACTGTCATACCTACACCCATGTTGTATGTGTTGAACATATCTCTTTCAGGAACATCGCCCCACTTCATGATCAGGTCGAAGATTGGCAGAACCTTAACAGCTTCTCTGTCAATCTTTGCGCATAATCCATCAGGAATGGAACGAGGAATGTTTTCGTAGAAACCGCCGCCAGTGATGTGAGAAATACCCTTTACGTCTACCTTTTCGATTAAAGCTAAAACTGGCTTTACGTAAATCTTAGTTGGCTCCAGTAATGCTTCTGCAATGCTCTTACCGCCTAATTCTTCACGAGATACGTAGATTTCAGGATTGTTGTTATCAATATCAAAAACCTTACGGCATAAGCTGAATCCGTTGGAGTGAATACCAGTGGATGGTAAACCGATGACTACGTCGCCTACTGCCATTCTGGAGTTGTCAATCATCTTTGGCTTGTCAACAACACCAACAGTGAAACCAGCTAAGTCATAATCATCTTCTGGCATCAGACCTGGGTGTTCTGCAGTTTCGCCACCGATTAATGCTGCGCCAGACTGTACACAGCCTTCGCAAACGCCAGATACGATTTCTGCAATCTTTTCAGGCTTATTCTTGCCGCATGCAATATAGTCTAAGAAGAATAATGGTTTCGCACCTACGCAAATGATGTCGTTTACACACATCGCTACGGAGTCGATACCAATTGTATCGTGCTTGTCCATTAAAATTGCTAATTTAACCTTTGTACCGCAACCGTCTGTACCGGAAACTGTGATTGGCTCTTCCATGCCAGCGATGCTAGCAAGGCTGAAGCAGCCGCCAAAGCCGCCTACGTCATCTACACAGCCTTCTGTACGTGTTCTTGCAACATGCTTCTTCATAAGTTCTACAGACTTGTAACCTGCAGTGATGTCTACACCAGCAGCAGCGTAGCTGGCAGAGAAAGAATTCTTATGATCCATAGTTTTTTCTCCTTTTTTTCTAAAATGCTATTATGAAATATTTTAATTTTACTAAATGTGAACGATGTTATTTGTTGAACTGTTCTTCAACTTTCTTGCTGTCTGCTAAAACCTTAGCTGCAGCTTCTGCTCTCTGTGCATCTAATTTTGCAGCTAACTCTGCATCTTCGATACCCAGCATCTGAATTGCTAATAAAGCAGCGTTTTCTGCACCGTTGATTGCAACAGTTGCAACTGGACTACCGCCTGGCATCTGTACAGTTGCCAGCAGAGCATCCATGCCGCCCAGTGCGGAACCCATTACAGGAATACCGATAACCGGTAGTGTTGTTGCAGCTGCAACAGCACCTGCTAAGTGAGCTGCCTTACCTGCTGCACAGATAATGGCACCAAAACCGTTAGCTCTTGCATTTGCTGTGAATTCTTTTACTTCAGCTGGTGTTCTGTGTGCGGAGTATACATGTACTTCGAAAGGAACGCCGAACTGGTCTAATGTTTTCATTGCTTTTTCTACTGCAGGAAGGTCACTTGCACTTCCCATCAGAATTCCAATTTTCTTCATATATTTCAACCTCCATTATTGTCAATTCCAACCTTTATATTTTACCATGTGGTTGCCTATGGTTCAATTATTCGTTCAGTAAATTCGTATATTTTCGAACGAAAATGTATATTTTTCGTCAAAACCCGTCAAAATTACGAACTTTTATGCACATATTACGTACATTCGTTCGTGTTTTAGTTTCCTTATTTTTTCTGGAAAGCCAGGCTGTCCAGGTAGCTCTGCATAATCAGAACCGCTGCCTGTTTATCGATAACCTGTTTTCTCTTTTTGCGGCTTACATCGGCTTCGATGAGAACTTTTTCCGCCATAACAGTGGTCAGTCTTTCATCCTGCCAAACCACTTCGATATCTTTCATACCTGTGCTGCGCATCTTATTTTCCAGCATGGTACGGAACTCATAAACCTTTTCCGTCTGGATGCTGTCTGTACCGTCCAATTTCTTTGGAAGGCCGATGACAATGGTGTCACAGTTATGTTCCTTTACTAAATCTAAAACTTTGGTAGTGTCCTTACGGATACCGACACGTTCCAGTGTCATCAGTCCCTGTGCAGTAATTCCCAGCTCGTCACTCAGGGCAATTCCTACTGTTTTGTCGCCTACATCAAGGGCAATTTTCTTCATAAAATATCCTCCAGTGTAAAATTCCTCGTCACATTGCAAAAAATCGGCAGGTTAAAATCCCCTGCCGACTTTTGACACGTTATAATGCGAAAATGCCTGATCTGCATTTTCCTCTTTTACAAAAGCCGACCTCTTTTCAATTGTCGAAACCGACTTTCTATTTTCTCAGATAATCCTTTAAGATTTCTTCTACTAAATCATCTCTGTCAATGCGGCTGATCATTGTTCTCGCATTGTTATAGCTTGTGATATATGATGGGTCGCCAGAAAGAATGTATCCTACCATCTGGTCAATTCCATTATATCCTCTTTCTTCTAATGCAGCATAAACTGTTTCTAATACTTCCTTTGTTGTCTTCTGCTGTGTCTTTGCTGCGTCAAACATGATTGTCTTTCTTTCCACAGTAACGACCTCCTTTATTTATTGTTTATAGTATACTATGCTAACAGATTTTCCGCAACTGCAAATGCTTCGGAAATCTTGCTTGGATCCTTTGCACCTGCCTGTGCCATGTCGGCTTTACCGCCACCGCCACCGCCGCATGCTGCTGCGATTTCTTTGATCATCTTGCCAGCGTGTAAGCCCTTATCTAACAGGTCATCTGTCAGGGATACAAGGAAGGTAACTTTAGGACCATTTACAGTAGCAAATACCATCATAACACCCTTGTGCTGTGCCTTGATGTCATCAGACAGGCCTCTTAAGTCGTTGATGTTGTAATCAGCAAATTCCTTCATAACCAGCTTCACACCGTTAATTTCTTTTGCAGATGCAACCATATCATCAACTTCACTGCCCATAGCAGCTTTCTTGAAGTCTTCTAATTCCTTCTTTACAGCCTTCAGTTCTTCTACAACGGATGCCGCCTTCTGCTCTACTGCAGCTACGTTGGATTTCAGAGTTTCAGCGATGTTCTTCACTGTCATTTCCGCTTCCTGTGCTTTTACCAGAACGCCCATACCTGTTACCGCTGTGATACGACGAACACCGGATGCTACGCCGCCTTCGCTGACAATCTTGAATACACCGATCTGTCCTGTGTTTGCAACGTGAGTACCGCCGCAAAGTTCTACAGACCAGTCGCCTGCGTTTACAACTCTTACCTTATCACCATACTTTTCACCGAACAGTGCCATAGCACCCATTTCCTGTGCTTCTGCCATAGTAGCTTCACATGTAGTAACTGGTAAGAATTCCATAATCTTCTGATTAACTAATAATTCAACCTGTTCTAACTGTTCAGCTGTTACTGCTTCGTAGTGAGAAAAGTCAAATCTCAATTCTTCTTCATTTACGCTGGAGCCCGCCTGCTCAACGTGGGAGCCTACAACGTCTCTTAATGCTTTCTGCAGTAAGTGGGTTGCAGTATGGTTTCTTGCTGTTGCATTACGTGTAAATACGTTTACGCTACAGTTTACTTCTGCACCCTTTGCCAGAGTACCCTTTTCTACTAATACTTTGTGTGCGAACAGACCCTGTTTCTTTGTAACAGAAATCACCTTCACATGGGCATCACCGGTAAACATAATACCTGTGTCAGTCGCCTGTCCACCGCCTTCTGCGTAGAATGGCGTCTTATCCAGATAAATCACTGCATTTTCAAATGTATCAGCAGCTTCTGCTTCTTCGCCATCCTTATAGATTGCTAAAACAGTTGCTGTATCTTCTAATGTTTCGTATCCTGTGAATACAGTTTCAGGTAAGTTCAGCTCTACGTCTGCATCCTTCCATGCTTCGCCGGAAGTATCTTTTCTGCCTGCTCTTGCCTTTTCCTTCTGTTCCTGCATATGAGCCTTGAAGCCGTCTACATCAACCTTGATGCCGTCTTCTGCCAGGATTTCTTCTGTCAGTTCCAGTGGGAAGCCGTAAGTGTCATACAGCTTGAAAACCTTTTCGCCGTCTAACACATCAGAGCCTGCAGCCTTTACTTCATCTACGTATTCCTTCAGGATTGCACTACCCTGGTTCAGTGTAGATGCAAAGCCTTCTTCTTCTCTGTCGATGACAGTCTGAATCATAGCCTTCTTTTCTACCAGTTCAGGATAAGCTTCACCGGAAACTTCGATCACACGGTTGGATAATTCAACTAAGAATTTACCTTCGATTCCTAATAACTTACCGTGTCTGATTGCTCTTCTGATGATTCTTCTCAGAACATAACCTCTGCCTTCGTTGGAAGGTGTAATGTTATCAGAAATCATAAATACCATGGAACGCAGATGGTCTGTGATAATTCTGATGGAAACATCAGTCTTTGCCTTACCATCTTCGTACTTCACACCACATTTTTCTACAACACCATTTAAAATATGTCTGATTGTATCGATATCAAAGATAGAATCTACGCCCTGCATAATGCAAGCCATTCTTTCCAGACCCATACCGGTATCGATGTTTGGATGTTCTAAGTTAGAGTAGCTTCCGTCTTCTTCTCTGGAGAACTGTGTGAATACGTGGTTCCAGAATTCTAAATATCTGTCACAGTCACAACCTGGCTTACAGTCAGGGCTGCCACAACCGTATTCTTCGCCTCTGTCGAAATATAATTCGGAACAAGGACCACAAGGACCAAGGCCAATTTCCCAGAAGTTGTCATCTTTTCCTAATCTAACGATTCTTTCTTCAGGTAATCCAATCTTCTTCCAGATTTCTACTGCCTGATCGTCATCTAAATATACTGTTGCCCAAATCTTATCTGCCGGCATCTTCAAATACTCTGTGATGAACTCCCATCCCCACTGTAAGGACTGTTCCTTGAAGTAGTCGCCAAAGGAGAAGTTGCCCAGCATTTCAAAGAATGTACCGTGTCTGGATGTGATACCTACGTTATCGATATCGCCAGTTCTGATACACTTCTGACATGTAGTCATTCTTGGTGCCGGTGGTGTTTCCACGCCTGCAAAGTAATTCTTCAGCGGCGCCATACCAGAGTTGATTAGTAACAGAGACTTATCATTCTTTGGAATTAAGGAAGAGCTTCCGCCAGCATAGTGTTCTTTGCTTACATAAAAGTCGCGGAACATCTGTCTGATTTGATTTAAACCTAATTTTTCCATATATTAATTTCCTCCTGAAAGTACTTGCATATCTATAAAATTTTATCACAAATTCAAAGTCATGTCCATGAATTTAGCATTCTTTGAAGGCCTCAATCATAGATTTTATGGCTTTTTCCAGCGCTCCGTCAGAGCTGCTTTCAAAGAAATAGACTTTAATCTTGGTTTCTGTGCCTGATGGACGAATAATCAGTTCCGTTCCATCTTCCAACACATACTTCAGCACATCTGATTTTGGCAGACCCGTATCTCCAAGATAGTCTGTGATTGACACAATTTTCTTATCGCCAATATGATTCTTCACCTCATTACGGAAGTAATTCATCACCTTTGCCATGGCAATACCTGCATAAGGCCCATAAAACTCATAGTTTCTGGTCTTGTCTTTGCACGGACCGTAAATTTCATAGAGTTCTCTCAGACGCTCTACCAAATCTTTGCCTCTCGCTTTGTGATAAGCTGCCATAGAAAGCACCAGAGCCGCTGCACTGACACCGTCCTTATCGCGGATAAAACCGTCCATCAGATAACCGTGGCTTTCTTCACAACCGAAGTAATAGCGCCAGCCCTCTCCTTTTTTGCGAAGATCTGTTATCATCTCACCGATATATTTGAAACCAGTCAGCGTGTTGACCATTTCCAAACCGTTTTCCCGGGCAATACGCTCCGTCAAAGGCGTGGTCACGATGCTCTTAATAACCATCTGCCCCGCTTTCGGCGGTTTTACCTGACAAAGATAATCCAGCATCAAAGCCCCCAGCTGATTGCCTGTGATTAGCGCATTCATGCCGCCGTGTTTGATACAGGCACCCACACGGTCACAGTCAGGGTCTGTTGCAATAATGATATCAGCCTTAACTTCGTTTAGAACTTTGAACCCTTCCGCAAAAGCCGTAATCTTCTCCGGATTTGGTGATGGACAGGTTGTAAACTCTTCGTCCGGTTCTTCCTGAATGGTTACGATATCCAGGTTTTCATAGCCGATTTCAGCCAGAACTTTGCGAACATAGCTATTCCCTGTGCCGTTGAGCGGTGTATAAACCGCATGAACGGAATTCAGTGTTTCCTTATCCAGCTTTGGCAGAAAATCGATGATATCTTTTACAAAAGCTTCACCGACTGTATCTGGCGCATCTAAAATACCCTCTTCTGTCTGCGGGATTTCATCAAAGAAATCGATTTCTCCGATTTCCGCTAAAATAGCATCTGCAACGCTGCCGATAATCTGGTAACCATCTTTGTTATATACTTTATAACCATTGTAAATCTTCGGATTGTGGCTTGCCGTAATCATGATGCCCATGTCACAGTTCAGAGCCTCAATGGCATAAGACAACAGAGATACGGTGGCCAGTTTCGGGAAGAGATAAACCTTCACATCGTTGCCGCGAAGCACCTTTGCGGTCTCTTCTGCAAAAAGTCTGGAGTTCTTTCTGGTATCATAGGCGATAACAACAGAAGGTGCCTCCAAATTCTTCTTCAAATAGTTAGCAAACCCCTGTGTAGTACGGCGGACCACATACTCGTTGAGTCGGTTTGTACCCACGCCCAAAATACCACGAAGTCCGGAAGTTCCAAATTTCAGATGCTGGGCAAAAGAATCGATCAGTTCATCTTCGTTTTCAGCCAGTTCCAAAAGTTCTGCTTTCAGCGGTGCATTTCCCTCTGCCGCCGCAAGCCATCTTCTATATTCAGTTATTGCATTTTCTCTTAATTGATTTTTATCCATAACATAAGTATTATACCATAACTGCAAAATTCTGTCATGAAAAAAAGAGAGACCCATGAAAAAGGTCTCCCTGTGATTTACATATTTACTTGTTCAGCAGTTCCAATACCTGTGCTGCATTCTTTTTACCGAAGGAAATCTGCTGTCCGTCGTTAACAACCAAACAAGGCACGCTCATCACGTTGTACTTGTCTTTGATTTCCGGGAAGTGATTCAGATCATAAACCTGAGCAGTAATATTCGGATTCAGGGCTGCCAGTCTTTGCGTTGCAGTTACCAGTTCCGGACACATAGTGCAGGATAAGGACACCAGAATTTTCACGTCCTTCTGTTCTGCAATTGCCTTTGCACCTTCCATAACTGCTTCATCCAGCGGCTGTCCCGGACCTGCTGCGTTGTATAATCCTAAAACAAAGGATGTAAACTCGTGACCGCCTGGAACGCCATGGAATGCCAGACCGCTCCAGCTGCCATCTTCTCTGTAAACTCTTACAGATGGTGCATGTGGTTCATCATGGCCATTTACCACTTCCACAGACAGCTTATCTGTCAGTTTTGCCAGTTCCTCCATATAGCCTTTCAGCTCGGAAGAAACAGGTCTGTCATCTAAATACAGTTTCAGAACCAGCGAACTTGCCATACGGCCGAATACTGTATTCAGCTGTGCCAGCATCGCCTCATCAAAGAGGCTGCCGGATGGCTTTGGTGTAGTTGCCTTTGCTTCTGACTGTGTCTTTGCGGCTTCCTGCTGCTTTGGTGCTTCCGGTAGTTCCGGCTTCAGTCCGGTCTTTTTCTGCATTGCAGATGCATGTTTTTCCAGTTCTGTTGCCGCTGCCGCGCCGTCACCGACTGCAGTTACCACCTGTCTCAGAGACTTTGCACAGACATCGCCTGCTGCATAGAAACCCTCGATGGCTGTCTTCTGGTTACGGTCAGTAAGGATGTATCCATCTTCATCGGTTACGCCCATACCTTCCACCAGGGAAGTCGCCGGTGCGTATCCTGCAAATACGAATACCCCTAAGTTATCACCTTCTGCTGCTGCGAATTCTTCCACTTCGCCGGTCTTGTTATTGCGATAGCGGATCTTACGCAGTGCAGCATCTCCCAATACTTCTTCCACTTCTGTGTTATACAAAATCTTTATTTTCTCGTGGTTTCTTGCCTGTTCTGCCGCTGTGGCTGCACAGGAAAAATCATCTTTTCGAACCAGGATGGTTACCTGTCTCGCATACTTGGTCAGAAAGACCGCTTCCTCCGCCGCAGCGAAACCGCCGCCTACCACGAAAACATCTTTGCCTGTGAAGAACTCACCGTCACAAGTTGCACAGTATGCTACGCCGCGTCCTCTGAATTCTTCTTCCCCTTTGAATCCAATCATTCTAGGATGGGCGCCGGTAGCAAGCAGAACGCCGAAAGCCTGCAACGGACCTTTGCTGGTGTGTACTGTTTTCACGTCACCTGCAAGTTCCAGTTTCTCTACTTCTGCCAGCATAAACTCCGCACCAAAGCTTTCCGCCTGTTTACGCATGGTTTCTGTCAGCTCTGCGCCACTGGTCTTAGCAACACCAGGATAGTTTACGACTTCGTGGGTAATACGAATCTGCCCGCCGAAATTTTCTTTTTCTACAACTACCACACGGTACTTGGCACGTGCCAGAT
>JAZUBY010000005.1:0-29310 GCA_045638885.1 Emergencia sp. | reverse complement strand
CCAGAAGGCGCCTATGAATCAGTTTTCCAACGTAAAGAAAGTCATCGGCGTTGTCAGCGGTAAGGGTGGCGTAGGTAAGTCCTCAGTGACTTCCCAGCTGGCTGTTGCTGCAGCAAGACAGGGCAAGAAAGTAGCGATTCTGGATGCAGATATCACTGGCCCATCCATCCCAAAGGCTTTCGGTATCACTGAGAAAGCAATGGGTAACGGCGAAATGATCATGCCGGTTGAAACATTACTGGGTATCAAAGTAATGTCCATCAACCTGTTATTAGAAAATGACACTGATCCTGTAGTTTGGAGAGGTCCTGTTGTTGGCGGCGTTGTAGAACAGTTCTGGAGCGACGTATGCTGGGGTGACATCGACGTAATGTTCGTGGACATGCCTCCTGGTACAGGTGACGTAGCACTGACTGTATACCAGAGCCTGCCTGTAGACGGTATCATCATTGTAACATCTCCACAGGAACTGGTTTCCATGATTGTGGAAAAGGCTGTGAAGATGGCAGACTTAATGGACGTACCTGTATTAGGTATTGTAGAAAACATGTCCTACTTCAAGTGCCCGCACTGCGAAGTAGAGCACAAAATCTTCGGCGAAAGCCACATCGATGAAATCGCTGCGAAGTACGGCATCATGAGCGTAACAAAGTTACCAATGGATAGCGCCGTTGCATCTTCCTGCGACAAGGGTGCAGTAGAAACACTGCCTTGTGCAGAAGCAGCAAAGGTTGTAGAATACCTGGAAGATTTACTGAAGGCGTAATTTAAAAAAGCTGATTTTCATTATGAAAATCAGCTTTTTTTTATCTTTTTCCAAAGGTTTCTAAATGCTTTTTCATTGCCACAAAACTCTCATCGCTGAGGCCATGCTCCATGCGGCAGGCGTCTTCTAACGCAGTTTCCTCACTGACACCCAGCATCATCAGCATCTGAGACAGCACGCTGTGCTTTTCGAATGTTTTCTTCGCAATGGAAAGGCCTGCGTCTGTCAGTTCGATGTGGCCTGCTTCGTCAACGGTAACAAAACCGTTTTCGCGGAACTTCTTCATAGCTACGCTGACAGTAGGCTTGGAGAAGCCCAGCTCATTTACCACATCAATGGCGCGTACAGAACCGTTTTTCTGCTTTAACATATATATGGTTTCGAAGTAATCTTCGGCGGATTGTCTGATTAACATATTCTCTTCTCCCTTGTGTGATATCTTTTTAGATTAATACGCCCATTCTAACATAGAAAAAGAAAAATGACAAGAGTAGCACTGCGTTGACAGGCCAAAGTGGCATGTGGTAAAATTATAATTGGGTAAATTTATGTAATCGACAGGAGAGAAAACGTGATTTATTTAGCTTACTTGATTATGGCAGCCATCGTTGTCGTATTATCCATTAAAATATCTGACTATGTAGACAGCATTGATAGAAATACAAAACTTTCAGGAGCCTTTCTGGGTGGTATTTTACTATCTGGCGTAACATCTTTGCCGGAGTTGTTTACCAGTGTATCCGCAACAATTTTGTTGGGTCACCCGGAACTTTGCGTAGGAAATGTACTGGGCAGTGATCTCTTTAATCTGGTTGCATTATCTGTGATTATTCTGGCTTATTCCAGAAGGTTTACAAAGGGCAGAATCTCTAGAAGTTACAGACATGTAGCGTTAATTGTATTCATCATGTACCTGTTACTCTCTTTGAATTATGGACATATTGTGAACTTCGATATTCTGCATATCAACATTACTTCTGTTCTGATTGTTATCGTATATTTACTGGGAGCGAAGTACCTGGCAATTGCAGATGATTCAAAAGCTGACGATGAAATGATTCAGTATCAGGCCCGTAAAATGGCAGATGGAAAACAGCGTCCTGACAGGCTTATCACAAGATTTGCTGTTACAGCTATCGCGCTGGTTATTGCAAGTACCTTATTAACTGTGCTGACCAATGAGATTTCTGACAAGATTGAACTGACAAAGACATGGACAGGAGCGATTCTTTTGGGCGTAGCAACTTCTGTTCCGGAACTGACCACGTCCTTACGTCTGTTCAAATTGAAAAACTACAACATTGCAGTTGGAAATATTGTCGGCAGCAATTTGTTTAACTTCCTGATTCTGGTTGCAGCAGACTTTGTTACTGTAAACAGACAGATTTATATGGAACCAGGCATGGAAGTGGTGAAGCTAATGGCGTGCGGTATGACAGCTACATTACTGTTGTACACGATGTTAAAGTTCAGAAACAAAAAGACACAAGTGCTGTGTCCTGTAGGCGTTGTGCTGGCTTATGCAGCATTCCTGCTGATTTAACCATGAAAATTACAAAAGGAGCTCTTCGTAATGAAGAGCTCCTTGTTTGTTTTTGACATATTATACCAGACGGTTTACGGATTCTCCCTGTAAGAAACCGTTCAGATTTTTCGCACAGATGTCGATGACTTTTTTTCTTGTTTCCTTTGGCATCCAAGCGTTATGTGGTGTCAGGATACAGTTTGGAAGGCCGATGAGCGGATGCGGATTTACTGGTGGTTCACAAGACAGAACATCAACGCCTGCTGCAGCCAGCTTACCGGATTTCAGGGCATCAGCCAGATCTTCTTCGTTAATTAAAGCACCTCTGGCCGTGTTGATTAATACAGCACCGTCTTTCATGCCGGCAATGAAGTCTTTGTTAATGAATCCTCTGTTTTCAGCAGTAGCCGGGCAATGCAGAGTTACGTAGTCAGACTTCTGCGCAGCTTCTGGATTCTGGCTGTAAACGTTGATTTTCATGCCGAAGGCTTCTCCGATGCGGGCAACACGCTTACCAATGTTGCCGTAGCCGATAATACCCAGGGATTTTCCATCCAGCAGAGTCAGAGACTCGTTAATAAAGGTGAAGTCCACACTGCGGTACCATTCACCTGCCTGTACGGCTGCATTGTAGCTTCCGACAAAGTTTGAAAGTTCTAAGATCAAAGCAAAGGCGTGTTGTGCAACCGCTTCTGTGGAGTAAGCTGGAACGTTACATACAGCGATGCCCAGCTCTTTTGCCGCATCTAAATCGACATTGTCGTATCCGGTTGCAGTAATACCGATAAACTTCAATTTTGGGCAGCTTTCCATGATTTCTCTGGTAATGTCTACTTTGCTGACAAAGAATCCGTCGCAGTCCTTGAGTCTTTCGATGACTTCTTCCTCTTTTGTGCGGTCATAACTGGTAAAATCACAGATTGCTTCTACCGGGGCCCAGTCTAAGTCGCCGGGATTAATGGAATATGCGTCTAAAACGATTACCTTCATTGTATTTACACTCCTCTGTTTGGTATACTAATTTATTGTAGCACAAGTATAGCACAAGATTGTAATATATGGTATAATTTATTGTTAGAATATGATAAGAGGTAATAAATATGAGAACAGATAGAAGCTTTGATGCATTAAGAAATGTAAAGATGACAGACAATTACCTGATGAGCCCACAGGGGTCTGTTTTGATTGAAATGGGTAATACAAAAGTCATTTGTACAGCGTCCGTTGAAGACAGCACTGCAAGACATCTGGTAGGAACCGGCAAGGGCTGGGTTACTGCAGAATATGGCATGCTGCCAGGTTCCACAGGTACAAGAAAAAAGAGAGATAAGGGCAAGCAGGACGGCAGATCTGTGGAAATCCAGAGACTGATCGGCAGATCTCTGCGTTCCGTTGTAGACATGGAAAAACTGGGTGAAAGAACCATTTGGATTGACTGCGATGTCATTCAGGCAGATGGCGGCACAAGAACCGCTTCCATTACAGGGGCTTATGTTGCCATGGTGCAGGCGATGCAGTGGATGAAGGAACAGGGCATGATTGAAGAGATTCCTGTAACAGCCTGTGTATCTGCTATCAGTGTAGGTATCGTAGACGGTGAAAAGCTGCTGGACTTGCGTTATGCAGAAGACTCCAATGCCAAGGTAGATATGAATGTCATCATGACAGACAAGGGCGAATTTATCGAAGTGCAGGGAACTGGTGAGGAAGCCCCATTCTCCAAGACAGACCTGATGGATCTGTTAGAACTGGCAGAAAAAGGCTGCAGAGAACTGCATGAAATGCAGAAGGCCATGTTATAGCCGACAGACGGACAAGGAAAAGGATGGATTTTAGAATGAAGGAAATTATCGTAGCAGCATCCAGAAACAAGCATAAAATTGATGAGATGCAGGCAATTTTAAAAAAATTCGGCATGGAAATCATCTCCAGAGATGATGCAGGCGTGCCAAAGATTGAAATCGAAGAAGATGGAGAAACTTTCGAGGAAAACTCCTACAAGAAGGCTTATGAAATCATGAAGATGTGTGGAAAGACCACCATTTCTGATGATTCCGGCCTGATGGTAGATTACTTAGGTGGTGCACCAGGGGTGTATTCCGCAAGATTTGCCGGCGAAGACGGTAATGATGCAAAGAACAACGAAAAACTGCTGACGTTGCTGGCAGATGTACCGTACAAGGAAAGAAGAGCAAAATTTGTATCTGTAATTACGATGGTGTTCCCTGACGGTGAAGCAATCACAGCAAGAGGAGAATGTCCAGGTCACATTATTGATGCTCCAGCTGGGGAAAATGGATTTGGATACGATCCGTTATTTGTGCCGGATGGTTTCCAGAGAACGTTTGCACAACTTTCTCCGGAAGAGAAGAATGAAATCAGCCATAGAGCAGTAGCTCTGGTTGAGTTAGAAAGACTGCTTACAGAAAGGAAATAAGCATTCATGAAGAGCAGATTGCTGCAGATGATTTTACTTGGAATTAAACAGTTCCGTGATCCGTATTATCAGGGATTTGCCGCCCAGATGTCATTTTATATCATGTTGTCTTTGATGCCGACTTTGATTGTTTTGTCACAGATTCTGGGGTTGCTGGAAATTTCCATGGATATGCTGGTAGGATGGATTGAATTATATGTTGCGCCGAAGATGGCAGATACGCTGATGACGGTTCTTTATGCAAGACCTTCAGGTGCGGCGACGTCTAACATTATCATGATTTTGATGGCCCTGTGGGCATCGTCCAGAGCGCAGTTTTCATTGATGAGAATTACAAATTATACTTATTCCAGTGGTCAGTTCACAGGTGGCTTTTTCCGTGAACGTGTGCGCTCCATTAAGACAATGGCGTTGACGTTGTTTACCATTGCCTTTGTTGTTATCATACTGGTATATGGAAAGGTGCTTCTCACTTTGATTATGGGACCTTTGGTTGAGGGTAGCATTATTAACACCCTTTGGACCTGGGTGCGCTGGCCGCTGGCGGGTGCATTGTACTTCTTAATGGTTTCGTACTTATATTATGTACTGCCTTACGAGAAGCTGGAGTATAAAGAAGTATTGCCGGGAAGCTGCTTTGGGGCAGTCGGTATGCTGGTTGTGACCATTTGTTATTCTTCGTATGCAAATTATGCGGTAAATTATGATATCATCTATGGCTCACTGGCCAGCATTGTGGCATTACTGTTTTGGTTTTATTTCTTATCCTGGGCGTTGGGACTTGGCATTATATTTAATAAGGTGTGGAGAGATACAAAAGGGAATTTGAGAAAGGAAGAGAGACTATGAAGAAAGCATACATCATTTTGAACCCACAGGCAGGAACGAAACAGGCAAATAAAAACTTTGTTGAAATCCTGGAGGTGTTCCATAAGGGAGGCTATGAAACAACTGTTGCAATCACCCAAAAGCGAGGCGATGCTACGGATTTTGTGATGGCGAACGGAAATGAATATGATTTAATTGTGGCCATTGGCGGTGATGGTACATTCAATGAAGTTATGGATGGTGTTTTAAGCGCTAAGCTGGATGTTAGAATCGGTTATATTCCGGCAGGAAGCACCAACGACTTTGGTAGCAGCTTAGGCTTGACGAAAGATGTCGTAGCATCTGCAAAAAGCATTGTAGACGGAACGATTCATACGTTGGATGTTGGGGATTTCAACGGCAGACATTTCTCTTACGTAGCATCTTTTGGAGCCTTTACAAAGACTTCTTACTCTGCACCACAGAATTTAAAAAATACTTTGGGCCATTTGGCTTATGTGTTAGAAGGGATCAAGGATATTCCGTCTATTAAACCATTAAAGCTGACGTTTCACACCGAATATGAGACTTATGAAGGCGAGTATCTCTTTGGAGCTATCTGTAACTCTACTTCTGTAGCAGGGGTCTTGACATTGTCGGAAAAAATCGTGGATATGACCGACGGAAAATTTGAGGTTATGCTGATTAAGAAACCGAATAATGTTCTGGAATTGAATCAGATGCTAGGCGCCTTAGCAACACAGAATTTTGTGAACTCACCAATGGTTACATTCTTTTCCACAGGTAATTTGGAGATTATCGCAGATCCGGACATGCCATGGACTTTAGACGGTGAATATCAGGCAGGATGTGAGCGAATCAAAATTCAAAACCTGCATGGTGCGATTCAGGTAATGCTCAACGATGAAACACGAGTGCATACATTAACGCCAGATGAAAAATTTGATGAAATATTATACAAATTAATCGAACGTTATGAATAAGGGCGTTAACTTTTTGCAGAAATAATTAAAACGGTGGAATCCATTTATTTTCAATGGATTTGCCGTTTTTTTATTTTGAAGATTTTGTGAAACATTTATGAAAAGGTTGACATTCTGCTGTATATAAAGTAAGATAACACCTGCAAAAAGACAGGACAATTTGTGTAGAGAAAGAAATAGGTTTTGATATGACAAAGAAAAAAGCAATCATTGGAGCAGTGGTAGCAGTATGCATTGCAGCCGCGATTGGGGGAATTATATTCCTGGCAAATTATTTTGCTACAGTAGATTACTGGGATTTAAAGATTGGAGAAGATACTATCGCTGTTTTCGCAACAGAAGACGAGGCAAAAGCAGTCATCGAAGAAATAGAAAATCATTATGTAGTGAAAGATGCAAAGGTGGAGTCTGTTGAGATTACGCCGGCTATGACAGTGGTTATGACATCTTACCGAGAAAAGGAAGCGCCAAAACTGACAAAAGAGGCAGATGGATTAATTGAACATCTGCTGACAGGAGACGAAGAGGTTGTTACTTATGAGGTAGAAGAAGGTGATACCATTTGGGACATTGCCTACGACCATGACTATTCCATTGCGGAAATCGAAGAGATGAACCCTGATATTGACTTGGAAGATATCTATCCAGGTGATAAGTTATCTCTTTCTGAATTAAATCCTATTGTGGATGTAGAAACTGTACAGCTGATTACTTCTACAAAGGAAATTGAGTATGAAATCGAGGAAGAGGAGACAGACGATCTTCCTGTAGGTGTTACTAAAGTTGACCAGGAAGGGAAAAACGGAAAGAAAAAGGTAACAGAACTGATTACTTCCGTAAACGGAAAGCCGACAAAAGTTGTTGAAAAGAAAAAAGAAATTCTGAAAGAAGCACAGAAGGAGATTGTGTTAGTTGGAACAGGAGAAACCGTTTCTGCTGAAACTTCCTCATCCTGGCATAGCGATGGAGAAACTTACTCTGGAAGCGGACAGGCTGTTGCTGATTTTGCGGTACAGTTTGTAGGAAATCCATATGAATACGGTGGATCTTCTCTGACACATGGTGCAGACTGTTCCGGATTTGTAATGGCAGTCTATAATCAATTTGGTGTAAGCCTTCCACATGGTGCAAACTGGATGAGAAACTACGGAAGAGGTGTTTCTCTTGATAATGCACAGCCGGGTGATATCGTATGCTATGCAAACCATTGCGCTATTTATATTGGCGGCGGACAGATTGTTCACGCAATTGACTATGGCTATGGAATTGATATTACAGGCTTGAATTATTCCGGAAAGCCGGTACTGGAAGTTAGAAGAATTTTTGAATAAGAATCATAGAGTATACATAAAAAAGAAAGAGACCTTTTGATAAGGTCTCTTTTTGTGCTTTTAATATAAAATTTAGAATTCGTCCGGCTGGATGACTCTGACACGAATGACGCCGTCTACTGCAGGGACGGATGTAATGACATCGTCTGTAGAAATCAGTGCATATCCGTATGCACCGCGTGTACCGCCTGCGATCGCTTTAATATTAATGTTGGCAAACATAGCTGCAGCCAGTTTCACCGGATACGGTTCGCCCTTTGTCATCAGACAGATTCTGTTGTCACCCTTCATTGGACCCAGGTTTACAGCAGGGAAGTTTACGGAGTTTACAATATTACCGTTTTCGATATAGTCACGCATCTGACATACTGCCATTGTCGCACAGTTGTCTTCTGCTTCTTCTGTAGAAGCACCTAAGTGCGGCATAACGATAATATTTTCTTTATTTAGTGTGCCGTCGGTAGCGAAGTCACATACATATTTACCCAGTTTACCGGATTCAACAGCAGCAAGCAGATCGGATTCGTTAACCAGCTTGTCTCTGGAGAAATTGAGCAGGATGACACCGTCTTTCATCTGTTCGAAAAGTTCAGCGTTAAACATGCCTTTTGTTGTATCAGTGGCTGGAATGTGAATGGAAACATAATCGCATACCGGCAGTAAATCTTCCAGTTCTGCTTTTACATCGACACAGCTGTATAACTGATGCGCCGCTTTTACGCTGAAATATGGATCGTAGCCTATGACTTTCATACCTAAGTCTACGGCTGCGTTGGCTACCATACCACCGATAGCACCCAGACCAATGACACCTAAGGTCTTGCCTTTGATTTCAGTGCCTGCGAACTGGCTCTTGCCTTTTTCTACGGCTTTGCTTACGTTCTCTGTCAGTGAAGAAGCCCATGCAATGCCGGCTGGAATATTTCTGGCAGCCAGAAACAGGCCTGCAAGGGTCAGTTCCTTTACTGCGTTGGCATTTGCACCAGGGGTGTTAAATACAACGATACCTTCTTCTGCGCATCTTTCCAGCGGAATGTTGTTAACGCCGGCACCTGCTCTGGCAATGGCCAGCAGCTGACGGTCAAATTCCATGTCATGCATATCCTGACTTCTTACTAAGATACCAGAGGAACAGGAGACTTCGTCAGAAATACAATAGCTGTTGTCGAAATGAGCTAAGCCGACTGGTGAAATCTTATTTAATGTTGCAATTTTATACATAATTGTACCTCCTCGTTTATCTAGTAATTAGAATGAATTATAACACCGAATTCCTTTACTTTCAAGGACTAAAGTGCTATAATATTTAGCAACATATTTTAACAAAAGATTAGAAATTCAATGGAAGGGGACAAAACAAATGACAAACAGAGTATTTAATTTTTCCGCAGGACCATCTATGCTACCGCTGGATGTAATTGAAGATGCAGCTGCAAATCTTGCTGATTACAAAGGCTGCGGTCAGTCTGTCATGGAAATGAGTCACCGTTCAAAAGAGTTTGGAACTATCATCGAAGAAGCGGAGCGTGATCTGCGTGATTTGATGCATATCCCGGATAACTACAAAGTCCTGTTTTTACAAGGCGGAGGAACTCTTCAATTTGCAATGGTGCCATTAAACCTGCTGAGAGCCTCTAAGAAGGCTGATTATGTAGTTGCCGGATCCTGGGGCAAGAAAGCTTATCAGGAAGCATGTAAATTTGGAGATATCCGTCTGATTGCAAGTTCCGAAGAAGATACTTTTACATACATTCCAAAGTTTACGAAGGAAGATATCAGACCGGATGCAGACTACGTATACGTATGTTATAACAATACCATCTACGGCACACATATGAACGAGCTGCCTGATACCGGTGATATTCCACTGGTTGCAGATATGTCCAGCTGTATCTTAAGTGAAGAAATCGACGTAACAAAGTTTGGGCTGATTTTTGCCGGCGCACAGAAAAACGTAGGACCTGCAGGTATGACTATCGTTATCATCAGAGAAGACCTGATTGGTCACGCAGATGCATCTGTACCAACTTACCTGGATTACAAAGTTCATGCGAAGAATGATTCTATGTACAATACACCACCTTGCTTTGCTATCTACATCGCAGGCCTGGTATTTAAGCGAATCAAAGACATGGGCGGTTTGGCGGCAATGCATGCAGCTGACGTAGAAAAAGCGGCAATGCTGTATGATTTCATCGACCAGAGCAAACTGTTCAAGTGTCCGGTAGCAAAAGAAGACAGATCCCTGATGAACGTGGTATTCGTAACGGGAGATGGCGATTTAGATAAGAAATTTGTTTCCGATGCCAAGGCTGCGGGTATGATAAACTTAAACGGACACCGTAGTGTAGGCGGCATGAGAGCCAGCATTTATAACGCAATGCCGAAGGAAGGCGTTGAGCAGCTGGTTGCTTTCATGCAGAAATTTGAAGAGGAGAACCTGTAATGAAATATTTAGTAATCGTTCCTGACGGTGCAGGCGACGAACCGGTAGAAAAACTGGAAGGCAAGACACCGTTGGAAGTGGCAGAAATGCCTTTTATCAATGGCCTGGCAGCCAAAGGCGAAGTAGGCATGGTAAGAACTGTTCCACCTGGCATTGCACCGGGAAGTGACGCGGCTAACTTATCTGTAATGGGTTATGACCCTGCAGTTTACCTGACCGGCCGTTCCCCGTTAGAAGCGGCCAGCATTGGTATTGAAATGTCTGACACAGATGTGGCTTTCAGAACCAATATCATCACCTTAGAAGGTGAAGGTGAATACGAAGACCTGATTATCAAAGACCACAGTGCAGGTGATATTTCTACAGAAGAAGCGGCAGAACTGATCAAAGCAGTTAACCAGGCTTTTGCTGATGAAACACGCCAGTTCCATACAGGTGTCAGCTACCGTCACTGTCTGATTGTACATAACGGAGAAACGGAATATGAATTTACGCCGCCACATGACGTGTTGGATCAGAGAGCTGGCGATTATCTACCAAAGGGCCCTCATGCACAGCCAATCATCGACATGATGAAGGCCAGCTATGAGATTTTAAATAACCATCCGGTGAATGTAGCGCGTAGAGAGAAAGGTCTGAGACCTGCAAATACATTATGGATTTGGGGCCAGGGCAAGAAACCGCAGCTTTCCGCGTTCTATGATAAATATGGCCTGAAAGGCACCGCAATCAGTGCGGTGGATCTGATTAAGGGAATTGCCATCTGTGCCGGTCTGAAGTCTGTAGACGTAGAAGGCGCAACTGGAACTCTGCATACCAACTTTGAAGGAAAGGCAGAGGCTGCAATCCGTGAATTCAGAGACGGCAAAGACTTCGTTTATGTGCATCTGGAAGGTCCGGACGAATGTGCACATCAGGGAGATCTGGAAGGAAAGATTAGCTGCTTAGGTGACATTGATAAGAGAATTGTAGAACCAATCGTAGAAGCACTTCGTGCAGACGGAGAAGAATTTAAGGCACTTATCGTGCCAGACCATAGAACACCATTATGCATCAGAACCCATTCCTCTACTCCTGTTCCTTATGTCATCTATGACAGCAGGGCTGAGAAGGAACCTGATGCAGAAAGAAAGTTCAATGAAACATCTGGACAGAAAGGAAAATATTTTGACGACGGTTATGCGTTGGCAGATTATTTCTTTGGTGCGTAATATTGATGAAAAAAAGAACAAGAAGAAAAATTTTATCAATCTGCTTTGCTGCAATGATGATGGTTGCAACGGTGTCAACTGCATGGGCAGCAAGCCCGGAGGCTCCTGATGTGACAGCAGGTGGTGCTGTAGTCTATTGTCAGAATACAGGCGAAATTATTTTCGAAGAAGAAATGCATACACGTTTTGCTCCCTACAGTACTACAAAAGTGATGACTGCACTTCTGGCGGTACAGAATCTTCCTTTGGATCAGGAAGTTACAATTTCTGAACGTGCCGTAGAGGAGGGGGAAGCGACGATGGACCTGCAGGCCGGGGAAGTCGTTACCGTGAAAGATTTGATTTATGGAACGCTGATTCTCTCTGGAAATGATGCAGCGTGGGCACTTGCTGAGGCTGTTTCCGGAGATGTGGATGATTTCGTGGATCTCATGAATCAAACTGCAGAAAATATAGGTTGCGAAAATACTCACTTTGAGAACCCGAATGGAATGGATGACAAAGATCATTATTCCACTGCATATGACATGCTGCAGATTACCAAGCTTGCGTTATCCAATGAAACCATTCGTACGGCAGCGGGAACTACAAAATATACGATGGCTGCGACAAACTTAAGTGACAAAAGAGTTATGAAGACCCATGTTCCGCTTATCACGAAGAAAAATTCCGGTTATTATGCCGGTAAAACAGGATACTGGGATGATGAAAACTGCTCCATTGTACTGGGATATGAGAAAAACGGTCTTCAGTTATTTGTAGTTGTGCTGGATGACACAAAAGAAGAACGTGAAAACGACGTTCAGAACATGGTAGCCTATACTTCGAAAAAGGTAGAAGGCGTAAAGGTAGTCGGCAAGGATGTAGAGGAAGGTAAGGTTCGCATTAAACAGGGTGCGAAGACAAGACTGAACACCTACACTGCCGAAGTCGGTTATGCTTATTTGCCAAAGGAAGCTTCAGAGTCTTTAATCGGAACCAAGGTGGTTATGTATAACGATGTGACTGCACCGGTAAAGGCTGGTGACGTTGTAGGTCAGTTTGAAATCTACGTTGGAGAAGATTTGGTTAATCAGGTTGACCTGGTTATCAAGGAAGACGTAGAAAAGGGATGGTTCCCATCTTATCTGGGCATCTCTAACATGGCAAGTATCATTATCGCTGTTGTTTTGGTGGTTTTCCTGATGATAAGAATCTGGATTGGTATAGAAACTGCAAAACGTAAGAAGAGAAAAATGATGGAGCGTCAAAGAAAAATTCAGGAACTGGCAATGCAGGAACTGGAGGCAGAAAGAGATCGTAGAGAAAGAGATTGGCGATTCTAATATGTTTGATATTCAAGATAATCTAAAAAAACTCCCGGATTCTCCGGGAGTTTATATGCATAAGGACAAATTGGGGCAGGTTATTTACGTAGGAAAGGCTGTTTCATTACGTAATCGTGTAAGACAGTACTTTCAAAAATCTGCGTTGACCAATCCAAAGGTCCGCGCGATGGTTTCCCATATTGCAGAGTTTGAATATATTACCTGCGGTACAGAGATGGAGGCCTTGATTTTAGAGTGCAATTTAATTAAAAAATATATGCCGAAGTACAACGTGTTGCTTCGTGATGATAAGACCTATCCGTATATTATGGTTACAACCACAGAGGATTTTCCAAGAGTCGTGAAAACCCGTATGATTGCAAAGGATGGCAATAAGTATTTTGGACCATATAGTGATGCGGGAGCAGTAAACCAGATTGTGGACTTACTGTCTGACGTCTATGCATTGAAACGATGTTCTGCAAAAGAGTTTCCATCAGGTCATCGTCCATGCCTCAATTATCACATTCAGCAATGTAAAGGGGTTTGTGCAGGAAAAATCAGCAAAGAGGAATACAGGGAATCTATTGATAAGGTTTTGGAATTCCTTGGTGGAAAAGACAAACCTTTGTTGAAGAGCCTGGAGATGAAAATGATGGCAGCATCAGAAAAGATGGAGTATGAAGAGGCTGCCAGATATCGTGATTACATCATTTCTGTGAAAGCCTTATCTGAAACTCAGCGCGTAACATTGGTCGGCGATAAAGACCTGGATATGGTATTGCCGGTAAAGGATGAGCAGAACTCTTTTATTGCCTTATTTACCGTGCGTAATGGAAAACTGAGTGGCAGGGAAACTTTCCAGATTCAGTCTGACGCCAATGACGGAAGAGAAGAAATGGTCGGCGAGTTTATCAAGCAGTACTACGGCCAGTGGGCACAAGTTCCACCAGAGATTCTTGTTTCCAAAGAACCGCCGGACAAGGAGCTGTTAGAAGCGTATTTAGGCCGGGAAGGTCGGAAGGTTCGTATCTTTGTGCCGCAGAAAGGCGATAAGAAAGCACTTTTAGACCTTGCCAGAAGTGACTGTCTGGAAATGGTGAAAACTCTGTCTCAGAAGGCAAAACTGCAGGATGAAAAGCAATCTGTGATTCGTTCCCAGGTAGCAGATGTAATACGAATGGCGGGGTATGAACCTGAAGTAAAAGAGAATTACCGGATTGAGTCTTACGACATTTCTAATACCAATGGCGTCGATTCTGTTGGGGCTATGGTAGTGTTTGAAGGGTTGAAACCGATTCGCAAGGATTACCGACGGTTCAAAATCAAAACAGTAGAAGGTCCAGATGATTATGCCAGCTTACAGGAAATGCTTTACAGACGGTTTAAACGTGCACAGGCGGGAGACTCCGGTTTTGTGAAACTCCCGGATGCTATTTTCATGGATGGCGGTCAGGGCCAGGTAACGGCAGCCCTGAAGATTCTCCGGGCCATGGGAATGTCCATTCCTGTTGTAGGCATGGCAAAAGATGATAAACATAGAACCAGGGCGATTGTATGCGAGGATGGACAGGAATTGGATTTAGGACAGCGTCCAATGCTATTCCGTTATGCAGGTACGATTCAGGAAGAAGTGCATCGGTTTGCCATTGCATATCATCATAACCTGCGCAACCGGAATGCAATTCATTCTATTTTGGACAATATCAAAGGCATCGGGCCTACACGACGCAATGCACTGTTGCAGCGTTTCGGCAGCGTAGAGAAAATTAAACAGGCCGGTCTGGAAGAATTAATGGATGTGCCAGGAATGACAAAACAGGCAGCAGAAAATATCAAGGAATATTTTGGTTGATTATTGACCTTAATAATGGTATATTAATATGGATATGAAATGAATATTTCAAAAGAAAATGGAGGATAGAAACATGACTGAAAATAAACAGCCAGTAGATCAGGAAGCAGTAATCACTTTAGAATTTGATGATGGTGTAGAACTGGAATGCGAAATCATGGGCGTTTTCGAATACGCTGGAAAGGAATACATCGCTTTAATTCCATTAGATGATTCCGATGACGTATACATTTACGGTTACAAAGAAGTTGGCGAAGACGAATTCGAATTAGTTGACATCGAAGACGATGCAGAATTCGAAGGCGCTGTTGCTGAATTCGAAGCTATCATGGCTGAAGAAGCTTAAGCTAAAAAGTAAACTAAAAAGCTGTCCTTTTGGACAGCTTTTTCATTCTATAACGATTATCTTCTTGAGTTTTTAAAGAAGATGGCACTGAATAGCGTGAAAACAACGACACCTGTTGGTGCAAAGTCATTACCGTTACCACCGAAGATAAAACCACTAGGAATAATACCAACATTTGGAAAGATAACAGAGATTGCACATGCGATTGCGCAAACAGCGAATAAAATTGCAATGATTAAATGTTTTAAATTCCACATATGTAGAAGTCTCCTTTGAATATAATGATGGGTGTATTATAGCATAAAATAAGGCATAGGGATAGTTTAAATTTAACACGCGGATTGTATTGAAATAAAAACATAAAAAATATGAAAAAAGTGCTTGCATTATTTTCTGAAACGTGTATAATAAAATAGTCGCTTGAATGAAGCGAAACAAAACAGAATATGCGGTCTTGGCGGAATTGGCAGACGCGCACGGTTCAGGTCCGTGTGGGAAACCGTGGGGGTTCGAATCCCTTAGACCGCACCAAAAGAAAACGACTAGCTTTGGCTAGTTGTTTTGCTTTTTTGCGTATGGAATTGTTGGGGATTGGAACGCTGCCTGAATTGACGTAACCCCATATAAATTGTATAATTAAAGAAACAATTGACGTTATTTGTAAGACGATTAGAGAAACAGAGGGAATTATGGATAGAGCAAGATGTTTCAGTATGCTGGGGTTAAGCGAAAATGCAACCAAAGAGCAGGTCAAACGTGCCTATGGCAGAAAACTGGCTACGTACAAGGGGCCAAACTATGCAGACGAGCCTGCCTATGCAGAACGAAAAATGGCACAGCTTCATCAGGCCTACGAAGAAGCCTATGCATTGGCAAGCAGCGATGTTAATCCGGATACGTCATCTCGCATCGAGCGTGATGTGCAGCTGCTACCGAAGAAAAAAGCCGCAAAGTCCAGTCACCTGTTGGATGCTGAACGGGATGAGGAAGATTCTAACAAACGTGAAAAGTTTCATCAGTGGTTGGAGCGACGTGATGATAAAAAGCAAAACCGCAAGGACGGAAAACGAAAAGACCTTCCAAAACTACAAAAGCCTGATTTGTCTAAATTGAAGAATAAGCTAAGTGAAATCAAAGAGGAAGTGATATCTCAGCTGGACTTCGCTGGGGAAGAAGACGGGGAATTCTTTGAACAGGAATCTCTGGTCAAAGAACCTGAAGCCGAGAAAGACGATTTTACAGACTTTGTAAAAGAGTGCGTTTACACAGAAGAAAAGCCAGAACCGGGCAGAGGCTTTTCTGGTGCAGAGCCTTCCTTTGATGAAGATGCGTATACAGAATATAGCGGAGGCAGTAACCATACTGCAAAAAAATCTAAGGGATTGAGTACTGAACTTATAAAACTCATCGTTTCCATTATCGTGATTATTGTTGCTGCTGTAGGCGGATGTGTGGACGATGACGTTGATGATGCAAATCATGACTATGATGGAGACGGTTTCGCTTACATTTTTGACATTGCACGGGAAGAAATTCGTGATGAAGATAGAAATGTTGTAAATTTAGCCGATGAAAGCTATATTCTTTTACTGGATCAGGAGGAACGATCCTTTTCCTCTGTAGACTATACGATTCAGGATGAGGATGCAGAAAGAGCAAATCAATTTGCAAAAAATTACTGGGGAAAAGAAAGTATTGCAGAGGTTTTAGATGATCTTTATCGGGAATATGGTGAATCTATGGACTACTCTTCAGAGTCTCTGGATGTACAGCTGGATGCTGTTTTTGAATTCTATGGCTTTGCTGCCCTTGATACGGCAGCCTGGTATGAGCAGCCATACACCGGCGACTATATTGAGTGTTATGGAGATTATTTAGATTATCTGAATCAGTTTTATGAGGCACGGTAGTCTCGAAGGAGGCGAACACAATGAGCGACTGCTTTGAAGTTTTAGGCGTCAGCAAAGATGCGACAATAGAAGAAATACAGAAAGCCTTTGAACGAAAAGCCAGCAGATATCAGAGCGACTTCTATGCTGATGATTCGGATTATGTGAAGAAAAAGCTGAAGAAACTCAAAGAAGCCTATGAAGAGGCAGCGGTGATTGTGCTGGGAGAAGTCGCGACGCGTGGGCTAGACAAACCTACCGTAGGCTATGACGAAAATCCTGAAGAATATATGAAGCAGCTGTATCATAAACATTTGACAGCGACGCCAAATCGTGCCGCAGGTCTCAGACCGAAACGTCCGAAGTCTTTCTCAAAAAGAGATGCAGAATATAAACGCAGTGTGATGTTCTTTTGGATTGGGATTGTAGTGGCGATTATTGCAATTGGAAGCTTATTATAAAGTAAAAAACAGGTGAGTCGATATGGCTCACCTGTTTCTTTGTTTTTAACAATATTTTATTTGTCTTCTGCTTCGTTCATCACAGCTACGCTGGCACTGGCACCGATACGGTCTGCGCCGGCTTCAATCATTTCCATCACGGTTTTGTAATCGCGGATACCGCCGGAGGCTTTGACCTGAACTGCTTCGGATACGGACTTTTTCATCAGCGCTACGTGATGTGCAGTTGCACCGCCTGAACCAAATCCGGTGGAAGTTTTGACGAAGGCAGCACCGGCTTCTTCTGCCACCTGACATGCACGGACGATTTCATCATCGCTTAACTGGCAGGTTTCCAGAATAACTTTAACGATGGCGCCATAATGAGAGGCTGCCCAGACAACTGCAGCGATGTCTGCAGAAACGTATTCCCATTCTCCTTCTTTCAGCTTACCAAGGTGAAGTACCATGTCGATTTCCTTCGCGCCGGTTTTGCAGGCTTCTTCTGTTTCGAATACTTTGGTAGAAGTTGTGCAGGCACCGAGAGGGAAGCCAACAACAGCTGCAATTTTGACATCGCTGCCTTTCAGTGCTTCATAAGCGGTAGGAACCATGCTGGAGTTGACACAGATTGCATAGAAGTTGTACTGCTTTGCTTCTTCACATAGTGTTTTTACCTGTGCAGCGGTTGCTTCCGGTTTTAATAATGTATGGTCAAAATATTGGTTTAATTTCATTTTATTAATCCCCTTTCATATGGTATAAATTCACAACCACATTCTATCATAAATACAGTATGATAGGGGAAGATAATTTTGTCATTTTTTGTTTTGACAATATGGGGTATTGCGTATATAATATGACGGATGTAAATATAGAAAGGATTTTTAACGTATATATATGGAAAAACAGGTAAAAGCAATGGGGCTGGCCAAATGGCTTTGCATTCCACTGGGAAGTATTATGTACTTTGGAACGATAAACAGCTTTGGTCACCTTGCAGCATCTCTTCTCTGTCTTGCTGCAACTGTAGGATTCTGGATGCTGATGAGAGGTGAGCAGGGACGAATCATTGGGGAATCTATTGCGGATGATATCAGAGCTGCCATCAAAGAAGTTGGCGGTGTGGAAAGCTTTATTGAAATTAAAAGATTAAGAAGCGGTATCCTGGCGAGAGTATATCTGGTGAATGCCAGAGAAAAGGCCATCTTTGTCCACAAATCCATTCAGAGAAAGCTGGAAGGATGTTCTATGAAGAAGTATCTTTGGGTTATGCAACTGACAGACATGCCAGGGAAGGATGACTTTAAAGAAACACAGCAGAGACTGAACGATCAGCTGATTGAGGAAGTATTGCGTAAACGCAAGGGAGAATAAGCATGAATCTGACGACAAGTTTTATCATTTTTATATTAGCAATGATCGGATGCATTATGAGCGGGCATACTATGGTCATTGCTCTTTTTATTGGTCTGATTGTTTTTGCGGCAACAGGTTATAAAAACGGTTTTTCTGTCAGCGAACTGACAAAGATGGGGAAAGATGGATTGAAGGATGCCATTGTCGTAGTGGAAGTCATGTTTGTCATCGGCTTTATCACAGCGATATGGCGTGCATCCGGTACCATTGCGTTCTTTGTATACTGGGGAATCAAAATCATTACGCCAAACCTATTCATTATCATTACCTTTGCATTATGTTGTTTGTTATCTTATGCATTAGGCACTTCTTTTGGCGTGGCAGGAACCGTAGGGGTTATCTTCATGACTTTGGCGAGAAGCGGAGGTGTCAGTGAAGTGGCAACGGCAGCGGCCATCATGAGCGGCATTTATTTTGGTGACAGAGGATCTCCGGTGTCCTCCAGTGCAATTCTGGTTGCGGCAGTAACAAAGACAGAAATTTTATCAAATGTCAAAATGATGATGCGGACGGGGCTGACTGCACTGATTCTGTCGGCAGTTGTATACGGGGTTTCGTCATGGCTGAATCCGATACATAATGTAGACCAAAGTTTCTTAATGACACTTCAGAGTGAGTTTGTCATCTCCTGGTGGTGTGTCATTCCGGCAGTATTTATGCTGGTACTGCCGCTGTTTAAGGTGCAGGTGCTTCACGCGATGCTGATCAGTATTGTCAGCGGTGTGGTATTGAGTCTGTTTGTGCAGCATATGGAATTCCTGCCTCTGTTAAAAGCAATGATCTTTGGCTACGAATCTACAGGTTCCCTGGGTCATATTATCAACGGTGGCGGCTTAGTCTCCATGATTGAAGTGGTCTTTATTGTGGCGATTTCCTGTACTTACTCCGGCATATTTGCAGGAACCAATATGTTATCAGGTATTCAGGATAAGCTGAAACCGATGATGAAGTACATCGGTAGATTTGGAACTATGGTTGTGGTTTCTTTCGTAACCCTGGCAATGTTCTGCAACCAGACCATTGCCTCTATGATGTGTAATGACATCTTGTCAAAACCGTATCAGGAAGCGGGGGCGTCCAAAGAGGAACTGGCCATGGATATTGAAAACTCTGTTATTGTCTTGGCAGCGGTAGTTCCTTGGGTTATTGCCTGCTCTGTACCGTTAAACTTCATGGAAGTAGGCTATGAAGTCGTGCCGTTCAGCTGCTATTTATTCCTGATCCCAATTTGTTATGCCATTCAGAAAAAGGTGGCAAATCCTTTCAAGGGAGAATAGATTAATCATATCCAAAATCATAGGATGGAGGGATATGTATGAAAATAGCTGTTGTTGGAAAGGGAATGATGGGCAGTCTCATTGGAGAAATGGCTGCAATGAATCCGGACATAGAACAAGTAACTGTACTGGAACCTGCAGCAGGAGAAAGTCTTTTCGATGTGCCTGCACCAGATGTCATTATCGATTTTAGCCACCCGGACGCGCTATCTGATATTTGCAGATATGTAACTGACGGTGCCGGACGAACCGGTGTAGTTTTTGGTACGACCGGGTTTAATCAAGAACAGCTGGAACATATACGGTGTCTGGGTGAGATTGCACCTGTTATCCAAAGCTATAATTATTCTTATGGTGTACAGACTCTGAAGAAACTGCTTGCTTATGGACTGCCGATGCTGGAATATAAGGCTGACATAGAAATTATCGAAAAACATCATAATCAAAAGGTGGATGCACCGAGCGGAACCGCTTTGATGCTGGCCGGGATTTGTGATCCGGTGCACAGGCAGAAATGGCAATGCGGCCGGGAGGGCAACTGCAGACGAAAGGATGAAATTGGCATTCACAGCCTTCGCGGTGGGACAATTTTCGGAGAACATCATGTTGTCTTTGCCATGGAGGATGAAATCATTGAGATTTCTCATACGGCGTTTTCAAAAAGAATTTTTGCAAAAGGTGCTCTGGAAGCCGCGTTGTGGTTAAATGGAAAAAAGAAGGGTATCTATTCTATAGAAGACGTATTCTATTGACGAACAGCCATTTTCGTGATAAAACATAGTTTATACGTAGATAAAATTTAGAAATATATGTAGAAAGACGAGAGGTCCCATATGGAAATTGAACTGAAGTATAGGATTGAAGATGAAGCTGTAATAGAAGCTATTTTTCAGGATCCATATATTGAGATGATAAAAGACAAGCAGACCGAAGAATCTATTGATATGTACGCTGTGTACTTTGATACTGCAGATCACAGACTGCTTGCAGAAGGTATTGCGTTCCGTATCAGAAGAGAAGGATGCAGCCTGCAGGCAACACTGAAGTGGAACGGCAGCGAAGAAGGTGGCATGCATAAGAGAGAGGAACTGAACATTGCAGTAGATGATCCGGAAAAGCTCCATGAACCTGATATCGATATTTTTAGTCAAAGTGATATGGGGGATGCCCTGCTTGATATCGTAGGATCAGAGCCGCTGGTGCCTTTGATGGAAGTAGATTCTGTTCGCCATCAGGTGAGAATTGATACAGGAAAATCCATCAGTGAACTATCTATAGACAAAGGTGAAGTCAGAGTCGGTGAAAAGTCTTCTGAGATTCTGGAGATGGAAATCGAGCTTTTCTCTGGCGAAGAAGCTGACATGATTGCTCTGGGTGATAGTTTAGCGGAAAAATTCGGTTTGAAAGCGTCTAATATCAGCAAATTTAAGCGCGGATTAGACTTAATGAAGTAAAAAAGCATAAAAATAAAAGGAAATATTAGAAAAATGGCTGTTTTATACGGCCATTTTCTTTTATTTCCTTTACTTTATTGTCAAAAAGATGTATAATAGATTGCATTCTATGTTCAGAATCAGCCTATCGGCTGAAAAACTGCTATAATTTTAGGAGGATATATATCAATGAAAACAACTTTTGTTGCAAAAGAGAACAACATTGCAAAATTCACAATGGAATTTACTGCTGAAGAATTTGAAGCTGCAGTAGTAAAGGCTTACCAGGCATCCAAGGGTCAGTTCATGATCGATGGATTCAGAAAGGGTAAGGCTCCAAGAAGCATCATCGAAAAGCACTACGGCGAAGGCGTATTCTTTGAAGATGCTATCAACACTCTGTTCGGTGAAGGCTACCCAGCTGCACTGAAGGAATTAGACTTAGAAGTTATTGACAGCCCATCTGCTGACTTCAGCGAAATCGGCAAAGGCAAGCCATTAACTATTACTATTTCCGTTCCTGTTTACCCAGTAGTAGAAGTAAAGGATTACTTCGGCGTTGAAATCGAACAGGTTGAAGAAAAAGTAAGCGAAGAAGACGTAAACAGAGAAATCGAAGCTCTGCAGAAGAGAAACAGCAGAATGGTAGTTGCTGAAAGAGCTGTAGAAGAAGGCGACACAGTAGTATTAGATTACGCTGGTTTCGTTGGCGAAGAACAGTTCGAAGGCGGCACTGCTGAAAGACAGGAATTAAAGATCGGTTCCGGTATGTTCATCCCAGGTTTCGAAGAACAGTTAGTTGGCGTTAACGCTGGCGAAGAAAAAGACGTTGTTGTTACATTCCCAGAAGAATACCACGCTCCAGACTTAGCTGGTAAGGAAGCTGTATTCAAGTGCAAGGTTCACGAAGTAAAGTTCGAAGAACTGCCAGAACTGGACGACGAATTCGCAAAGGATGTAAGCGAACACGACACATTAGAAGAATTAAAAGCAGCTTCTGCGGAAAGACTACAGAAGTACATGGATGCTCAGGCTATCAGCAAGGCAAAGGATGTTATCATTGCTAAGGTAGTAGAAGCAAACGCTGTAGAAGCTCCAGCTGTAATGGTTGAAGACGAAATCGACAACATGATCCAGGAATTAGACCAGCAGTTAAGATACCAGGGTCTGTCTGTTGACCAGTACATGCAGTTCATGCAGAAGGACGCTAAGGAATTCAGAGATGAACTGAGAGTTGACGCAGAAAAGAAGGTTGCTACAAGACTGATTCTGATGTCCATCGCAGAAGCAGAAGCAATCGAAGTAACTGAAGAAGACTTAGAAGCTGAATTAAAGACTATGGCTATCACTTACAACATGGAAGTTGAAGAAGTGAAGAACGCTATCGGCGCAGAAGGCATGAAGTTCTTCAAGAAGGACATTCAGCTGAAGAAGGTTATCGACCTGATGTACGACAAGGCTGTTGTAACAAAGGTTGAAGCAAAGGACGAAGAATAATTTAGATTAATTTTAAGGGGGAAGAAAGAATGGCTTTAGTACCATACGTAGTTGAACAGACGAGCAAAGGAGAAAGATCCTATGACATCTATTCCAGATTGTTAAAGGATAGAATTATCTTTTTAAGCGAAGAAATCGATGATCATATTGCAAGCCTGGTTGTGGCTCAATTGCTGTTCTTAGAAGCAGAAGACCCTGAAAAAGATATCTGTATTTACATCAATAGCCCCGGCGGTTCTGTAACCGCCGGCATGGCTATTTATGATACGATGCAGTATATCAAGTGCGACGTATCCACAATCTGCGTCGGACTTGCGGCAAGCATGGGGGCATTCTTGCTGTCTTCAGGGACAAAGGGAAAGAGATACGCATTACCAAATGCAGAAGTTATGATTCACCAGCCACTGGGTGGCGCAAGAGGTCAGGCGTCTGATATCAAAATCCATGCCGACTGGATTATCAAGACAAAAGAAAAGCTGAACCAGATTCTGAGTGAGAATACGGGTCAGGAATTATCCAAAATCGAACAGGATACAGATAGAGATAACTTTATGAGCGCAGATGATGCGTGTGCATACGGCCTGATTGACAAGGTAATCAAGTCTAAGTAAGGGGGACGAACATGACAGACAGATATGATGATAACAAACAGCTGCGCTGTTCCTTTTGCGGAAAGCCGCAGAGCCAGGTAAAACGCCTGGTTGCAGGTCCCGGCGTCTACATTTGTGACGAATGTGTGGAAATGTGTATGGACATTGTGAATGAAGCAATGAGAGCAGAATCCACCAGCGGACCGAAAAACAATGTAAGATATGAACTGCCAAAACCAAAAGAAATCTTTGAGACCTTGTCAGACTATGTCATCGGTCAGGAACCTGCAAAGAAAGCTTTGGCTGTTGCAGTTTACAATCACTATAAACGTATAAACGGTATCAATGACAGCAATAAAGAGGTTGAACTGCAGAAGAGTAATATCGTGATGATTGGACCAACTGGTTCCGGTAAGACTCTGCTGGCACAGACCCTTGCTAAAATTCTGAATGTACCGTTTGCAATTGCTGACGCAACGGCTCTGACAGAAGCCGGCTACGTTGGAGAAGACGTGGAAAACATTCTGCTGCGTCTGTTACAGGCGGCAGATTTCGATATAGAAAAAGCACAGAAGGGCATTATCTACGTGGATGAAATCGATAAGATTGCAAGAAAATCTGAGAACCCATCCATCACAAGAGATGTCAGCGGTGAAGGCGTACAGCAGGCACTGCTGAAGATTCTGGAAGGTACGGTTGCTAACGTTCCGCCACAGGGTGGAAGAAAGCATCCTCACCAGGAATTTATTCAGTTTGATACAACGAATGTGTTGTTCATCTGTGGCGGGGCTTTTGATGGAATGGAAAATATCATCCAGAGAAGAAAAGGCGAAAGAGTCATTGGTTTTAACTCCGACTTTGCAGCTGCAAAGGTAGAAGAAGAAAATCTGCTGGCGCAGGTACAGCCTGAAGACTTGCTGAAGTTCGGCCTGATTCCGGAATTCATCGGAAGACTTCCGGTCATTGTTTCTTTAGAAGAACTGACAGAAGATGCACTGGTTCGTATTATGAAAGAGCCGAAGAACGCTTTGATTAAGCAGTATACGAAGCTCTTTGATTTAGACCATGTGGAACTGGAAATTGAAGAAGAAGCAATCGCAGCCATTGCAAAGAAGGCGATTGAGAGAAAGACCGGGGCAAGAGGTCTGCGCAGTATCTTCGAGAAAGCGATGATGGACATCATGTTTGATATTCCATCCAGAGATGATGTGAAGAAGTGCGTTGTGACAAAAGAAACCATTGAAGAGGGAAAAGAACCTGTGCTGGTTTTAAACGACAAAGAAAATAACGAAGCAGACGCTTCTTAAACAAACAGGCGGCCAGGTGTCGCCTTGTTTTAAATCAAGAGAAAGAAGGAGGATCAATGATGAGCGAAGAGCGAATCGAAATGGAAGAACGAATCGAAGTCGAAGAAGAAATTGAAGCGATTGAAGAAACAAAGACCATTTATCCTTGCATTGCACTCAGAGGGGTTTCCATCTTTCCAAATACAGTTACACACTTTGATGTTGGAAGAGAAAAATCAATCCGTGCTTTGGAAAAGGCGATGTCAAAAGACAAACTGCTATTTGTTTCGACACAGAAAGATGAAAACGTTCTGATCCCGACTTTTGACGATGTATATGAAATCGGGACATTAGTAAAGATTAAACAGATGCTGAAAATCCAGGGGGATGCAGTCCGTGTACTGGTAGAAGGTTTACACAGAGGTGCCATTGATGAGGTCATGGGTGAAGAAGACTATATGTCCTGCACCATTGAACCTATGATGGAAGAACTGCTGGAAGAAGATTTCACGACAGAAGATAAAGCTGCGATGCGCATTCTTCATGAAAGCTTCGCACAATACGTGGCGTTATCCAGTCATGTGAATGATGATATTGCAGAGAAAGTAATCTCTAGCGGCAACCCTTTAATTATCGTAGACAAAATTGCATCTGAAATGCTGATTTCTTGTGCGAGAAAGCAGACTATTTTAGAAGAAATGGACTTTTCTCTGAGAATTCAGAAGCTGGCGGCAATCGTGGCAGAAGAAAATGAAATTGCCATGGTAGAAAAAGTGCTGGCAAAGAAGGTCAAGGAAAGCGTTGACCAGAATCAGAAGGAATATTATCTTCGCGAAAAGATGAAGGCAATTCAGGAAGAGCTGGGCGTCAATGAAGACGCTGGTGCAGAAGCTGCAGAATGGCTGAAGGATCTGGAAAATCTTCATCTGGCAGAAAAGACTGAAGAAAAAGTAAAAAAAGAAATTAACAAATTCTCCAAGATGATGGCTTCTTCTGCAGAGGCAGCGGTTGTTCGTAATTACGTAGAAACCATTTTAGCCCTGCCATGGAATAAGGCATCTAAAGTCAATGTAAATCTGAAGAAGGCTGAAAAAATCCTGAATGAAGATCATTACGGCATGGAGAAGGTAAAGGAAAGAGTTCTGGAATATCTGGCAGTCGTACACCTGTCTAAGGCTATCAAAGGCCCTATTCTTTGTCTGGTAGGCCCTCCTGGGGTAGGTAAGACATCTATTGCAAGATCCATCGCAAGAGCATCCGGAAGAGAGTTTGTCAGAATGTCTCTGGGCGGTGTACGTGATGAAGCTGAAATCAGAGGTCACAGAAGAACTTATATTGGTGCGATTCCGGGACGTGTGATTTCCTGCCTGAAGGATGCTGGAACAAACAATCCGGTATTCTTATTTGATGAAGTGGACAAAATCGGTGCAGACTTTAAGGGTGACCCGGCATCTGCACTGCTGGAAGTGCTAGACCCTGAGCAGAACAGTACTTTTACAGATCACTTCCTGGAAGTACCGTTCGACTTATCTAGGGTGATGTTCATTACAACAGCTAACTCTATCGATACTATTCCGCGTCCTCTGCTGGACAGAATGGAAGTGGTAGAAGTACCTGGCTACACAGAAGAAGAAAAGGTAAAGATTGCACAGAAGTACCTGATTCCAAAGAAGGTAAAGGAACACGGTCTGAAGAAGGAAAACATTAAGATTTCCGAAAAGGCACTTCGTGATGTAATCAATTACTATACAAGAGAATCCGGAGTGAGAAATCTGGAACGTGAAGTTGCAAATCTTTGCAGAAAAACTGCCAGAAAGATTGTTACCGGAAAAGCGAAGTCATACAGTATTACCCAGGGCAACCTGGAGAAATATCTGGGCAAGCACAGATTCCATTATGATGTGGTAGAAGGCGAAAACCAGGTAGGCGTAACTACAGGTATGGCATGGACCGCAGTAGGCGGCGATACCCTGCAGATTGAAACCACAGCAGTGGCAGGTACCGGTAAACTGGTGCTGACCGGACAGCTGGGTGACGTGATGCAGGAGTCTGCAAAAGCAGGCATCAGCTACATCCGTTCCGTAGCGGATAAGCTGGGCATTGAAGAGGACTTCTATAAGAAATATGATCTTCACGTACATGTACCGGAAGGTGCTGTTCCGAAGGATGGTCCATCTGCCGGTGTAACCATGTGTACTGCAGTGATTTCTACATTGACAGGAATTCCTGTGAAGCGAGATGTAGCAATGACTGGTGAAATCACATTAAGAGGTAAGGTACTGCCTGTTGGCGGCATCAGAGAAAAAGTGCTGGCGGCCCACAGAGCAGGTATTAAGAAGATTCTGCTGCCGAAGGCAAATGAACCGGATATCGATGATATTCCGGCAGCTGTGAGAAAGCATCTGACCTTTGTGCTTCTGGATGATGTAAACCAGGCACTGGAAGAAGCTTTGGTAAAGTAAAGAAGGTAGATTATGAGAATTATTAAATCTGAATTAGATACAGTTGCTGTAAAACCAAGCCAGTATCCGCCTGATACGATGCCGGAAGTGGCGTTTGCAGGCAGATCCAATGTGGGAAAGTCTTCCCTGTTGAATCTGCTGACAAATAGAAAGAAACTGGCAAGAGTCAGCGGCAGCCCTGGTAAGACAAGAACCATCAACTTCTATCTGGTAAACGATGCATTTAGAATTGTAGACTTACCGGGATATGGTTATGCAAAACTGTCCAAGTCTGCGACTGAAAATTGGGGCGCTATGATGGAAACTTATTTCCAGAACCGTAATGGGCTGAAGAAGGTTATCCAGCTGGTTGACATCCGACACAAACCATCTGCACAGGATGTACAGATGTATGAATATCTGCGCCACTACGGACTGGATGGTATCGTAGTCTGCACCAAGGCAGACAAAGTTTCCAGAAACGAAATGGCAAAGAACATTGCAGTAATCCGCAAGACTCTGGATCTGTCCAAGGAGGACAAGGTCATTCCAATTTCTTCTTTAAAGCGTACAGGATATGAAGCGTTATTAGAGGAAATCGAAGCATTACTGGAGGACTAAATGCATTACATTGGATTGCGTGTGCTTTTAAAGCGAATTGGAGCGATTTTTTATCTGTTGAAGGATAAGACTGTGCCGCTTCGAAAGAAAATTCTGGTGGTCTTTGGGATTGTGTATTTACTCTGTCCTGTAGACCTGATTCCACCCATCTTGTTCCCATTTGCAGTCATTGACGACTTAATTGTATGGACCTATATTCTCTTCCATTTGGCAGAGGAACTGGATACCTACTGGGTTGGCGAAAAAAAAGAGGATTTCTCCAAAAAATTTCGTGACAAGACCTTTGTAGAGGGTGTAGAATTTAATGTAGAAGATGAAGATAAGAAGGACAAAGAGTAAAGGATGGCAAATATGGATACAATTGGAAAAGTACTATTTACACAAGAACAGATTTGGCGCAGAGCAGAAGAGCTGGGCCAGGAAATCACAGAAGATTTTGCTGGTGAAAAACTGGTACTGATTGGCACGCTGAAGGGCGCAATTCCTTTCATGGCAGACTTAATGAAGAACATCGGATTAGATGTAGAAATCGATTTCGTATCTGCAAGCAGCTACGGATCCGGTACAGAAAGCTCTGGTGAAGTAATTTTAAAGCATGATGTTACGTTAGATTTACGTGACAAACATGTCATGCTGGTTGAAGACATCATCGATACAGGAAATACAATCAAAGCGCTGAAGGCATACCTGGAAAAGAAAGGGCCAAAGAGCGTAAGCATTTGTACCCTGCTAGATAAACCTTCCAGAAGAAAGGTTGATGTAAAGGGTGACTATATTGGCTTCATGGTAGACGATTTGTTTATCGTAGGTTATGGTTTGGACTATGACCAGAAGTATAGAAATCTGCCTTACATCAGTTACTTAGAAGGCTAAATTATAGTATTGTTTTTATTTAAATTTTACAAAGGAGATAGATAACATGGGCTACGAAGTAAAAATTGGTTTATCCAACAAGCACGTACATTTAAGCCAGAAGGACTTAGATGTTTTATTTGGTGAAGGACACGAACTGACTCCAACAAAGGCATTAGTACAGCCAGGTCAGTTTGCTGCAGAAGAAAAGGTTGACATCGTTGGACCTAAGAAGACAATCGCAGGCGTAAGAGTTTTAGGACCAGTTCGTCCAGAAACTCAGGTTGAATTAGCTTTAACTGACGCTAGAGGTATTGGTATCACAGCTCCAGTAAGAGAATCCGGCAAGTTAGACGGAACTCCAGGCTGCAAGCTGGTTGGTCCTTGCGGTGAAGTTGAACTGGAAAAGGGCGTTATCGCTGCTTTAAGACACGTCCACTTAAACGACGAACAGGCTGCAGAAGCTGGCGTTAAGGACGGCGACTGGGTAAGCATCAAAATCGAAGGCGAAAGAGGTCTGGTTTTTGATA
>JAZUBY010000004.1:0-8287 GCA_045638885.1 Emergencia sp. | reverse complement strand
GGAAATAGGAACACCTTCGCCAGTTGCGAATTCGTCAGCGATGATTGGGCAATTCGCTGCAGGTGCAGTAAATCTGGAGTTTGGATGTGCGCCCTTCACGTCAGCTTCAGGACCATTCCATGGGTTACCTAACCAGTCTTCTCCGTTTGCAGGAGGATTCTTGTCCATGCTTTCCCACCAAACTGTATTTTCATCTAAGTTTCTTGCAACGTTTGTGAAGATTGTACCCTTCATTGTTGTCAGCATTGCATTAGGGTTGGACTTCATGTTTGTACCAGGTGCAACACCAAAGAAACCGTTTTCTGGGTTTACTGCATATAATCTGCCGTCATCACCGATACGCAGCCAGGAGATATCGTCACCAATTGTGGATACCTTGTAGCCCTGTTCCTTTAAGTAATCTGGTGGAGTCAGCATTGCTAAGTTTGTCTTACCGCATGCACTTGGGAATGCACCGCAAACATACTTAGGTTCTTCGCCTTCTTTTTCCACTTTCAGAATCAGCATATGTTCTGCCATCCAGCCTTCCTGTTTACCCAGGTAAGAACCGATACGCAGAGCCAGACACTTCTTGCCCAGTAAAACGTTGCCGCCGTAAGCGGAGTTAATGGACCAGATTGTGTTGTCTTCTGGGAAGTGTGCAATATATTTTTCCTGTTCGTTGATATCAGCCTTGGAATGCAGACACTTTGTGAAGTCAGCACCAGCGTTTAATGCGTCGATAACTTCTTTTCCAACACGTGTCATGATCGCCATGGACAGAACAACGTAGATGGAGTCTGTAATTTCAATACCGATTTTAGAGAAATCTGTACCAACAACACCCATGGAGAAAGGAATTACGTACATCTTTCTTCCCTTCATGGAGCCGTCGAACAGCTTGGCCATCTTGTCATACATTTCCTGAGGATCTACCCAGTTGTTTGTAGGACCAGCATCTTCTTTTCTGCGTGTACAGATTACTGTTCTCTTTTCATCTCTTGCAACGTCTGTAGGTTTTGTGCGGTAATATAAACAGCCTGGTAATTTTTCCTGATTCAGTTCCAGCATTTCCTTTGTTGCCAGCGCATCCTGCTTAATTGCTTCCAGCTGTTCTTCGCTTCCATCAATCCAAATGATTTCTTCTGGCTTTGTCAGCTCAGCCATTTTCTTAACCCAATCATTTACGAATTGATTTGTAATCATTGTCATAAAAATTTCTCCTTTTCTCTCGCGTTTATAACAATCACGGCCTTTCGGCCAATACATACTCATACGCTTACATTGTATAACTTTTGGTACTGTTTGTCACGTGGTTATTTAGAAATACTCGCATAATATTTTTTTCTTTTTACAAAACGAGTCATTGTCGCATCAAATCAATCATATTTTTGCTTTTTTATTCTAAATTTCAATCAAATTCGTTCATTATTCTCCGAATTCCTTCATTGACTTCACGGTTGTCTGATCAAAAAATTTTCTTATCGTCCAAGGATAAATAATACAATCCAAGCAATAAGCGCCAGCACTGCGATGATGTCACAAATACGGCTGATTGGACTTTCTTCCAATTTCAGATTGTATTTTTGTTGCACTTCTTCAGAGATTTCGACAGTATAATTTGCACCCATTTCCAAAAGAATCGCGCCTCCGATAAAAATAAAGAAACCAAATATCAGTGACCATGCAAAGATTCCTCCAGCTGATCCTTTGATAAGCATGATCAATAGTGGAATGCCTGTCATGATTCCGCCAACCATCATTAGTTTACCCCCAAGATTTGTCCGGTTTTTGGAAAGAATATAATCTTCATCTTCCATGACTTCAGCGATAACATCTTCTGGTAGCATAGAGATACTTCTATTCGTAAACATTCTGCTTAAAAGATTACTTGCAGCGAGTAGAAATATCATAAAAGGGCGCCAGGCTTCAATACCATTTTCTGACGGTGAAATCAAAATATATAGAAACATAGCCACCACTGCGCAGAGGACGATACCTGTGCAGAGCATTTTCTTCTTATCCATATTTTCTCCTTATGTATATATCATCTAACCCACTTCTAAAACAAGCCTGGCATTTCTGCCAGGCCGTCAAAATTCAAAGTTCCTTATTTTACGTATGCTCTTTCTACATATGCACTTGTTGCAGTCTTCAGCATACCGCCGTAACCCAAAGTGAACTCCACGATGTCGCCAACTTTGTATTCTGTGTCAGCGTGTGTTACGTCCAGAATGATGTGGTCGGAGCTTCCACCCATGATTTCAATCTGTGGGTCAACTGGAGTCATGCTGCCTAAATCAGTATCCTGCTTACCAATACCGATGATAGCTCTCTTCATGATGCCTCTGTCTTCGTAGTAAGGCTTTTCACCGAATGCGTCAACACCAACTTCGCCGATTGGCAGGGATGGTTTTTCTTTCAGCTCGATGATTTCAGCCTGCAGTGTCAGTGCATCGCTGACTGTGCCTGGCAGCTTTGTTTCGTAAGCCGTATCGTTACCTAATAAGAAGGATTCACCCAGTCTCAGGTTGTTGATGCCTGCAGGTAATTCACCCTTGCCTACCAGATAGATGGAGCTGGAGTTACCACCGGATACCATTTCTAACTTGATGCCGTATTTTTCTTCTAACTTTCCAGCGATTTCAACCAGCTGGGACAGGTTGTCATTCTTAGGAATGATTGCGCCGTAGCAAGTCAGGTTTACACCAATACCGTACAGGTTGATGTTTTCCATTGCCAGAATTTCTTCCACTGCTTCGTAAATCAGGTCTTCGTTCTGGAAGAAGATACCTTCTCTCAGGTCGCCCAGGTCAATCATTAACAGGATATCCTGCTTCTTACCCAGCTTTGCTGCTTCTTCGTTTAACAGTCTGATGCTGGATAATTCAGAGTTGAAGCAAAGGTCAACATACTTTGCAACTTCTGCGATTTCGCTGTGCATAGGGATTCTCAGCAGAACAGTTTTCTTTCCTGCGCCTCTTACGATGTCAGCATAAGATGCGATGTTCTTTACTCTGGAGTCAGCAACAAAGTCTACATAGTCGTTTGCAGCAACCATCTTTGCCATTTCTAAGTCTGCGCAAAGACCCTTTGTTACGATCATCAGGGAGCAGCCGCCGTCTTCCTTTGTGATTTTACCAACAGCGTTTAAGTTGTCTTCTAACTTCTTTAAATCGATTACTAATCTAGGATACATGTTTTTCTCTCCTTTTTTCTTCTTCCGGACAAAGCCGGTATCTGTGATCTATTTACAGTGGTTCCACTCTGTTTGGACAGTTTCTTCTTGTGCAGTGCTTACAATCGTGGGTGCAGTCTCCCATGTACTGGCCTTCACCTTCTGTAGCAGCCCACTTACCTTTGATGCCTTTTCCTGCAGCCAGGTCGCCTTTGCCTTCTGCTACAGCTCTTGCAGCCTGCACTTCTTCTTCAGTCGCACCGCCGATTTTTTCTTCCTCTTTGTAGCAGCTCATATCATAGCCCATAGCTTCCATCTCTTCGATGTGCTTCTTGTATTCTTCATCGCGCTGCTTTGCTTCTGCTGCTTCGCGATCCAGGTCTGCCATGTAAGCCGGTGTAGAGAAGTCCTGTACTTTTCTTTCCGGGAACTTGAAATCTAAGCTCTTTTCCAGCAGTCTGATTGCTGCTTCTCTGTATCTTGTGGACAGAACACCTAAAGAAGCCATGATATAATCGTTGTCTACCAGAATCTTTGCATGCTGTGTCGGATACAGCTTCATGCCGGTTTCATTGTTCTTTGCGATTTCTTCCATGATTTCCACTCTGTGTGGTAATCTTGTCAGGGCACCACCTGTACCGATGATATATTTTACTGGTGTCAGGTCTTTACCTTCTGCAATAGTACTTCTACCGGATGGACCGTAGATATATCTGATGATACCTGCGTGACGGTCAACTGCTTTCAGAACTGCTTCCTTTGTCAGTCTTTCAACCAGCTTGAATTCTGCTTCAGTCTTTGGAATTGCAACATAGCTTTCCAGTGTTGCTTCTAAATCGATACCCATCTTTTCGCAGTCTTTTCTCATCTGCTCTTCACCGATGGATTCGATAACTTTCATTCTGTTTACGTATACGCCCAAGTCGCCTTCTACCGTTCTCTTTGCCTTTGGTTCTGGAGAAGTCATGATGCGGGCAATTTTGTCAGATTCTGTTGCTACGGAGTGCAGGTCAGTTGTCGCACCACCTACGTCCAGTACAATCAGATCGCCTAAACAATCATATAAAAGCTTTGTACATTCCATTACCGCGCCTGGTGTTGGAATGATAGGACCGTTAACCATATCTCTCACGTGTTCCATACCTGGCGCATGGGTGATATGATCTTCAAAAGCGTCCTGAATGACCTTTCTGCAAGGTTCTACATTCAGTGCATCGATTTTGGGGTATACATTTTCTACGTTATATAACTTCTGTCCGCTTTCTTCATCGAAGATCAGTTTCATTTCTTCCTGGTTTTCGATGTTACCAGCGTAGATAATCGGTGTCTTCAGACCTAATGCACGGATTTTTTCCGCATTGTCGATGGCTGTTTCTCTTTCACCGTAATCTACACCACCGGCAATCAGAATCAGGTTCGGATTGATTTCTTTGATTTTTGCGATGTCAGTTCTTCTCAGCTTACCTGCTGTGATGTAATGCAGGATACCACCGGCACCAAGGGCCGCTTCTTTTGCAGCTTTCGCAGTCATGTCATAAACCAGGCCATGTACGGTCATCTTCAGACCACCTGCTGCGGAAGAAGTCGCCAGCATTTCATCATATTCCAAAGAATCTATATTCATCTTTCTGCAAAGATCATCTACCGCACCCTGCAGACCGATTCTTACGTCGCCTTCATAAACAGAAGTCGGCGCCTGGCCCTGTGCCCAGAATACCGGATTGTCAGTATGCAGTCCGATAAAAGCATTCACAACGGTGGTGGTAGATCCAATTTCCGCTACTAATACGTCTACTTTCATTTTGTCCTCCTTATTGCTAAGTTATCAAATACTTTACCACAACAAAAACTTCATGGTTTTGCTCTGGAAAAATATTTGTGTTTTAAAAAAGGGCGGGCTTTTGGCCCGCCCTTTCAAGACTTTGTTACAAAGTAAGAGTAAATCTTACAGATCGCCTCTTCTTCTCATAGCTTCTTCTGCTAAGAATGTAGCTACGTCAATACCATGGGAGTCTCTACCGAAACCAGCATCGATACCAGTCTTAACTGCGTCATCAGGAATTACCTGAGTACCACCAGCTGCGATAATAACCTTATCTCTGATACCCTTTTCAACTGCTAAGTCGTTGATTCTCTTCATGTTCTTGTAGTGGATGTTATCGTGGGAGATAATTGTGGAAGCCAGGATTGCAGAAGCGTTTAATTCGATTGCTGCGTCAACCAGCTTTTCTACTGGAACGGAAGTTCCTAAGTAGTTAACCTTGATACCCCATTTTTCGATACCACCGTGCTTGATGTTGATGATTTCTCTCAGACCTACGGAGTGTTCGTCTTCGCCTACTGTACCGCAAACAACTACCATTGGGTGTTCTTCGAATTCCTTGTACAGAGTAGCGTCGTCTAAGTGATGAGGTGCAGGTGGAATTTCCAGAGTTGTAGGGTCAACATCGAATGTAACCTTACCCTTCATTTCAATTCTTGTACCTTCAGCTTCCTGCATAACTTCCTTGGAGTTAACTACTGGTTCTTCTAAGCCTAACTTACGGCCGATTTCCAGAGCAACTGCTTCAGCAGTTCTTGGTTCTGCAGGGATCATCATTGTCATCAGAACTACGCCGTCGCCGCACCATTCCATTTCAGGCTTGATTGCTTCGCCGTCTAAGTACTTCTTAACGTTTTCTAATCTTGTAGCAACTGTATCTTCTTCTTCTAATTCGTCGATGAATACGATCTTGCTTCTGTCTTCGAATGTACATCCGCCGATTAATGCAGCTGGATCTTCTGGGTTACCGCCGTACTGTTCTACGTTGTTGTAGCCGTAGTGAGCAGTTACTGGAGCCATGTAGTCTTCTTCTCTTTCGAAGATGTAACCATAGCCTACGCCGCCTTCGATCTGTCTAGCAATACCGTCACCGTTTCTTTCAGGATACTTCGCGGAGTCTACGAAGAAACCTTCCTGAACAGCCTGGAAGTAACCGCCAACTTCTACGATTTCTTCCATGAACAGAACTGCTCTTTCCTTGATGTCTCTAGCCATTTCGCCCAGAGGACCATCCATCTTCAGTTCTACTAAGTCCATTAAACCGTCCATAGCAACCAGTGCCTGCTTAGCGTTGTCAACAGCTTCCATGTTGTAGATGTGCCATGGAACGTTTCTACCTTCGTCAGGTGTGATTGTGGACTGGATGTCAGCTCTTGTCAGCTTGGAGATCAGCATGTTCATTACGTGAGTAACTGTAGCTTCTCTTACAGAGGAGCAGATGTACTTAGTGTTCTGCTGAGCTCTCATCTTATATCTTCTTAAGAAGTCTCTTAAAGCTACTGCATATGGTAAATCGTAGTATACGCATGGAGCTGGAGTAGCTGTAGGAGGTACTGTAGATAATGCGATGTTTTCTGGCTTGATACCAACCTTTTCAGAGAACAGGGAGTTGATAGCGTGCTGAACGATCAGTTCTGGCATTACCTTCCAAGCTTCTCTTGCTGTTGCGTTAGCGTTGTGAGCACCGTCAATCTGCAGAATGCCAGCCCAAGATAAGATCTTCTTGGATTCGCAAGCATCTACGAAAGATCTAACGCAGTTGATATCTCTGTATAATACGTTGTACTGAGGGTCCTGGTGAGCACCGTTGATACCTTCTTCAGCAAACATTACAGCTACGTCTGGACCAGCAACGCCGGAAACGTAGGAATGGTAGTTGATTGGACGACCAACTTCATCTTCGATGATGTCCAGAGCCTTTCTCTGAGCTCTAACCTGTTTTCTAGTTACAGGAATACCACCGATACCCTGTGGAGTACCTTCCATCAGACCGTCGATGTGGGACTGACCCATATGTCTGATAACCATGATATGGTCAGCACCGTGCCATGCAGCCATTCTCATTCTTCTGATATCGTCTTCAAATCTACCGGAAGCGATTTCAGTTGTGATTACTGGCATTGGCTGTGGGTCAATGTTTTCGAAGTACTTAGCTGGAGGCAGGCCAACGGAATTCTTCAGAGGTTCTGTACAATCTTTGAATTCGAAAGGACCCATCTTCAGGCCAGGAGCAGGTTTTCTCCAAACCCATCCTCTTCTTCTTGGTTCATATTTGTCAAGATCTTTTAAAATCTCTCTTACGTCTAACTTTTCATTTGGTTTTAATTCGAAATCTGCCATCGTTATTTAACCTCCTTCTTGAATAATGCTACTGCGTCATCCCAGTATTCGCCCTGAGCTAACTTTTCGGAAGCTTCTCTGATGGAGATGCCCTTTTCCTTGGAAATCTTGTAAACTACGTGACCTGTACCGTGGCCCATTAAGCCTCTGTCCATGCAGCCTTCAACGATCTTCTGAGTGTCTAAAGAGGAAACACCCATTCTCAGTAATACAGCTCTTTCTACGGAAGGAGTTGTATTCTTCTTACCTAATTCAAGAAGTGGGTCAACAACCTGAGCTGTTAATTCCCAGAATTTGTTATATAATTCTTCGTCAGAAAGATTAGCAATATGCGCTCTTCTCTGTTCGAAATCGTCTGCTCTTTTCATTCTTTTTATTCTCCTTATTTCTCGTAGAAGTCCGCGCTCTGACTTTTGATAATCAGAGCGCCGACCCTCTACGTTAGTATGCTTTGTTTTTAGTATTCTACGCCTAATTCGTCTAATGCAGCCTTTACGAATGCTTCATCAGATCTAGTATCAACTACTAAGAATGCGATATCTTCAGCAGTTAACTTACCAGCAGCTCTAGGAACGGATCTCTTAATTAAGGACTTTCTCATCTTGTCTAAGCTTAATTCCTTAACCTTGAATACGCCTGGGTTTTCTGGCAGAACGATGTTCTTACCAGGAACGTCCTGATCTGGGTTACCGAAGAAGATTTCGATACCGTTTTCTCTAGCGAAGTCTAACTGAGGCTGAATGTGCTTACCAGCGCCAGTGTATTCTGTTTCAGTTACAACCAGGATTTCATCTTCTGGTAATTCCTGAGCCAGGGAGAATGCAGCAGCTAATGCTGTGTTACCTGCAGGACCTCTTTCCAGACCTTCCAGGTTAGCTAACATTTCTGTCATGTACATAACTTCGCCCTGAGTAGTTGTAACGTATCTGTCCATGTATCTCAGCGGTCTAGCTGCGGAACGAGGAACG
>JAZUBY010000003.1:0-16059 GCA_045638885.1 Emergencia sp. | reverse complement strand
GGAAAGCAGGACGTTGCCGGTTTCGTAATTTATGTGGCTCCATGGTCAAGCGGTCAAGACACCGCCCTTTCACGGCGGTAACCGGGGTTCGATTCCCCGTGGAGTCACCATTTTTTTATTTTTGCGCGATTGGCGGAATTGGCAGACGCACCAGATTTAGGTTCTGGCGGGCGACCGTGGGGGTTCAAGTCCCTCATCGCGCACCACGAAAGAGAGTATCGAATGATACTCTCTTTTTTTATGTGCGCATAAAATTGGGACTTGAACCCTAAGAGGGCACGAGCGTAAAACAGAAACGTTCTGTGAACGATTCTGTAGCGAGTGGTCCGAAGTCGACTGAAAAGGAGACAAGGAGAAAGGCTGCAAAGTAGCTGGCGTCCCTCATCGCGCACCACTGAAGAGAGTATCGAATGATACTCTCTTTTTTTATGTAGTTTGATTTTCTTCCTTCCGGCATAGATTCTTTATATTGCGAATTACAAAATTCGACCAAAAGTGTACATATAAAAACCAAAATGTGACATGTATCTTGTTATTTCACTTTCCATTTTCTATACTTTGATTGAAGCTGAGTAAAAAGAGAAAGGAAAAGAAGTGAAAGAATGTGAAAGAAAGCAGGTAAAGGAAGAGAAAACTATGCGTGTTGATAAATTTGTGAATGAAAGAATTCTTCAATCGCAAAATGCAGAAAATGGACTTCCTATTGATGAACGTATCGCTAATTTGAATTTGTATTTTCAAATTTCTGAACAGTTTCATCAACCGAAGGGGGAAGGCTATAAGCTTGTGTTACATTGCCTGCAAAAATACTTAGATTTCAAGTTTATAAGAGAAAATAACCATTTTCGATTTCGGGAGAATCTTTTCGATCGGCGGGTAGAAGTGCTATCTGATAATGGAAATGATGGATACTCTTATATGGTATCGAATCAAGGGGCACCAAGTATAATGGATGGAACAAAAGCGGATATTTATTATTTATTACATGAAGCCGATCAAGATGGTATTGCTTCCCGTAGATGCATAAGTTATGTAAACTCTAACAAACTGCATTTGACGGCTGTATTGATACAGTTAATTGAGCGTATTGTCGATAATCTTGAAAAGAATCAGTTAAAGAAGTATAGGGAGTATGGTTTAGTAATCAGAACTGCATATATGTCAATTGAATATGCGGACTTGGATGTTTTTTCTATCTTTGAATTAGTTGGTTTTTCTAAAAAGAAGTATTATCGAATTCGAAATGCAGCAATCACGCTTATATCTGAAACCTTATTTGGAATCCTGGCTGGAGAACATGGTTTTGCAGATTTGTATATAGAAAATGATGAAATTCGTGTACTGCAGAAATAGAGAATAGCAACCATAGACAAAAGGAAAAGGGAAGTGTAGCTTCCCCTTTCCTTTATTATTTTGTAATTTTGACTGTTGAGTAAGAACTGTAAATCTTTTCTCCGTTTGATTTTTTGAAGGCACGGATTCGAACATAGTTATTAAATAAGTCAGTTTTTAACTTGACCGTTGTGCTTTTTATTTTCCCTGAGGTCACGGTCTTTTTGGCGAGAACTGTTGAGAAAGACTTATTATTGGAAACCTGTATTTCGTAACCACTATTTTTACTGTTTCCCTGCCAGTTAACAGATAGCGTTTTTTTCTTCTGAAGTTTTCCATATAAGTTTTTAGGCACAGTGGGTTTTACTGTAACTTTGAATGAATAGGTTGCAGGCAACGTTTTATCTGTTTCGGCAATGCTGCAGGTTACCTTTGCGCTACCAGGTCCTTTGACTGTAATAAAACCTGTTTTTTTATTTACCGTTAAAACACTGGAGTTAGAGGTTTTAAAACTGTAGGATAAATTTCCTGGCAGGGAAGAAACTGCCTTGAAGCTATTTGTGCCATATGTTTTTGTTATGTTTTTTGGAAATTTGATATTAGGTACTTCTTTCTTTTGAAAACGAGCTGAATATGTTCTGTCTTTTTTAGGAATTTCATAAAGGGTAATCGTATCCATTACCTTGTATCGGGATGTTCCGTAGATGCCTTTTACATAACTTTTTACCAGATTTTGATATCCCTTTTCCGTATACCGGCTATATCCCGGATTATCATGAGAAGGATAATAATCATAGAAATATATACCGTTCACCGAGACGCGAAGTATATCCATTTCAGTTTCATCCAGATAGAGTTTTGTGCCTTTTTTATTATAGAATCCAGAGAAATAGTAACCGGAATTAGGAACAACGATAAAGCCACGATTCAGCAATTTTGTGAATTTTGATGTGTCGGAGTTTACTTTGCATTTTCGGGAGTAAGTTTTCCAGTCCTGATTTAAAAAGAAGGTACCGCTTTTGCCATAGTTGTAGTACACTGTGCCACCTGTTGTTACGTCAGTCGTGACGGAATAACGTAAGAGACTGGCAGCAGAGGCAGTAGAAGGAAGCATACATAAACAAATAAGAGCAACAACGATAAGGATAATGGTTTTTTTATACTTCATATTTATCACACCTTTCATATGTTAAAAAACGTGATAAATGGAAATAAATGTAATTCAATTATACATTGCCTGGCTTTGAAAAACAATGTAAAATAAGAAACATGAACAGATTATTATTTTTAGAGACAAAATTACATCAGCTGATTCTGGAACAGGAAGGAAAGCTGGAAGAACGAGATGAAACGTTAGCATGGGAGAGTATCCACATGGCTTCTTCTGCAAGATGTGCATGGCTTTTGGCTATGGAAAGAGGTGTGGATCCGGAACTGGCAGCATGTGCTGCAGCTGTTCACGATTTTGGACGCATCTTAACAGGGAAACAGAAAGACCATGCAGAAGTTGGTTATGAACCGGTAAAAGTTTTCTTAAGAGAGACTGAAAAATTTACAGAAGAGGAGATTGAAATGATTGCAACTGCAGTAAAGAATCACAGTCTGAAAACAGAAACCGGAAGTCCAATTGAAGAAATCGTCAAGGATGCAGATGTGATCGACTGCTATCAGCTGGGACTGCCTTTTGATCGCCCTGAAAAAGAAGCGAGATATCATCAGTGGAGAGAGAAGAATGGAATATAAGAGATTAAATCGAAAAATTATAGACGGCTGGAGAACGGCAAGAGTGATTCGCCTTGCATGTTTCCTCTTGCCGACAATCGCAGTCACCATATTCGTACACATTGATGCAATTTGGTGGGACATTGTTTTCTATGGACTTTGGGCAGTTTGTGCATATTGCCTGCTGGGATTAATTCTTTATCCGCCAATCGAGTACCGTCAGTGGGGATATTATATCGACGAAGAAAAAGTAGTCATCCGACACGGTCTGTTTTTTATTAGTCAGACGATTATTCCGGTCATTAGAATTCAAAATATTACAGTTTCGCAGGGACCGATTAACCGTCATTTGGGACTATACAAAGTAGAAATTGCCCTTGCCAGCGGTAGTCACGAAATTGTTGGCCTGGATCAGGAAACTGCGGATGCAATTAGTGAGAGCCTGCGGGTAAAGTTGTACCACAGAATGGAAGCAAAGGGGGAACTTTAGATGAAGTTCGGACCACAAAGAGGCCATATTGCCTGTATTTTTGATAATTTCTTTAAAGACTTTGGCTTGGTCCTTGCAGCTATTCTGATCAGTCTGATTAGCGGAGACATGGATTTGTTTTCGGAGAACATCGGGATTCTTGTGATTGTACTTCTGGCACCGGTGCTGCGCGTTGCAGGTTATCTGACAACAACCTATGCGGTAGATGAAGAGAAATTGCTGATTAAAAGCGGTCTGTTTACAAAAAACAGTCTGGAAGTACCGTTGTCAACAATTACGACGGTTGACTTCTCCCAAAATCTCTTCCACCAGATTTTTGGTGTATATAAGCTGAATATTGACAACAATGCCAGCCTGGCAGATGGACAGACAAAGGTCCATATGACGTTGAAGAAAAGGGATGCAGATACCGTTAAGGCACTCTTGATGGCAGGACGTCAGGGTATGGATGGTAGCAATTTTGCAGGTGAGCAGAACGTGGAGGACCTACCCAAAAGAGAAGAAGGAACAAGATACAACGTTAATATTTGTGACTTGCTTCTGATGGGTTTGTTAAAATCCAAGCTATTGTTTTTAATTGAGCTTTTAGGTGCGATTGCAGTCATTGCGAATTTTATACCGACGACGGTATTTGAAGGTGCTGCATTGGATCGGTTTATTGAATTTATGGCGAGTCTGGGGGCAGCACCAGCGATTTTAATCGGCCTGGTTATCCTATTTGTTGTAGGATCATTCTGCGGCATGATTGGCAGTCTGGTCAAGTATTACGGATTTAAGATTCTGGACAATGGTGAAGCTGTAAAGATTGAATATGGCTTGTTTAATAGAAAGACCTATACAATTGCAAAGAAAAAAATCAGCGGTATCTACTATGAACAGTCTGCATTGATGCGTCTTGCGAAAATTGGAACTTTGAATCTGATGGCTGTTGGTTATGGTTCGGGCAGCGATGAAGAAACAAGCGAAGAGGCAATTCTGTTTCCAATGTTGAAAGAATGTCATCTCAGAGAAGTCATCTCTGGTATTTTGCCGGAGATGCAGGAAACAGAACCTTATCAAAAGCCGGAAACAAAGGCTCTGCGATATTTCTTTATTCGTTTTTCTGTATTTTTTGGTGTGGCTGTATTAATCGGATGCTTCTTCCTGCCGAGAATAAATGACTTCTTCCAGGGAGTATGGATTCTGGGCGCAATGTTCCTGCTTTCCAGACTGTTGAGTGCTGTGTTGGATTACCTGACAACAGGTGCTTATGGAAATTCTCAGAATTTTTCTTTCTGTTATGGAGGATATAAGAAGCATACCATATTTGTGAAAACAGCTATGATTGAAAGTATTGCATCCGGTGGCAGTGTGTGGAAACGGAAACACGGTATTTCTGATATCACTTTAGGCTGCCTGGCACCAGGAGGCGAATCTATTCAGATTGTGAAAAATCTACCGGAACATACTTTTGAGGAGTTAAAAAGTTATTTAATATATTAATGAGAATGAAAAAAAGAGATTGGAAGATTCCAATCTCTTTTCGTTTATTGTAAATTATAAGTTTTCAAATGTGCCTGCAACACAGACATCGCCGTCTGTTGTCTGTAAGTGCACGTAGTAGCCATTTTCAATTTCTGTCATGCAGACTTCCAAAACGTCGCCCAGGTAAGCGGACTGCTTATAAAAGACATTCATATCAGTGAAGAAATAGTCAAAAGGCAGTGCGTCCATCAGCAACTCTGCACTTTTCTGATTGTTTAAGTGCATGTTGGTGTCGATTTCTTTGTTACCGATGCGAACCTGATACAAGGCAGGTGCTTCCATGATTGATGCTTTTTTGAATTTGAAGAATTCTTCTTCGAAGTCGTGGTAGTCGTAAGCTTCGCCCATTTCCTTCGGGATACGACAAGGCTTTTGCTTTTCCACGTCCAGCAGGAACCAGTTGGCGATAGTCATTGCAACCACTTCACCGTTTTGTTCGATGTAAGAACAGCGTGGGGATGTGGTGCCGCGCATGCTCTGTACGGCGGTTTTGATTGTAATCGGTGCATAGGTTTGAATTGGTTTTTCAAAATGAGCTTTGACACCTTGTAACAGCCATGCCTGCTTTAGGCCTTCCATGACAGGAATGCCGTAGCCGCACTTTTCAGAATGTTTGGTTGCGATATCCTGAATCATGTCCAGAATAACTGCAGGTTTGATTGTTTCAGGAGTTCTGAAATCACCGTATCTTGTTTCATAACTATACTCAAATAACATAGCGTTCCTCCTCAAAGAAGATTTTTAAAAATATATTGATTTCTAATTCGTTGACCTTATCCTTCTGGCTGAGAATCAGGTAGCCGTCTACTACGCCTGGGTATGGATCCAGCTTTAGGGATGCAGACCTTAAGATTGCACGTGCGTCTAAATAGATGTTACCGGCTGTACACTCACAAGGAATGGTCAGGTCCACGCTAGCGTCAGAACTGTTCATCATCAGCATGTATGGCGCTGTTTCTGTTGGGAAAGAAATGTAATCTCCCGCCTCTTTCAGCTGTCGCGCCTTTACCTGAAGCTCTTTATTTTTGATAGAAATCTGTTCGATATGGAACCGGCCTGAGAGGAATCCTCGCTTGAAGAGGGCTCTGTGCAAATCCAGACGCTCAACAATCGGCAGGATCTTATATAGCTGGATGATGTCATCATGGTTGTGAAGCAGAATCTTTTCTTCCAGTTCAAACCTTTTTGTTTCCATATATCTATTATACAGCTCCACGCTCTCTTTTCCAGAAATTTCATCGTCTCGGCTGATAGAAATGCCCATATAGGTTTCGATATTCTTCTGTTTCAGACCTGGCAGTACCTCTTTAAATGGTGCGTAGCCACTGATTAGAAGATACAAGTCCAGATTATACAAATCCGGAAATTTCAGGCCATATTTTTCTGCACGTTTTGTCATAAATGGCATATCAAAATGTCTGCCATTGTAGGTAATGATATAGTCTATGCCTTGTAAAGCGTCCATCGTTGCACGGATGACCGCTTCTTCATCATCGACCTGGTCTGCGAAAAACTGTTGCACGACACCACCATGCTGGTCCACCTTCAGGATTCCGGTAAGAACCACTTTGCTGTTAGCAGGGGATAGGCCCGTGGTCTCAATATCAAAAACGGCAAAGCTCTTTCCACCGAAATACATATCGAATAATTTGGAACAATATACAGGAATCTGTATGTTATCTGTAATCGTTTTCATGTGATACCTCCACTGACTGCATAAAACAAAATAGACCGCAGGGGTGCAGTCTACTTTGTTCAAAAGGGGTATTGGGATTAGAGATTAATGAGGTTATCAGGGGGATAACCACAATTGAATTATACAAAACTTTGTTGAAAAATGCAAGTATATTAAAGAAAAAATTGAAAGAAATCGGATTTTGTCGAAGGATTCTTAGACAAGAAAATGGAAGGAAAAAGTATAATAAAGGAAACAATCATAATTATTATTTCAAGGGGGAATTACAATGATGGAAATACTGAAAGTTTCAGCAAAATCAAATCCAAATTCTGTTGCAGGAGCCTTAGCCGGCGTTTTAAGAGAAAAGGGAGGTGCAGAAATACAGGCAATCGGCGCAGGTGCACTGAACCAGGCTATTAAAGCAACCGCTATTGCAAGAGGGTTTGTAGCACCGAGCGGTATCGATTTAATCTGTGTGCCAGCCTTTACCGATATCGAGATTGAAGGCGAAGAGAGAACCGCTATCAAACTGATTGTGGAGCCGAGATAATCGTCTTTAAACATAAAAGCATGTGATACGGAAGCAGTCTGTATGGCATGCTTTCTTTTTTTGTGGAAAAACAAGTTGATATGCAGGGGGAAATGGAATATAATTTTATCGTTAACCATTTATTGAGGTGAAGATATGACTTTTGAAGAAAAAACGTTAGAAACGCAGATGATTTATGAGGGTGCTATCCTTAATTTGCGAAGAGATAAAGTTACTGTTATGGAGGGCACGTCCTATCGGGAAATCGTGGAACATAACGGTGGTGCTGTGATTGCAGCGGTGAAACATGATGGAAAGATGATCATGGTAAAGCAGTTCCGCAAACCTGCAGAAAAGGTTATGCTGGAGGCGCCTGCCGGCAAAATTGATGCTGGCGAAGAGCCGATGGCTGCGGCTCTTCGAGAACTGAAGGAAGAAACCGGATACACTGCGGGACATATTCAGAAACTCACGCAGATGTATCCTTCTGTAGGGTATTCAGAGGAAATTCTCCATTTGTTTCTATGTACGCAGCTGACAGCCGGAGAAACTGCTTTTGATGAAAATGAAGCAATCGACATTGAAGAGTATGATATCGATGTGCTTGCCGATATGGTCATGAACGGCCAGGTTCAGGATGGTAAATCTCAGGTAGCTATTCTTATGGTGAAACAATTAAAAGATGCAGGACAGCTTCCAATAGGCTAGAAACCACCAGAACTACCAGACAGAGCGCGTAGGGCTGCAAGTATCTTTTTTGACGCCTTTGTTTGTAACGTAGTTTTAAGGAATCAAAAGACAGCACGATGAAGGCGACGTAGACCGGCAATTTCAGAAGGCATCTGGGAAGCAAGACTGCAAGAAGGATAGGCAGACCCTGGGGATGTGCAGACATTAGATAGGCTGCAGAAAAACCAAGGCTGAAAACCTGTACCAGAATCAAGAGCAGTGTAAATGGGACAGTGTAAGCCGCCATGGAGAACAGCAGGACGATGAGCGTCACCGTCAAATCGCTTTTACATCCTGTCCGGAAAGTGTGCCAAAATGATACGGCTTCGGTAGAAAGTGAATGCTGATCGTTTGTGATTAGCTCTACGAACACGCCGGCAGAGAAACTAACCATTAACAGGAAAAACAGGAAAAAGATAATTTTTTTATTCATAGACAACCCCTCGTTTTTAAGAGCATATGCGTTGTCTTTGAATTTTATGATAAAGTAAGGTAGGAAATATGGGAATCGTTGATTTTATTGTATATTTAGAACAGGAAAAAAAGACCTCTAAGAACACAGTGGAGGCATATAAGAGGGATATTGTAGCCTTTGAAGGTTTCTTAGCTGAGAGAGGCGTTTCAGCTGTAACAGACGCATCCAATGCAGATGTTGCGGCATATATGATGGAGCTGAAAGATAGCGGTAAGTCCAAGGCAACCATTAATCGTAAGTTGTCTTCTATCCGTGCATTTTACCGTTATCTGCTGAAGCACAATGCAGTAAAAGTAAATCCGACAGAAGATATCAAATCTCCTCGTGTTGAGAGAAAAGAGCTGGAATATCTGACCATTGAAGAGGTAGAAAAACTGTTAGAAGCACCGGATGATTCCATCAAAGGTCTGAGAGACCGTGCTATGTTGGAAGTCCTCTATGCGACAGGCATTCGTGTCAGCGAAATCATCGAGCTGAAGATGCAGGATGTGAATCTGCGTATGGGATTCATTACATGTAGCGGGGAGCACGGCAGAGCGCGTATCGTTCCAATGGGTGTGATGGCCAGAAAGGCACTGGATGAATACATCCTAGGCAGCAGAAAGGCGCTTCTGAAGGAAAAAGAAGACGGACCGGATACGCCGCTGTTCTTAAATTACATGGGAGAACCATTTTCAAGACAGGGCTTCTGGAAGGTATTGAAACAGTATGGCAAGATGGTGGATCTGGAAGAAAAGATTACGCCGCATATCCTGCGTACTTCCTTTGCAGTACACATGGTGCAGAACGGGGCAGACCTAAAATCCCTGCAGGAACTGATGGGACATGAAGATATTATGGCGACACAAATCTATCTGTCTGTATCCAAAAACCGTATCAAAGATGTCTATGACAGAACCCATCCGAGAGCATAAAAATACGTTAAAAAATATTGAAAAAAGTTGTTGACAAGCATAGGTGTCTGTGATATATTATTATGGTCTGTGAGATAAGAAATTATCTTGCGATTGATCGATAACGGGCGTTCCTCTGTACGCAGAAGGAAATGAATAAGATACAAGAACGTCTTGGAGGGAAGGAGGACACTATACAATGAACATTTTAGATTCTATTGCACAGGACTATTTAAAGAATGAAATCCCTGCATTTAACGTTGGTGACACTGTAAAGGTACACGTTAAAATTAAGGAAGGTAACAGAGAAAGAATTCAGATCTTCGAAGGTTTCGTACTGAAGAGACAGAACGGCGGTATCGCTGAAACTTTCACTGTTAGAAAGATCGCATCTGGCGTTGGCGTTGAAAAGACATTCCCAATTCATTCCCCATGGGTTGAAAAGATTGAGGTTGTTAAGAGAGGCCAGGTAAGAAGAGCTAGACTGCACTACATGAGAAGCAGAACTGGTAAGGCTGCTAAGATCAAGAGCAAGGACGTAAGATAGTCACGCGAAGGGAACCGTAAGGTTCCCTTTTTTAGTTTTTGAAAACAGGTAAAGTCTTTGCCAAAGTAGTCAGAATATGATACAATAATTTTGTGTATGCTGATTTGACAGCAAAATGATTTGAAAGAGGCAAATTATGATAGAAAATATAAACTGGTATCCCGGTCATATGAAAAAGACCAGGGAAATGATTCAGCAAAACCTGAAGATGGTGGACCTGGTCATTGAAGTTGTTGATGCAAGAATTCCGGTTTCCAGCAGAAACCCAATCATCGATGACATCGTAAGTGGAAAAAAGAGAATTATCATTTTAAATAAGAGCGATTTATCCGATAAGAAGGCAAATGATGCATGGGCTGAGCACTTCAAGAAGGACGGCAATCTGGTCGTTACCATGAACTGCATGGCAGGCGGTGGTGTCAACCAGCTGCTGAAGGTTCTGGAAAAAGAAGAGGCGAAGAAAAATGCAGAAAAAGCTGTGAAGAAGCCGCTGCGCATGATGATCGTAGGCGTTCCAAACGTAGGTAAATCCTCTTTGATTAACAGACTGACAGGAAAGAAGAGTGCCCAAGTTGGCGACAGACCGGGGGTAACACGTGGTAAGCAGTGGCTGACTCTGAAAAACGGTATGCAGCTGCTGGACACACCAGGGATTCTATGGCCAAAGTTTGAAGACCCAAAGACCGGTATCAATCTGGCATATTGCGGCAGTATCAAAGACGAAATCATGGACATTGCAACACTAGCGATGGAACTGATTGGCGTATTGGCTGCGGACTATCCGGACTTATTGATGGAAAGATATAAGTTGGACGAAATTCTGGAAATGCCGTTGGATAATATGGAGGCTATCGCACTGAAGCGTGGATTCATCCTGCCGGGTAAGCGTATTGACTATGAGAGATGTGCAAAGACCGTACTGGATGAGTTCAGAAGCGGCAAAATCGGCAACATCACATTAGAAAGGCTGTAACCATGACGAAAGCAGAAAGAGAAGCCTTGCAGAGGGAACAGCTGGAAGCAAAGAAGGCTTTTGAGCAGGAGATTACCGGTGGAAAGTGCCAGTATATCGCCGGCGTTGACGAAGTTGGCAGAGGTCCTCTGGCAGGACCTGTTGTAGCGGCAGCAGTTGTGCTTCCTGCAGACTTTGATGTGCTGGGGGTGGACGACTCTAAAAAGGTGTCTGAGAAGAAGAGAGACATGCTCTTTGATATAATCAAAGAAAAAGCCATCTGTTACGGTATTGCTGAAAAGGATAACCGTGTCATTGATGAAGTAAACATTCTGGAGGCAACCAAACTTGCCATGATAGAAGCCATCGAAAAGGCTGATGCGATGCTGAAAGAAAAGCTGGACGCAGAGATTGACTTTGTACTCTTTGATGCCATGAAAATAGACGCAGTAGAGAAGCCACAGACGTCAATTATTAAAGGCGACGCTAAAAGTGTGTCTATCGCAGCAGCGTCAATTCTGGCAAAGGTGACGAGAGATCGTCAGATGGTGGCATACCACGAAACGTATCCGTATTATGCTTTTGACAGCAACAAAGGTTACGGTACCAAGGCCCATTACGCAGCGCTGGAAGAACATGGCGTAACACCGATTCACAGGGATTCATTTTTGAAATCCTTTTATGATAAAAAGAAATAAAAATCCTAGAAAGAAACACTAAAGGAGATTAACATCATGGAATTCAAAACAGACATTCAGATTGCACAGGAAGCTGAAATCTGGAAGATTACTGAAATCGCAAAAGAAGCAGGTATTGACGAAAAGTATTTAGAACAGTACGGCAATTACAAGGCAAAAGTTGACTATAATTTATTAAGCGAAATGGAAGGCACACCAGATGCAAAGATGATTCTGGTAACTGCAATTTCCCCAACTCCGGCAGGTGAAGGTAAGACAACGACATCTGTAGGTTTAGGTGACGCACTGCACAAGTTAGGCAAGAAGACAATGATCGCGTTGAGAGAACCTTCTCTGGGTCCTGTATTCGGTGTTAAGGGCGGCGCAGCAGGCGGCGGCTATGCACAGGTAGTTCCAATGGAAGATATCAACCTGCACTTCACAGGTGACTTCCATGCAATCGGTGCAGCGAACAACCTGATTGCAGCAATGCTTGATAACCACATCCAGCAGGGTAACGTTTTAGGCATCGACCCAAGAAGAATCACTTGGAAGAGAGCTGTTGATATGAACGACAGACAGCTGAGACGTATCGTTTGCGGCATGGGCGGTAAGATGAGCGGCGTTCCAAGAGAAGACGGTTTTGAAATCACAGTTGCCAGCGAAGTTATGGCTATCATGTGTCTGTCCAAGGATATTGATGACCTGAAGGACAAGCTGTCCAAGATTATCGTTGGTTATACATACACAGGTGAACCTGTAACAGTTGGCCAGTTAAAGGCACAGGGTGCAGTTGCTGCATTACTGAAGGATGCGCTAAAGCCAAACTTAGTGCAGACTTTAGAACACACACCTGCATTCATCCACTGCGGTCCGTTTGCGAACATCGCACACGGTTGTAACTCTGTTATGGCAACAAAGATGGCATTAAAGCTGGCGGACTACGTTGTAACAGAAGCTGGTTTTGCGGCTGACTTAGGTGCAGAAAAGTTCATCGACATCAAGTGTCGTAAGGCAGGTATTGCACCTTCCGCATGTGTAATCGTTGCAACAGTAAAGGCTCTGAAGTACCACGGCGGTGTAAAGAAGGAAGATTTAGCGGCAGAAAATCTGGAAGCATTGGAAAAGGGTCTGCCAAACTTATTACAGCACGTAGAAAACGTAACAAAGGTTTACGGTCTGCCTGCAGTTGTTGCAATCAACGAATTCCCTACAGATACAGAAGCTGAAGTTAAGCTGGTTGAAGAAAAGTGTAAGGAACTGGGCGTTAACGTTGTTCTGTCTCAGGTTTGGGGCAAGGGCGGCGAAGGCGGTATCGCTTTAGCTGAAGAAGTTTTACGTCTGTGTGAACAGGAAAACAACTTCGACTTCGTATACCCACTGGAAATGTCTATCGCTGAAAAAATCGAAACTATCGCAAAGAGAGTTTACAGAGCTGACGGCGTAAACTTTACTGCAGCTGCAAAGAAGCAGATTAAGGAACTGACTGATTTAGGCTTTGATAACGTACCTGTATGTATGGCAAAGACACAGTTCAGCTTCTCCGATAACCCTGCATTACTGGGTGCACCTAGAGGCTTCGAAATTACAGTTACAGATCTGAAGATTGACGCTGGCGCAGGTTTCATCGTTGCAAAGACTGGCGATATCATGACAATGCCAGGTCTGCCAAAGGTACCGGCTGCAGAAAAAATCGACGTAGACAACACTGGTAAGATTACCGGATTATTCTAAGTTTTGATTTTCATGATTTTCCCCCTAAAGTGAATGCTTTGGGGGGAGTTCTTATTTTGACAAACGAGGTAAAGATATATGGCTAGATTATTAAAAGGTAAGGAAGCCGCGGACGCACTGAATGAAAAACTGTTAGACAGATCTATTGCAATGTGTGAAGAGGGCACAGCACCGACACTGGCAATCGTGAGAGTCGGTGAAAACGGAAGCGATATCGCTTACGAAAACGGTGCGGTAAAGAAGGGACAACAGGTAGCAGTCGCTATCGAAAAGTTTATTTGTCCTGCTGACGTGGAAGAAGATGATTTAGTAGAAATTATTAATTATATTAATGAAAATGAGAAAATTCACGGCATGTTGTTGCTGCAGCCATTACCAAAGCACTTAAACGCAGAAAGAATTAGAAATACCATCAAACCGGAAAAGGATATGGACTGTATTTCCGATGGAGCACTGGCTGGTTTATTCCTGCAGAAGGAAGGCGGATTTGCACCGTGTACAGCAGAAAGCTGTATGGAAATTCTGAAGTACTATGACATTCCTGTACAGGGTAAGAAGGTTGTTGTTATCGGCCGCAGTCTGGTCATCGGTAAGCCGGTTGCACTGATGCTGCTAAAAGAAAATGCAACGGTAACAATCTGTCATACAAAAACGACAGAAGAAGATATGATTGCGCTGTGTAAGCAGGCTGATATTATCATTGCTGCAGCAGGCCATAGAAATACTTTGACAGCTGAAATGGTGCGTTCCGGCCAGACTGTAATCGACGTTGGTATCAATTTCAATGACGAAGGTAAAATGGTGGGAGACGTTGACTTTGAAGCTGTTAGCGAGATTGTAGATGCCATTACACCTGTGCCGGGCGGTGTAGGTAGCATGACAACTACTTTGTTGATGAAGCATGTTATCGAGGCAGCTGAAAAAGCGTTGGAAAAATAAAATGAATAGATAAAGAAGAACAAAAAAAGGGAGACCCCCGATTCACATCGGTGGTCTCCCTTTTATAGTGGTATATAGAAAGTTTATTATACGAAATTAGCAATCATGTCACCGCATTCTGTTGTGCCGATGGCCTCTCTGCCTGCAGCGATATCAGGTGTTCTGTATCCTGCTTTCAGGAATTTATCAACTGCCGCATCAATAGCATCTGCTTCTGCGCCAAGGCCTAGTGTATATCTCAGCATCATGCCCACAGACAGAATGGTTGCAATTGGATTTGCCAGGTTCTGGCCTGCAATGTCGGGTGCGGAACCGTGAACCGGTTCGTACATGCCGAAGTTGCCTGTTGCAAGAGATGCGGACGGAAGCATGCCGATGGATCCGGTAATCTGGCTGGCTTCATCAGATAAGATGTCGCCGAAGATGTTGCTGGTTACGATGACATCAAACTGTTTTGGATTACGAACCAGCTGCATTGCTGCGTTGTCTACGTAGAAGTGATCTAAGGCTACTTCCGGATAGTCGGCAGCAACTTCTGTTACCACACGTCTCCAAAGTCTGGAGCTTTCCAGCACGTTGGCCTTATCTACGCTGGTTACCTTCTTATTTCTCTTCATGGCCATGTCAAAGGCAACACGAGCGATTCTGCGTACTTCTTCTTCTGCATACTGTTCTACGTCATAAGCAGCAAGGCCCAGAGGTGTTTCTTCTACAAAACCTTTTTCGCCGAAATAGATGCCGCCGGTCAGCTCTCTGACTACTACGATATCCAGACCGCCTTCGATGATTTCCGGCTTCAGTGGGGAAGCGTCGGCTAATTCATCGAAAACCACAGCTGGTCTCAGGTTGGCGAATAAACCAAGCTCTTTACGCAGTCCAAGCAGAGCTCTTTCCGGTCTCTGGTCGCCAGGAACATGATCCCATTTTGGGCCGCCAACAGCACCCAGCAGTACTGCATCGGATGCTTTGCAGATGTCGATGGTTTCCTGTGGCAGGCACTGTCCCGTTTCGTCAATGGCACAGCCGCCAGCTAGAACGTAATTGTAGTTGAACTGGTGGCCAAACTTTTCGCCGACTTTGTCTAAGACTTTGATTGCTTCTGTAACGACTTCAGGACCGATGCCGTCACCTTTTACAACAGCAATGTTATAGTTCATAGGAATTACACTCCTTTTTCTCTATTTCTTTTCGTTTACGTAGTTTACAAGACCATTTGTCTCAATCATTTTCTGCAGGAAAGCAGGGAATGGCTGCGCCTGGAACTGTGTACCCTGCGTCTTGTTATAAATGACGCCGGTTTCGTAATCTACTTCTACCTGATCGCCTTCGTTGATGCCTTCTACAGCCTCTTCACATTCCAAAATAGGGAAGCCGATGTTAATCGCATTACGATAGAAGATACGGGCAAAAGACTTTGCGATGACACAGCTGACACCGGCAGTCTTCAGCGCCAGCGGTGCGTGTTCTCTGGAGGAACCGCAGCCGAAGTTCTTGCAGGCAACCATGATATCGCCAGGTTCCAGTCTTTCCACGAAAGTAGGGTCGATGTCCACCATGGCATGGCTTGCCAGTTCTTTTGCATCATAAGAATTTAAGTATCGTGCAGGAATGATAACGTCAGTATCTACGTTATCGCCATATTTTAAAACTTTACCTTGTGCTTTCATTACGCTTCGCCTCCAATCTTTTCAGGGTTTGCGATGTAGCCTGCGATGGCACTGGCTGCTGCTACTTCAGGAGAAGCCAGATAGAACAAAGAGTCTACGTCGCCCATACGTCCTACGAAGTTACGATTGGAAGTAGAGACGCATTTTTCGCCTTTGCACATAACGCCCATG
>JAZUBY010000002.1:0-11242 GCA_045638885.1 Emergencia sp. | reverse complement strand
TCAACTCCTTGGCTCACAGAACGACATGGCTACGATCCGACTTGAAGCTTTAAGACAGTTAGAAATGGACGGTCTGATTGAAACAATTCCAAATCGTGGTGCTTTTGTTGTAGGTTTTACCGATCAGGATATTGCCGATATCTACGAACTTCGCAGATCTTATGAAGTACTTGCAGTAAGATGGGCCATCGAAAGAATTACAGAAAAAGAATTCAACGAACTGGAAGAAACCTTTGAGTTTATGGAGTTCTATACCATGAAGAATGACATCAACAAGATGCTCAACATCAACATGGCATTTCACCAGATTATCTACAATGCCACTCACAACCGCATGTTGAAGCAGCTGTTGTCTTCTTATCAGGTATATCTGAAATACTGTAACCCTTCCAACTACTACGCACCAAACTACCTGGCTGATGTATTGGAAGAACACCGCGCCATCTACGAAGCTTTCAAAGCCCGCGATGCAGAAGCCGGTGCCCTGGCCATGTTAGTGCACATGGATAATTCTAAAAATAGAAAAAGAAAATAATAAGAAAAACAAAACCTGACGTCGGGACATCCCTTCGTCAGGTTTTTATTATACTATTTTGTCGTAAATGTCAAAGTTTCTCCATCGGAGTCGATGACCACGATATCGCCGTCTGCGATTTCACCTTTGATGATGCGGGTTGCAAGTGCTGTTTCCACATGTTTCTGCAGGAAACGTTTTACCGGTCTTGCACCGTAATTCGGATCGTAGGCTTCTCTTGCGATGAAGCGCTTGCCTTTGTCTGTCAGTTCCAGACGTATATCACGTTCGGAAAGTCTTGCTTCCAAGCCACGTAATGCAAGTTCGATGATTCTCACAATCTGTGTTTCTGTCAACGGGCTGAATACCACGATATCATCGATACGGTTTAAAAATTCCGGTCTGAAATAATTCTTCAGCTGATTTTCCACGCCTTCTTTAACTTCCGCATCAATGGAGCCGTCAGCTTTGATGTTGTCGATCAGCTGGCCACTGCCAATGTTGGACGTCATGATGATGATGGTATTTTTAAAGTCTATCGTACGACCCTGGTTGTCTGTCAGGCGACCATCATCCAGCAGCTGCAGCAAAATATTGAATACGTCAGGATGTGCCTTTTCGATTTCATCAAAGAGGACAACACTGTACGGTCTTCTTCTTACTGCCTCAGTCAGCTGGCCACCTTCATCATAACCCACATATCCCGGAGGCGCACCGACCAGTCTGGACACCGAATGTTTCTCCATGTATTCGGACATATCAATACGAATCATGTTCTTTTCTGTATCAAAGAGGGATTCAGAAAGAGCCTTTGCAAGCTCAGTCTTACCTACGCCGGTAGGACCCAGGAAAATAAAGGAACCGATAGGTCTGTTCTCATCTTTCAGCCCCGCTCTTGCTCTTAAAATGGACTCTGAAACGGCGATAACGCCTTCTTCCTGACCGATGACTCTCTTGTGAAGAATATCCGGCAATTTCAGCAGTTTTTCCTTTTCAGATTCTACCAGTTTTGCCACAGGAATACCGGTCCAGCCGGAAACCACTTCTGCAATTTCCTCTTCTGTAACCTCTTCCTTCAGCAGCTGGTTCTCCTTGGCTGCTTCAATTTTCGCCTTTTCTGCTTCCAGTTTTCTCTCCAGTTCAGGCAGCGTACCATATTTCAAAGTCGCCAGCTTTTCCAAATCATAATTACGTTCCGCTTCTTCCATCTGATGCTTCACTTCTTCGATTTGCTCTTTGACACCTTTTAACTCTGTAATAGATTTCTTCTCATTTTCCCACTGTGCACGCATGGATGCACTGTCTTCCTTCAGCTGTGCCAATTCCTTTTCCAAAGCTTCCAGACGGCCTAAAGAGCCTTTGTCAGATTCTTTGCCAAGAGCCTGTTTTTCAATTTCCAGCTGCATGATTTTGCGGGAAATCTCGTCCAGCTCTGTCGGCATGCTGTCGATTTCGGTTCTGATTTTAGATGCCGCTTCGTCCATCAGGTCAATGGCTTTATCCGGCAGGAATCTGTCGGAAATATATCTGTCGGATAGAGTTGCACATGCAATCAACGCACCGTCTGTAATACGTACGCCGTGATGAATTTCAAAACGTTCTTTCAGTCCTCTCAAGATAGAAATCGTATCTTCTACACTCGGCTGATCCACCAGGACTTTCTGGAAACGTCTTTCCAGCGCCGCATCCTTTTCGATGTATTTTCTATACTCATCCAAAGTTGTCGCACCGATGCAGTGCAGTTCCCCTCTTGCCAGTTTCGGCTTTAACAGGTTTCCGGCGTCCATGGAACCTTCCGTTCTTCCCGCGCCTACAATGTTATGAATTTCGTCGATGAACAGAATAATTCTGCCCTCCGATTTTTCCACTTCGTTTAAGACAGCCTTTAGTCTTTCCTCAAATTCCCCTCTGAACTTAGCACCTGCGATTAACGCCCCCATATCCAGCGCAAAAATAGTCTTATCTTTCAGACCTTCCGGCACGTCGCCGTTCAAAATTCTCTGTGCCAGACCTTCTACGACAGCCGTCTTACCAACACCCGGTTCCCCAATTAATACCGGATTATTCTTGGTTCTTCTGGATAGAATCTGAATAGCATGTCTGATTTCACTGTCTCTGCCGATGACAGGATCCAGCTTGCCATCTCTGGCCATTTCTACAAGGTCACGACCGTATTTTGTCAAAGCCTCATAATTATCTTCCGGATTCTGGCTGGTTACTCTCTGATTTCCCCTTACTTTCGCCAGCGCTTCCAGAAATTTGTCTTTTGTCATCTGATATTTTGCAAACAGCTTTGCAGACGGTGTCCCCTTCTCAGCCAGCAGCGCCAAATACAGATGCTCCACGCTGACATACTCGTCCTTAAACTGTTCTGCCTGTTTCTCTGCACTCATCAGAATCTGATTCAGACGTCTGGATGCGTACAAATTATCTGCTGCACCCAGTACCTTCGGTAGTTTCTCAATTTCATATTCTAAATCCGCAATCAAATAAGACGGATCCACTTCCATATATTTCAGAAGCTTTGGAATCAAGCCGTCTTTCTGCATCAAAAGAGCCAGATGAAGATGCTCACCCTCCAGCATCTGATGACCTTCAGAAATTGCGATATTCTGGCAGTCCATAATAGCAGACTGCGCATTTTGTGTCAGTTTTTCTACGTTCATATGTTGTCACCCCTAATTACCTTTCTTGTAATATTTTCAATCTCTGCCTTTATTCTATACCTGCTGAATCAAAAAGTAAAGAACTTTTTAGCACTCACTAAGCAAGAGTGCTAATAATTCTCCGGTATAAAGAAAACCGGTCCTATCATCAGACCGGTTTTGACTCTAAAATATCACATAATTTATTAACAGCTGGAAGATGCCGTTTACCCCCGGCGTCAGGATCAGGTCTGTCACATCAAAGATAATCAAAAGCATCAGAATCGGGAATCCATACTCATAAACCTTCCAATACCATTCATATCTTCTCAGGTTAAACAGCTCTGTCACAATACCGAAACCATCCAGCGGTGGAACCGGAATCAGGTTGAAAATCATCAGTACCAGGTTGATTACAACTACCTGAATCAGCATCTCTGTCAGGATCGCGCCTACCTCACCGGCCAGCCATGCCGGATTTGCAGCAAACAGGAAGCGCAGAATCAAAGAGAACAAAACTGCCAGCAACAGGTTCATGGTAACCCCTGCCAGTGCAACCAGCATTTCATCTCTTCTTCTATTCTTATAATATCTTGGATCAATCTGCACAGGCACACCCCATCCAAAGCCCGCAAACATCAGCGCCAGGAATCCAAAAGGATCTATATGGGCCATCGGATTGATGGTTAGCCTGCCCTGTAGCTTTGGAGTTGGATCTCCCAATGCATAAGATACCGCTCCATGTGCAAACTCGTGAAAAGACAGGCCGATGATAATCCCTGGAATGGAAATCAGCATGTCCATAAAATCAAAGCCGCCGCCTGTAATGCGAAGTGCCAACAGGATGACAAGCAGTACAATCATTTCTTTGCTAAAAAATCTTCTCAAATCAAATCTCCCCTTTTAACATATTTCTCAATATTTTAGCACAAAATCCCTATCTTGCAAATATGATATTAGTAGTGACAAATTGAAAGGTGGTTTTTATGAATAATTCTCTCGTTTGTATCGATGTGTACACTGTTACTTCCGGTGACACACTCCACTCTATCGGCGAAAAGTATGACCTGCCGGTGTCTCTTTTGATGCAGGTCAACGGCATTGACGATCCATATAATCTGCAGATTGGAACCAAGCTATGCATCCCCGGTCATCCTTCACAACTTCCTTCCTGTGCGCCGCCTCCAAGACCTATGCCGGTTCCCCCTCCTGCACCGCAAAATCCTCCTGCTCCACCAAAGCCTTGCGTTCACGTGGTGGAAGCCGGAGATACCCTCTACTTAATTGCGAAACACTATGAAGTCAAACTGGATGATTTGATGGAACAGAATTCGAACATTGACCCATATAATCTAATGATTGGTACAAAACTGAAGCTGCCGCTGTAACTGACTTTCATACTAAAAAAGCTGTCCCGCGGGACAGCTTTTTTTCATGCTAATATAAAGTTACGCCAATGCCATTAACTTTGCCAGGGAATACCTTGGTGCCGAAACCACGGCCGGTCTTTATTACAGTTTCTTCCGGCATCTTTCCAAATTCATCTGCGAAATATTTTACCAGTGCAGCGCCTGTCGGCGTGCAAAGTTCACCCAAAACATCACCGCTGTATGTAGGCAGATCAACTACGATTCTGGCCGTTGCTGGTGCCGGTACAGGCAGGATGCCGTGGGCACATGTTACCGTTCCGCTTCCTACGTGGATTGGGGATGCAATGACGTTTTCCACAGAAAGTTTCTCCATAACCATGCAAACACCTGTGATATCTGCGATTGCACTAAGGGATCCCACCTCATGAAAATGGACATAATCTAAATCCGTCTCATGAACTACCGCTTCAGCCGCAGCGATGATCTGATACACGCCCTTCGCATCTTTCTTTACCTTATCAGATACTGAAAGTCCATTGATGATACGATGAACATCTGGCAGGGTTCTTCCGGCATCAATATCATCTTCTACAGAAATATGCAGCTGAGTGCCAATGAGACCCTCTCGTTCCGTTTTCTCAATCTCTGCCTTTAGGTTTGTAATTCCCATTCCCCTGATATTCTCCAGAATTTCTCCCGAAGAGTCGTAAAGTTCCAGTAGAGCTGCCAGCAGCATATCACCGGCTACGCCCATCTGACAATCAATATATAAATTTCTCATAGGCTAATAGTAGATTCCTGTTCCAGGATCGGTATATTCCGCAACACGCAGGTTATATGCATCCATAGCAGCTTCTTCAAAAGCCAGCTTTGCGTCTTCCACACCCATCATCTTTTCCATGTACCACTTGGTAAAGGTAGGATTCAGAACCAGCAGTGGTCCTGTAATATGTGTTGCAAAGAAATGGTTGATGCGGATGCCTTCGCCCTTGACATCTTTGTTCAGGCCATCACCGCGAAGAGTGTCGAACAGTGTGCACTGGGAATTGTCACCGTATGCAAAACCAAATAAGCTTTTGAAACCTACGATTTTGATTGGCTCTTCCAAGCCACCGTCAAAATCACCAACATACAGACTGTTGAAACGGTTTCTCTTTTCTCTTTTTGCGGTAAACGGCAGGATACCCAGTCCGTCGCAAACCTTTTCCCCTGCTTCGAAAATTTCCTCAAAGAAAATTTCCATTGCATTGCCGGTAATCAGGAAATTTACATTCTGATCAATGCATTCTTTAATACGGTTTTTATATTTGGACAGTGCATCGATGGCCAGTTCCTGACCTCTTTCAGTTGTGGTTCCCATGTAAATCAGGTCTGGTGTGTCTGTCACGAATAAAGGTTCATCACTCAAACTGGTATTGATGACTTCTGCTTCAGGCAGGCAGTCCTTCAGATATTTCACGTTGAATAAATCCCCATATAAGTTGCAGATTTCAGGAAACAGTACTTCAATTTTCATTACTTTTCACCTCTTTCTGCAATTTCTTTCTTCACGTTATCGATGACACGGTTCGCCAGAACAATGGAGTCTGTGCCATAGAACACGTAGATACTTTCATCTTTCTGTAATTTCAATGCCTTTGGTGCATCCAGTTCCTTTTCTACGAAGGAAATCTTTTCATCTGCAACGCCGGCAAGTTTTAATCTCAGATAGTAGTCCTTTGCACGTGGACCTGTAACGATGATGTTTTTGATGTTCTCTTTGTTGAGGAATTCAAAATCAGCATCGTAGAGCCAGCATACGTTTTCAGACCAGTGGTGTGTATCACCCAGGCAGTTCATCATCAGAATCAGTTCCTTATCACCAGGTCTGCCGGATACGTAGTCGAACGCACGGGATGCGCCCAGTGCGTTTTTATCCTTAGACATCTGTCTGACGATGGTATAAGTTCCCATTTCTTCTTCACTGAAACGGGATTTCACGATTTCAATTTTACTCAGCAGCTCTGCGATTCTTTCCTGAGAGTAACCCAGTTCTCTAAACAGGGATACTACAGAAACCACGTTATAAATATTGAAAACGCTGTCGTTTAACAGTCTGTAAGTATATGGACCTTCTGCGTCCTTGATTGTAACAGTCATCTTTTCAGTATCGACGTCAAAAGCTTCATAGTCGCAAACCGGGGACTTAAAGCCACAGGATGGACATACTGCCTTGCCAATGTGATGATAACGCAGGGCTTCATATTCCAGAATGCTGTTACACTTTGGACAAATCTGCATATCGTTGATCAGATTGATGCATTCCTTCACGTCAGTATCCATTCTGTGGATACCGAAATACTTCCTTTCATTTTCCGGGGCAATGCCTACTGCAATCAGGTCATCTGCGTTAATCAAGAGCTTGGTTGTCTTTGGCAGTTCCTGCGTCAGCAGTTTTCCAATGAATTCCGGATGTGCGTTTCTCATGATAGAGTCACGGGTCAAATTGTTAATAACCAGCATATCCGGTGCAAAATATGGGAACAGTACCGGAGCGGAACGTTCGTCAATTTCAATCAGTGCCTGTTCATACTTGCACTTGTTAAACAGGCTCACGCCTTTGATAAAGCTGGTAGAAATACCGGAGTTAATGTTAGAACCCATGCTATTGTCTAGAATCACGGTACCGTCAGCCTTAAACATATCGATGGCCAGGTTGCAGACTGTAGTCTTACCGTTGGTACCTGTCACGCCGATAATCTTCTTCGGCTTGTTGACATATTTTAAGAATCTTGGGCAGATTTTCAGAGCAACAACGCCTGGGAAGTTTGTCCCGTTTCTCTTCGTAATTTTTAATGCAATGATAGACAATTTTGCTGCCCACAGTGCAATGTAAAATCTTAGTTTATCCATTGTATATATCCTTTGTTTCTTGTTTGTCTTCAATTAGAACTTGAATTCCGGAATCACCTTTTCCAGTGTAGGGATGATGCCGATGCCACCAGGTGTCTGTCCAGGCAGCTGCCAGAAGTCATGTGCACAGTAGTTATTACCTTCGATGATAGCAGGTCCGTTTGGTGTGATAGCAACGTCCCAGCCCACATATCTCATCTGTGGAACCACTTCTGCTGCTCTTTCAATCATTTCAACAGCTTCCTTCATGAAAGGCACTTTGTAACCAATCAGTGGTGTATTGCTGTAAGGATGTTCTGTAAAATGCTTGCCGGCAGTTGTGTCCCCAGAGTGTGCAGGATACAGGAATTCACCTGTTTCAATATCTACAGGACCGTGCAGACCGTAGTTATCTACGACTCTGCCGTTGATGCCCATCTTGAATACAGCGTAGATGCAGTGACCCTTTCCGTCCGCGTCTACCAGAGTAATCATTCTCATGGTATTTACAGAGAATGGGTAAATCTTCGCGATATCAGGATGGTTTTCAATTACATCTTCGATAGTCGCAAAGCCCTTTTCCTTTGCATATGCCAGGAAAGCATCTGCGTCAGCAAAGTCTTCCTTCTTCAGCAATTCGCATCCCAGTCCGCAGGACAGGTCTTTCATCTTCGCAAAAGTCTTGGATCTTGTGTTGTAGAAGTTCTTTACTTCCTCATCTGTTGCAGTTTCCATGTCCAGACATTCTCTGCCAATGTAATCCTTGAACTTTTCATTAAATTCGTTCTTGTTATCAAACACGTCCGCATAATCGTGGTCATTCATGAACATGATGAACTTCTTACTTCTCATTCTTGTCAGATAAGTATTTCTCTGCTTATGGTTCAGATTCCAAAATTCAAAGATGACATAATCGTTATAACCTGCACCGTAACGCAATGTGCAGTTGATCATATCCAGAACGATTGCCAGCTTATTTTTGCCAGATCTTTCGTGGGCATTATTTACCACTGTTTTGAACTTATCAAAGCTTGCACCCTTCAAAACTCTCATATAATATTGTAATTTGCTTTCCATCTATAGTCCTCCTTGTTACAAGTCGATTTTGGTCATATTTAACTATAGTATTATACCACGCATCAAAGGTTTATGCCATAAAAAGCATCAAAAAAGAGGAATGCAAATGCACTCCTCTTTCCCTAAAGGATGATACAAATGAAATAATCTTTTCCTTCGTTGCTAATTTTTTGTAATGATTTCTGGACTTTGAACTGCAAAGTATCCGGCACAGAACTTAGCTTATGATTCATTTGTTCTGTGATCAGCTCTCTAAGTGTTTTTCCAAAGAGATTGGTTTCCCAGATTTCCTCTTTTGACGATTCCGTCTTCTCCATTAAATATTTCGCTAGATCTTCTGATTGCTGTTGATTTCCTACAATCGGCGAAATTTCTGTAGAAATATCCGTTTTAATCATGTGCAGGCAAGGCGCCGTCGCAACGAGACGCACACCGTATTTGCTTCCCTGCTTAAAAACTTCCGGCTGTCCAAGCCGCATTTGATGCAGTTTCGGATGTACAATGCCATAACCTGCCAAATTGACACAATCTAATGCATCTTTCATTTCATCGTATGCTTCTTTGGACTTCGCATATTCCTGCAGCAATAAAAACAAATCTTTGTCTCCATTGACACTGCGATGAAGTATTTCCCCAATAATCTGGTAGTACAAACCCTCTTTGAGATTTAAATTTATGTAAATTCTGCCCGTAGACATTTCCATTCTGTCAATAACCGCATTCCGAATGTATTCACATAGATGAATCGTCTCCAGCGTTCTTTCCACGCTTCCCATGGTGTCCAGCTGCTCCATCCAACGAAAGATGACATTGATGAGTTCTGCTTTGATAGGATGTTCTGCAGAAAGCGCTTCCATATAGTCAGGCAGAGTAATATGAATTTCCCGCATTGGAAACTGTGATAACAGTGCCTGGAAAATTTCTTCCGGCGCAGACTTCGCCATTTGACTGCAGTCAACGGCAAGGACCGGCACATCATATTTTTCTTCCAGCTGTCCGCGCAAGGCTTCCGTATCCTCCCCAAAAGGTTTTGCTGTGTTTAAAACAATGACAAAAGGCTTTTCCAACGCCTTCAGCTGTTCTGCCGTTTTTTCTTCAGCTGCAGCATAACTTTCTCTCGGAAGTTCTCCAAAGCTGCCATCTGTCGTCACAAGAATTCCAATCGTAGAATGATCGTGAATCACCTTTTCCGTTCCAAATGCTGCCGCCTCTGAAAACAGCATGCTGCCTTCTTTCCACGGCGTGTGAACCTGGCGTTCTTTTCCATCTTCCATATGCCCCAGTACACCTGGTACCAGATAACCGACACAGTCTACCATACGAATAGATAGCGCCGTTCTTCCAACCTGAATCTGTACTGCTTCCTCTGGAATAAACTTCGGTTCTGCCGTCATAATCGTCCTGCCATCACCGCTTTGAGGAAGCTGGTCTGTTACCCTGGATTTCACATATGGATCCCCTATCTCCGGTATTACAAACAGTTCCATAAAACGCTTGATAAATGTGGATTTTCCTGTCCTTACAGGTCCCACAACGCCAATATGAATCTCACCGCCAGTCCGCTCCCCGATAGCTCTATACAAATTTCTATCCATCACAACATCCTCTTTCTCACATAAGTCTATGGAAATATATGCAGAAAAGATGGGTGGTATGACAGACTTCTTTCCACCCAGACAAATCACCGATTATCTTGCGGGTGATTTCTAACAATGTTTCATCTGCATCTAATCCACATATTTGCAGGATGCAGTTTTGCCTGGCATTTGCTGTAAATATACGAGAAACGAAAAAGGATTTTGGCTGCAGTTTAACACCGTTTTGTTAAACTACCCAAAATCCTTGAGTTTTTCGTCTATGGTTACCAAATGCAAGGCAACTGCAGATGGTAAATATGTGGATTAGTCTTCGATACCTGCTCTTGCCGGAATACCTGCATCATATGGATGCTTTACCTTATCCAGTCTGGAAACGTAGTCAGCCAGTTCAACCATTCTTTCAGATGGATATCTGCCTGTCATAACTACTTCCAGCTTTTCAGGCTTGTTCTGTAAGAATTCTACGATGATATCTTCATCCAGAACACCTGCTTCGATAGCGCCTAATGTTTCGTCCATAACCAGCATGTTCACTTCTTCTTTCTTAGCCATTTCTACAACTTCTAAGAATTCTTTTGCGTTACGTTCACGTACTTCCGCTTTTTCTTCTTCTGTCATCATGAAAGTAAACTTCTTTGTTGGTGTAGTGTTTACAACAGTTACGCCTGGCAGCGTTCTCAATGCCTTCAGCTCACTGCTTGTACCTGGCTTCAAGAACTGCATGAACACAACTTTGTGACCGTATGCAGATGCTCTTACTGTTAAACCAACAGAACAAGTTGTCTTACCTTTTCCTTCACCACAGTAAATGTGGATTAAGCCTAAATCTTTCTTTCCCATTTCTCTATCTCCTATGAAACTCTATAATTTTTGATATATCCATTTCAGCATCCACGGCTCACTGACGTATCTTTCCAGATCTTCACGTGGAATCCATGCAACACCGGAGTTTTCGTCTTCTTTTACGGTCAAAGCCTGCGCCTCTGAAGCTTCAAATAAATATGTCAGATTCAGATGCAGGTGGGAGCTAACGTATTTCCCGCGTTTCACATGGCCGTCTACCGTAATCACTTCCAGCGATGCAGGACCATCCATCAAGAGCTTTAAGTCCCTGATACCAGTTTCTTCCTGTACCTCACGATAAGCTACAGCCGCTAGATCCGCCTC
>JAZUBY010000001.1:0-39865 GCA_045638885.1 Emergencia sp. | reverse complement strand
TGGGAATCTTCCAGGGGTATCAGATTAACAGAGACTCGAATGATATATTGTATTCTGTTCTGCTGCCTGTCAGCAAAAGTGATGTTGTGAAATCAAAATACCTGGCGGTAGCAGTTTTGCAGATGGTTACATTTATATTTTGCATGATCTTTACTTTTGTAAGAATGATTGTTTTTCCACATGCGATTGTTTATGAAAACAATGTACTTATGGCGGCTAATTTTATTTATTTGGCCTTTGTGCTGCTGATTTTTGCATGTTTTAATGCCATTTTTATAGGAGGATTTTTCAAAACAGCATATGGAATAGGAAAACCATTTATATTGTTTATTGTGGCAAATTTTTCGATTATAGCGGTTGCTGAAGCGCTGCATCATATACCTGGATTAGAATGGATGAATGTTTTGGATTTTGGTTTCATGACAAAGCAGGTTATTGGTTTAATTGTAGCTGTAGGGGTTTATGTTGTAGTGACTGTAATCTCATGCAGAGTATCTTGTTCGAGGTTTGAAAAAATTGATTTATAGTCGGAAAAATATGAATATGAATTATGTGAATAGATAGATGTTTAACTAAGAGGTACACGTGTACCTCTTTTGTATTGTTCCGCTAAATAGCTTCACATTGTTCCGTTGATATTGATGTTCTTCCATTAAATGATTATAATAACCATTAAGAATCGAAGTACTAACAAAAAGTTGAAATTTAGATAATGCGACCTCAGCAAAAAGGCGCAACTACGACGATGCGATTCATGTTGAATGCGTGTCTTTGCTCGTAAAAGCTGAATAAGAGACTGATTTCCCGATTAGTCCTGTCTAGAAATAGCCAGGGCTTTTATTTAATAAAAACAGGAATGTGATATAATATATACAAAACTGAATATGCAGGTGAACAGATGAGAAAACAGATAGCAAACATAATTACAATCAGTAGAATTTTATGCAGCATATGCCTATTGTTCTGTCCGGCATTTTCTATTCGTTTTTATATCCTGTATCTGTGTTGTGGTTTTACTGATATGGTGGATGGAACAATTGCAAGAAAAACCAACACTGCCAGCGACTTTGGTGCCAAATTGGATACAGTTGCGGACGGTATATTTGTAGCAATATGTTTTGTGAAAATACTACCGTTCATGCAATTTCCAGCTTGGTTATGGACTTGGATTGTTGTTATAGCAATCATTAAAATAGGTAACAGTGTCTGGGGGTTGATCCGTGACAAAAAACTGATATCCATACATACTATGTTGAATAAAGTCACTGGATTTTTATTATTTTTATTACCTTTGACCTTCGGTTTTATGGATCCAATTTATAGTTCTACAGTAGTGTGTTTCCTGGCGACATTGTCAGCAATCCAAGAGGTGTACATTTGCGACTTTTTTGCGTTAGAAATAAAATCAAAAAAATTTTAACAAACCTATTGACTTTATCTGAATAAAGTGATAAAGTAAAGACAACTTAAGAAAGAGAGGTACAGACCGAAGGACACTTAAGCTTATATATTGAAATAAAAATTTGAAGAAAGAGAAGGTGCCTGAAATGCGTTTGAAAGAAATTCAGTAAGACCCGTTCGAAGTAGTAAGAATATTTCGAGCGGGTTTTTTATTGCGAGCACATCAAAAGGCGTCCCCAAGTCTAGGAGAAGGATATTAAAAATAAATTTTCGGAAAAATTTGAAAAAACCTATTGACTTTATTCGAATGAAGTGGTAAAGTATAGACAAGTTAAAGAACAGGAGGTACGGACCAAAGAAAAAGTAACTTAATTATCCGAACCAAAATCTGAAGAAAGAGAAGGTGCCTGAAATGCGTTTGAAAGAACCTAATTAAGACCCGTTCGAAGTAGTAAAAATATTTCGAACGGGTTTTTTCTTGTGGATTTTTGGATTGCTTGTCCTGTTGACCCTATGCTATAGTATGGATAAACGAGGATTTCCGATCCGACAACCCAAAAGGAGAAGATAACATGTTACAGAAATTCAGAGATAAATATCCGCAAATCGAAAAGGCAGCCTTTGTTGCAGAAAATGCAACGCTGATTGGAGACATAGAATTGGAAGAGGACACAACCGTATGGTTTGGCGCGGTGCTGCGCGGAGACAGCAGCTCCATCAAAGTTGGCAAAGGTTCTAACATTCAGGATAACTGTACATTGCACTGCGATGAAGGATCACCACTATCTGTAGGCCAGAATGTTACTGTAGGGCATAATGTGATTCTTCATGGATGTACAGTAGAAGACAACTGTCTCATTGGTATGGGAGCAGTCATCATGAACGACGCAGTTATCGGAGAAAATTCCATTGTCGGCGCAGGCGCTTTGATTACCGAGGGAAAAGTATTTCCGCCGAACTCTTTGATTCTGGGATCACCGGCAAAGGTGAAGGGAGAAGTTGACGAAAAAGGTATCGAAATGATTCGTGATGCAGCAGAGCATTATATCCATCACGGAAGAGAATACCAGGACATGATTTATACAAAATAGGAGGCATTCATGAACCAGATTTATACCCGCGTCAGCATCAGAAAATATCAGGACAGACCTGTAGAAAAAGAAAAGACCATGGCTATTTTAAGAGCTGCTATGCAGGCACCATCTGCAGCAAATCAGCAGCCGTGGGAGTTTTATGTTGTGACAAACAAAGAAAAATTGGAGGCGTTATCCAAGGTCAGCCCTTATGCAGGTATGACCAAGAACGCACCAATCGCAATCGTCGCAGTATACAGAAAGGATTGCCTGGTGCCGGCTTATGCGCAGATCGATCTTTCCATCGCCATGGAGAATCTGTGGCTGGAAACAGATGCGCAGGGCCTTGGCGGCGTATGGCTGGGCATCGCACCTCAGGAAGAACGGATGCAGGCAGTGGAAGAAATCCTGGACATCCCAGACACCTTACGTGCTTTCGCCATTTTCCCTTACGGCTATCCGGCAGAAGAAAAACCGCAGCAGGACAGATTCGATGAAAGCCGTATCCATTACATAGACTAGAACATAAGATTTACAAAAAATAAACTCGAGTCAAAATTTAGACTCGAGTTTATTTTTTCTTGCAAACACTGACAAAGAGGAGTATTCTTAAAACTAGGAGGTAGTGCTATGGCGATATCAAGAAGAGAGGCAAACAAGATTAAGTGCAGACATGATATCCTGAAGGCATCGAGAAGACTTTTTAAGGAGAAGGGATACGACGACACCATGATTGACGATGTGGCTGACAAGGCCGGTATCTCCAAGGCAACGTTGTACAATTACTTTCCAAACAAAGAAAGTCTTCTGACAGGAACCCTGGACGATCAGATTGCTGTCATCCGTCAGTATATACAGAATCTCGGCGACATCAGCAGTTATGAGAAACTGAAACAGCTCATGGAATTCCTGGTGGTAGACAGCGTATCGGCCATCGACGTAAGCCGCAGAGTTATGTATCTCAATGCCTGCGAAGCAAGTCCGATGTATGGCAAGGTCAACGAAGCCAAGGAAATCCTGAAAACCCTGGTAGACCAGGCAAAGGAAGAGGGTGCATTCAGAGAAGATATCTACTCCATAGAAATTGTAGAGCTTTTTATGAGTATCTATCTCAACTCCCAGTTCCAGTGGAAGGATATGGAAACCCTTACAGAAGTGCAAATCAGAGAACGTATCCAAAGAATGTTAGATTTGACATTATCGGGATGCCTTAAGAAATAGACAGGAGAGAAGTAATGGAATTATTAGAAGCGAAAAAACAAGTGATTAAAGCGGGCATTGAGCTGAGCCAGTCTGGCCTGATTGCCAGAACCTGGGGCAATGTCAGCTGCAGAACTGATGAAAACCACTTTGTGATTACGGCCAGCGGCAGAAATTATCTGACCCTGACAGAAGAGGAAGTCATCGAAGTCAATATGGAAAATCTGGAATACGAAGGCGACATCAAACCTTCCTCCGAGAAGAAAATCCATAGAGAAGTTTACAGACTGAAGCCGGGTGCAAAGTTTGTCATCCATACCCACCAGAGCAACGCATCTGCGGTAGCAGCCATGGGCCTTAAGGAAATCCAACTGGATAAAGACTATCCAGGCATCGGAAACCGTGTCCTCATTGCTGACTATGGTCTGCCAGGTACCAAGAAACTGTGTAAGAATACGGCAGCAGCCATCGCAGCATATAAAGGTCAGGCGGTCATTATGTCCAGCCACGGTGCTCTTTGTTACGGTAGCAGCTATGAAGAGGCATTCCAGGTAGCCCGCACTTTAGAAGAAGCCTGCGGTAAGTATCTGGAAAACCTGGGTGTGTACCCATGGAAAGAAGGCGAGGCGATGCCAGAGGCAGAAGCGGAAGACAATGTAATTTGGAACGACAATCCGGTCATCATGCGTTTTATGGAAGTCAGAAAAGTCCTAAAACCTTACCTTGACGATTTTGCGCAGTTGGCAGGCACTTCCATGAAAGTCATTGACGAAAGTCCAAATGCCATTGCAGAAGCTATCAAAAACAACACTCCAGTGCTGGTGAGAGGCAAAGGCGCCCTTTGTGTAGCTAAGGAACAAGGTGATGCGGAAGCGCTCAGCATTGTTATTGAAAAGAACTGCAGAGCAGCACTGGCAGCCATCGGAAGCAAACCAATCAATCCTATTGAGTGCGCACTCATGAGACTGATTTATCTGAAGAAATATTCCAAGCAGAGTAAATAGGAGGTCCGTTATGTATGTAATCGCATACGATGTGGGAACGACAGGCCTGAAGAGCTGTCTGTTCTCAATAGGAAAAGGTCAGCCCATCCAGCTGATCGCGGGGGAAACAGCGGATTACGATCTTTATGTATTGGATAACGGCGGCATTGAGCAGGATCCAATCCAGTGGTGGGATGCCATGGGTGTGACCACAAAAAAGCTGCTGGAAAAGACAGGCATACCAAAAGAAGATATCAAGGGGATTTCCTTCTGTGCACAGATGCAGGCGGTCATCCTTGCAGGGGAAGATGGCGAACCTGTCATGAATTCCATGAGCTACATGGACAATCGTGGCAAAGAACAGATTGAAAAACTGATGCACAAGGGACCAAAGATTGCAGGGATGAACGCATACAAGCTGTTGCGGTCTCTGCAAATCACAGGGGCGGTTTCAGGAAGCGTCAAAGACCCGGTTTACAAATACCGCTGGGTTGCAGATAACGAACCGGAGATCTTCGCAAAAACACATAAGTGGCTGGATGCAAAGGACTTCCTGGTACTGAAGGCGACTGGAAAGTTCACCATGTCCAGAGACAGTGCGTTCTCTACTCTGGTATGTGACACCAGACCAGGTAAAGTTGGATTCAGCTCGGTTGTCTGCAAGATGATGGACGTAGATATGAAACACCTGCCTGACATCGTACTTAGTACCGATCAGGTCGGCGGTATCACAGAGAAGGCAGCAGAAGAACTTGGCCTGATGCCGGGTACACCAGTATTCTCCGGCGGCGGTGACGCATCACTGATTGGTGTCGGTGCAGGGGCAACAGGAACAGGCGAAACCCACGTATATATGGGGACATCCGGCTGGGTATGCACCGTAGTGGATAAACAGAAACTGGATATCGGCTCTATGATCGCATCTTTGCCGGGGGCAGATCCGGAAAGATTCAACTGTTTTGCAGAGCTGGAAACAGCCGGCAAATGCCTGGAATGGGCGAAGAAACAGGTCGGTATCGACGGCGCGGACAGCTATGGCGAGATGATGGACCGTATGAAGGATATTCCGGCGGGCAGCAACGGTGTCATGTTCACACCTTGGCTTCACGGCAACCGTAATCCTTTCGAGGATGCCAATGCCAGAGGTATGTTCTTCAATCTGGGTCTGGAAACCACCGCAGAAGACATGATTCATGCAGTTATCGAAGGCGTATGCTTCCATCTAAGATGGCAGATGACAGCCATGTCAAAACTGACACCACCATCAGACGTCATCCGATTCGTAGGCGGGGGGGCACAGGCACCGCTGACATGTCAGATTCTGGCCGACGTACTGGGTAAAAAAGTCGAAACCGTAGACAGTCCTCAGAATGCAGGCTCCGTAGGAGCGGCAGCTGTTATGGCGGTAGGACTTGGCATTTTTGATAATCTACAGGAAGCGAAAGACAGCGTACCGGCAGTGGCCATGTACGAACCGCGAACAGAAAACACAGCTATCTATGATAGCCTCTTTGAAACCTTCAAAGATTTATATAAATGCAACAAAAAGAACTTCTTCAAGCTCAATGAAAGGAGAACAAAATGAAACGCAAGGAAAAAATCACAACATTGACACCGCTGCGTAAACTCGGTTATGAAGCAGGTCTCGGTGCCGAATCCGTAGTCTACAACATGTTCTACGTATTCTTTATGCTGTTCCTGACAACAGTAGTAGGAATCAATCCTGTACTGGCAGGTACCATCTCTCTGATTTCCGTATTGGTAGACGCTATCACGGACCCTCTGATTGGTTGGGTTTGTGACAGACCAGGCGTTGATACAAAGAAATTCATGCTTATCGGTGGCGTGATGACCGGTATCCTTCTGGGTGCCAGCTTCTTCGTATTCCCTGGTAGCGAAATCGCACAGTTTGTTTACTATACCATCGTGACATCCCTGATGTGGGTTTCCTACACCAGCTTCTGCATCCCTTACTATGCATGCTGCGTGCAGTTAACTGACGATTACGATGAAATCACAAAGATCAGAGGTATCTCCCAAATGATGAATGCATTCTTCATCTATTGCGGTGCTGCACTGCCTACTGTATTCGTTGGTATGTACACTGGCCTCTTTGATGAAGGCACATGCTGGACAGCAGCTGCATTCTCCATCGGTGCGATTTCTATCATCTTTGGTCTGATCAACTACTTCTCCATCAAAGATGTGGAATTCATTCAGAAGCCGACTACAGAAAAGATGGACGGTCTGGTAAAGACTTATGTGAACCTGATGAAACTGAAGCCAATGAAGTGGTTCATCCCATGGGTATTCTTCATTCTGCTGGGTACTGCAGTGGCAACAGCCAACGTAGAATACGTTATCATTTATACAGCAGGTCTGCCTGCATCCGTAATCTCTCAGACTTCCGCAACTACATTGGTATGCTTCCTGGTAGGCGCGCCTTTACTGACATGGGTTGCAACAAAGTGGGACAGAAAGAAAGCCGTTGTCATCGGTTACGTGATTTCCATCATCTGTCTGATTGGTGTGAAGTTCCTGGGCATCGACAGCCTGTTTGATATCTTCCTGCTACAGGGCGTAACAGGTATCGCAACCGTTGCTTTCTGGGTATTCTTCTATGACTTCTCCTATGACCTGATTGAGCTGGATGAATACAAGAGCCGTAAGAATAGAGCAGGTGCGATTACTTCCTTCCCTCAGCTGGTACAGAAGCTTGGTAACGCAGTAGGTCTGCAGCTGATCGGTATCATGTTGGCAGCTGTAGGCTTTGATGCAGCAAAGGAAGTACAGAGTGCACAGACCCTGGTTGGCATCGAAAACATCGCAACTTACTTTGTAGCAGGATGCATGCTGATTTCCCTGATCTGCATTATCAAATATCCTATCACAAAGGAACTTTATGAAAAATTACAGGCAGCTAATGAAAAGAGAAGAGCTGGCGAAACTGACTATTACGATGCTGACGTAGATGCGATTTTATAGTGAAATCTGACAGAAAGAAGGTAAGTGTAAATGGCAAAGCTATTAAATGAATATGATTACGCCTCTATCCATGCGGCAGCTGGCGACCTGATCAAAAATAGAAAGACCCTGAAGAAATCTGCCATCGACAGATACATGAATTACTTCGAAACAAAGTGTGCAGGATCCAAGGCGGAAGCAGAACTGGCAAAGAAAGTGATTCCTGGCGGCATCCAGCACAACCTAGCAAACAATCATCCTTGGCAGCTGGCTATTGCAAAAGCAGACGGTCCTTATCTTTATGATATCGACGGCAACAGATACATCGACTTCCTTTGTGCAGGAGGTCCTACTATCTTAGGAAACAACTATCCTGCAGTACAGGAAGCAACCATCAAACACCTGTCTGAACAGGGTCCTGTAACAGGTCTCTACAGCATGTACGAAAGAGAACTGGCAGAAATCATCTGCAAGCACTTCCCAAGCGTAGAAATGTATCGTTCCCTGGCTTCCGGTACAGAAGCGGATATCATTGCTATCAGACTGGCAAGAGCCTATACTGGCAAGAAGCACATCATCAGATTCCAGGGCGGATATCACGGCTGGTCTGATCAGCTGGTATACAACGACAACGGTAAGAGAAATACCATGAAGAATGGTATCCCAACTGATTGTTTCCAGAATACACACTCCGTTCCAATCAATGATATCGAAGCACTGGAAGCTGAAATCCTGAAGCATCAGGAAGACGGTGGCGTTGCTGCATTTATCATGGAAGCGGTAGGACAGGACAGTGGTGCTGTTCCAACGACAAAGGAATATCACAAGGCGGCAAGAGCGCTTTGCGATAAGTATGACATGCTGTTAATCTACGACGAAGTTGTAACTGCATTCAGACTGGGCATGGGCGGTGCACAGGCAATCTTTGGTACAAAACCTGATATTACCGTATTCGGTAAGATTATCGGCGGCGGCTTTGGTAATGCGGGCGGCGTAGGCGGTAGACGTGAAATCATGGAACTGCTGGCAGCCGGTATCTCCGCAGAAAGCGAAAACAAAGTTAAGGTTGGCGGTACCATGACTGCGAACCCTCTGTCCACTCTGGCCGGTATTACCGTTCTGAGAGAACTGGAAAACAAGAATGTTCACGAAGAGCTGGATAAGGTATCCAGATACTTCATGAAGGGTCTGGAAGACATCACAGAACGCTATGACGTTCCTGCACTGTTATTCCACCACTCCTCCATTCTCCACGTAGATGTCAGCGGTCTGCAGCACGTACAGTACTTCGTAGACGAAAAGGATCCTGAATTCTGGAACCACATGCTGGCTGCATACAAGAACTACATCGAGTTCTCCATGGGTCTGGCAGCAGAAGGTCTGATCATTGCCAACGGCGGCAAGACCTACTTCCCATACGGCAGCATCGGCATCGTAGACGATGCACTGCACGTATATGAAAAGGTATTCAGAGAGTACGAATAAGAATTAGACAAATCATAGCAAAGTGGCTACCCACGAAAGTGCGAGTAGCCACTTTTTGGTTTTGATGGTATAATAAGACCGAAAAGAAAACCTGCTTATAAGAAGGAGCCAACGATGAAAACTTACGGCATCCGCCTCAGAAGAGGAACGGACCTATTAGAAGAAATAGAAAAATTTTGTGCAGAAAAGACGATCAAGGCTGGTGTTCTGCTTAGCGGCGTCGGCTGTGTCACCAAAGCCCGGATTCGCGATGCAAGCGGTGTGACCATTGTTTCTGTAGCTGAGCCCATGGAAATCGTATCCCTTATGGGAACCGTATCTGCAAAACGCTGTCATTTACATGTCTCTTTTTCTAAAGAAGACTTATCCGTCATTGGCGGCCATTTGGTCAAAGGATGCATCATCAATACTACCTGCGAACTGGTCATCGGTGAGATGGCCGGCTATGAATTTGATGTAGAATTTGACGAAGAGACCAGTTACGACGAACTAATTATGAGAGAATACTAACGACGAGAAGAAAGGATTTATCCATGACAAATATGAAACCTTGCCCTCTGCAGAAACGATGCGGCGGCTGCCAGTACCAGGGCATACCTTATGAAGAACAGCTGAAGAAGAAAGAAGACTGGGTTCGCGGCCTCATGGGAAAGTACTGCAAAGTACATCCGATTGCTGGCATGGACCAGCCTTATCACTATAGAAACAAAGTCCACGCGGCATTTCGTACGGACAAGAAGGGCAATATTATTTCCGGGGTTTATGAAGAGGGCACGCACCGCCTGGTTCCAGTGGAAACCTGTATGATTGAAGACCAGCTGGCTGACGAAATCATCGATACTATCCGCAAACTGGCGAAATCTTTCAAGATGCAGACCTATAACGAAGACAGTGGCTACGGCCTGCTTCGTCATGTACTGGTAAAGCGTGGCTTTGCCACCGGCCAGGTGATGGTTGTCATCGTGACTGGCTCTCATATCTTCCCGTCCAGAAATAACTTTGTAAAGGCCCTGGTGAAGGCCCATCCGGAAATCACCACTATCATTCACAATATCAATGACAAGAGAACCAGCATGGTCCTGGGCGACCGTGAAAAGGTCATGTACGGCAAAGGCTATATCGAAGATATTCTTTGTGGCAAGAAATTCCGCATCTCTGCAAAGTCTTTCTACCAGATCAACCCGGTACAGACCGAAGTTTTATATAATAAGGCCATCGAGGCGGCTGACTTTACCGGCAAAGAATACGTCATCGACGCATACTGCGGCATCGGCACCATCGGCATGATTGCCAGCGACCACGTAGATGCAGTCATCGGTGTAGAACTGAATAAAGACGCTGTCCGCGATGCCATCGGCAATGCCAAGGGCAACAAAGTAAACAACATCCGCTTTGTTGCCGGCGATGCAGGCCAGTTCATGGTGGGCATGGCAGCAGAAGCCAAGCGTGATAAATCCGTGCGCCTGCCAGACGTTGTCCTCATGGACCCACCACGCGCAGGCAGTGACAAAGCCTTTTTAAGCTCCATGGTCAAGATGGGTCCGGAAAAGGTCGTTTACGTATCCTGCAATCCGGAAACTCTGGCCCGCGATGTAGACTGGCTGGAAAAGAACGGCTACAAAGCCCAGGGCGTGTGGCCGGTAGATATGTTCCCGCATACAAGCCACTGCGAAGCGGTAACATTGCTGACCAAGACACGGGGCAAACAGAAATAAAAGGAGAAATCTTATGGGGTTACCAAAAGACAGCAATCTTTACTTAACAAGAAAATATAAATGTGGACCGTCTAATCAGATTACAGATGTGGAAGGGATTAGTGTTAGTCATGTGACCATTGATAATCCGGATTTGGATGTGCACACAGGCGTGACTGCCATCCTGCCGCACCAGGGTAACCTGTTTCAGGAAAAAGTCATGGCAGGGGTTTCTGTCATCAACGGTTTTGGCAAGAGTGCCGGTCTGGTGCAGCTAGAAGAATTGGGCACTATTGAGTCACCCATTATCATGACCAATACACTTAGCGTTGGAACTGCTCTGACAGCCAGCGTGAAATATATGCTTGCACAGAACGAGGACATCGGGGCGAAAACCGGGACTGTCAACTGTATCGTTACGGAGTGCAACGATGGCAGCCTCAGTGATATCCGAGGACTTTCTGTCACAGAACAAGATGTTTTGAATGCCCTTGCAAATGCGAAACTTGCCGGTCAGGAAAAGGCAGGTCTTGAAGAGGGTGCTGTAGGTGCTGGACGCGGCATGAAATGTATGGGTCTAAAAGGCGGCATTGGTTCTGCGTCCAGAATCATTCCATGTGACGGACGTGACTACACCCTGGGTGCATTGGTACTGTCTAACTTCGGGGTTAAAGGTAACCTGCGTATTGATGGTGCGCTGGTTGGCATGGGTCAGGCATATGAAGAAGAGAAAGGCTCTGTCATTATCCTTCTGGCGACGGACATTCCGCTTAGCGAGCGGCAGCTGAAGCGTGTAGCAAAACGTGCAACGGTTGGACTCGCCCGTGTAGGATCCTATCTTGGTAACGGCAGTGGCGATATTGCCATCGCCTTTACGACAGCAAACAAGATTCCCCACTACAACGAAAGCGACATCCTTGACATGAAAATGTTCGCTGATGCCTCTATTGATAAAGTTTTCGAAGCAACCGCCGAAGCAGTGGAAGAGGGCGTCATCAGTTCCCTATGGCATGCAGAAGGCATGACAGGCATTCGTGGAAAAGCAGTCAAAAGCCTGAGGGAGATTCTGTAAAGTTAGGAAATTTAATGATAAAAACAAAGCCCCTGAAATCAAATCAGGGGCTTTTGTATATGAAAATTTATTTATCTAAATATTTTTTTACCATGGAGAAGCCGCGGCCGTGTACTTCACTAACACGTTCTACGATAATGAAAGCTTCTGGATCGATGCCGTGGATCAGCTGCTCAGCCTGCGGTAATTCACGATTATTCAGTACACACAGGATCACCTGCTTTGCTTCGTGGGAATAAGCGCCTTCACCGTGAAGCAGGGTTGCTGTACGGTCCATCTGCAGACGAATTGCTTCGCAGATGTCATTTGGCTTAGAACTGATAACTTTGATTTCTGTACGGGAAGTACCCATCATTAACCACTTGTCCAGTACGATGGTATACACGATAACGTGAAGAATACCATAGAGAATGGCATCGGCAGGTCTGAATGTTGCCTGTCCGCCCAGAATCAGAACGTCAAAAGTGTACAGAATCACAGATACCGGAATGTGCAGTTTTTTGCTTAGGATAATGGTTGGGATGTCAGTTCCGCCAGTGGAAGAACCTGTTTTGATAACCATGCCCAGCGCAATGCCGATGCCCAGACCGGAGAAAATCGCACAAAGCAGTAAGTCATCAGTCAGTACCTTGTCACCGATGATGCTTGTCCAAATCCAAAGTGCAGTCGGATACATGAAGGTACTCACAATCGTAGTCAGTGCAAACTTTTTACCCAGACACACCCATCCTAAAATCAGCATGGTAATGTTAAAGATATAAACAAAAGTGGTAACTGGCAGGCCGGTGTAATTGTTCACAACCAGAGCAATCCCTGTGGAACCACCTGTAATCAGACCAACCGGCATAATGAACAGGGCAACAGATAACGCAAAGATAAAGTTACCTGTCACAATCCAGCCGATGCTTTTCAGTAAATTGTATTTTTCCATTGTTTCCTCCTAAGTGAATTTATTGCGTAAAAAAATCCACCTTCGCCAGAGTTTTCCCTAACAAACGTGGATCGAGGTTTTCACCTAATACGTCAAACATTATATCGAAATCCTGAAGAATTTGCAATAGGCAGTTTTCTACGCAAATGGTATAATAGAAGCATCAAAAGAAGCATCGAAGGAGCGGCATCGATGATTACATTTAAATTATTAGAAACAAAACCGGAAACCCACGAAAACTATTTTGAGCGCATTGTAGAATATATGGATCGCAACCTGTCCTCTAATCTTGGCCCGAAGGCAGAACACGGCAGAAACCGATCAGAACGAGGCTATCAGCTTACCGCGGCTTCTACCTGCAGACAGCTTGCCCGTGCCTTGGGTGCCAACGAAGCAAAGACGGAAGCCTTGAGTCTGGCAGCAGGCATGTATTTTCCACAGTATGGACAGGAAGGCCTGAAGGTCATCAAAGAATACATCAAAGACCGCAGCATTGACCTGAATCCGGATACGTTGGGTCTGACCTCTACCTGCTATATCATATCCAATCACTGTTTCCAGTTTCTCGAACCAACAGTCCATGTGATTTTTTATGATCTGGCTGACGATTATTTTTCTGGCCGGGACCAAAATGAAGAAAGTAAAATCGTTCGTTTGGTGCAGAATACCATTATGAATGTGAAGAAAGCCGAAGTCTTCTATGACGGCGCGCCGGGAGATCTGCTCTACGATGTTACCAACGAACTGGTGGCACTGGCGAAAGATAACCAGGCCTTGACGAAGGGTACACTGCTGGAACCTTACCGTGAAAAAATAGAGAACTACAAATTCCCTCCTTTGAGCGAGGCAGAACGGAAGGGTGTCTATCAACAGCTGGACCAGTGTATCGATGAGTTTTGCAATTATAAACCTTATCCGGAATATCGAAATGAGACACCGGAAGAGGTTGTATTGGAATATATTGTAGGCGGTATCCTCTGCCGGTAGTAACAATAGAGAAGGAGTAGGATTGATGAAAGGATACGATAAGATTTTCAAAAGCACAGAAACCAAAGAACAAAAATATCAGTTAGCCAGCGGCTATATCTCCACTACGACTGTTTTCTTTGAAGAGGAACATACTGTAGCGAAAATTGAAGCTAAGGGCGACGTTGTCTTCTTTGACGGGGCTGATGTAGAATTGGCAGCTGTGCAGATGCCGGAACAGTCTGGGGGAAGACAGGTTTACGAGGACGTCCTTTGCAGTGTGGAAGCTGGCAATATCATACTGAAATTTCCAATCGTAAAGTGGATTGACAACTATCCGCATTGTGACGGAGAACACGACCGCTGGGATTCTCAGGTGATTGGTTGGCATATTTTACGCTTTGATACAAAGTCAAAGGATTTTATTGTAGAAAATAATGAAAACTAAGAGAGAAAGTAAACTGATTGCAGCTGCTATGACCGTTTTCACAGCGCTGGCAGTGTTAAGCGGTTCTATTGCCGTGCCGATTTTGTGCAGGTCCTTTTACTACGCCCATATCACGCCGCTACAGATGCGGTTAAGGGTCAGACTGACAGAAGAGCAGGTGAGGGAAACTTACAATGAAGTTATGGATTATTGCATGGGTAAGATGGATACCTTTGAACTGAGCCATTTAACGTGGTCAGCAGAAGGTGCGTCTCACTTTGCCGACGTGCGAAATCTGTTTCTGCTGGATTTGACTGTAGCAGCGACGGCCATTGCGTTACTTGTAATTCTGTGGGCTATCCGTCGTTACTGTAATATTCGGCCAACTCTTATCAAAGACCACAGCCCTATGTTTTGGGCTGCAACGGGTTTGGTATGCACTTTTACAGTGTTAGGTTTCCTAGGTACAGTGGACTTTGATGGATTTTTTACTGCATTCCATACTGTATTCTTCCCAGGCAAAGATAACTGGATTTTTGACCCGGAAACAGACCCAGTCATCAACATGTTGCCACAGGTATTTTTCAGAAACTGTGCTATCCTTGTGGGGGCACTGATTCTGATCGGTTGCATTATACTGATCCTGGCAGACAGATACTACAGAAAACGACATCATCTCATACAAAAATAAATTCCGGCGGACGTGAAAAGTCCGCCGGTTTCTTGTTTTTTGAGAACGGTACCCCTTGTGCATCACGTCATAATTTCGTATAATGTGATGTGGATTATTACGACGAAAAGGAAAGAAGAACATGACAATTTTTTATATTTTACTAGCAATCACATCCGGTCTTTGTATGGCCATTCAGAGTCCGGTTAACGCTACATTATCCAGACATGCAGGCCACCTGCAGGCGACCACAGTCAGCTTTGGCGGCGGTGCACTGATTCTGGGGATTTTGATGCTGGCAATCGGCACCGGAGATTTATCCAAACTGGGAGATGCCCAGTGGTGGCAGTTCTTAGGTGGCCTTTATGGCATCTACATTGTATTAGCAATCACATATGGTATTCCGAGACTGGGGGCAGCGCTGACTTCCACCATTCTGACTTTGGGCAACCTGATGACTGCAGCGGTTTTAGACACATTTGGTTTGATGGGGCTGCCAAAGGTGGCTCTGGAACCGGCAAGAATCGCAGGAATTCTGATCGCATTGACAGGGGTTATCCTGGTATATATCGGCAAGCGTAAGCAGGAAATGAGCAGAAAATCCGGTGAAGGTACTCTAAAGGTAATCCTGATGTTGATTTTGGGCGGCGTTTGTGGTGCAATCCAGGCACCAACCAACAATGGTCTGGCAGGATACGTGGGCACAGTAGAGGCAAGTTTTGTCAGCTTTTCTGTAGGCTTTGTTGCGATTCTGGCTATTGCATTGATTGCAACCAAAGGTCATCTGCTGAGAGACAAGAAGGAAGGCATTGAAGGATGGATGCTGACAGGCGGTATTTATGGCGGTGCAGTTGTATTCATCAATCTGACTGCAATCGCGGTACTTGGATCTACGGTTTTACAGATCTGCACCATGTTAGGACAGCTTTCCGGCGGTATGGCCATTGACAGCTTTGGTCTTCTGAGAACCAACAAAATCAAAGCAAACAGCTGGCGCTGGGCAGGTATGGCGATCATTGCCATCGGTGTAACCATCGTGGCTTTAACAAAGCTATAACATATAGAACGTAACAAAATCCCGGGAGTTTCAATCCCCGGGATTTTTCTTTGCCGTAAACTATTTCAAATTTTTCAGCTGTTCTCTTACGCTTTCAAAGGAGGTAGAACCTTTGGAGCGTTTTGCTTCAATACAGCTTTTGATGGAAATCTTATCATAAATGTCTTCCTCAAATTTTTCAGAGAAGCTCTTGAACTCGTCCATAGTCATGTCATCGATGGCAATGCCTTTGTTGATACAGTAGAGGACGATTTTGCCGATGATTTCGTGGCAGTCTCTGAATGGAAGGCCCTTGGAAACCAGATAGTCGGCTGCATCTGTCGCATTCATGTAACCAAACTTGGCTGCATGAGCCATGTTTTCCTTTTTCACAGAGATGGTCAGAATCATTTCTGTGAAGATGCCAAGACAGGCTTTGATGGTATCGGCTGCATCGAATACTGGTTCTTTGTCTTCCTGCAGGTCTTTGTTATAGGCCAGAGGAAGTCCTTTGCAGATGGTCAGCAGACTCATCAGATCACCGTATACACGACCGGATTTGCCGCGGATCAGTTCTGCCATATCCGGATTCTTTTTCTGCGGCATGATGCTGCTTCCGGTAGAATAGCTGTCATCCATTTCGATGAAACCGAATTCTACGGAGCTCCACAGAATCAGTTCTTCGCAGAATCTGGACAGATGCATCATGGTAATCGCGCAGCAGTTGATGAACTCGATGGCGAAATCTCTGTCAGCCACGGCGTCCATACCGTTAGGAAGGACGGAAGCGAAGCCCAGTTCTTTTGCCAGGAAGTCACGGTCTGTATTGTAAGTGGTACCGGCCAGCGCGCCGCTACCTAGTGGCAGTCGGTCGATACGTGCAAGACAGTCTGCGAAGCGCTCTTTGTCGCGGGCAAACATCTGATAATAAGCCAGCAGATGATAAGCCAGTGTTACAGGTTGTGCACGCTGCAGATGGGTGTATCCCGGCATGATGGTTTCTGTATGTTCTTCTGCCATCTGCGTCAAAGCATCCAGCAGCTGCTGGAGCAGGTTGTCGATGACTGCGGTCTCTTTCTTCATGTAGAGACGGAGGTCCACAGCAACCTGATCATTACGACTTCGGGCCGTATGTAACTTCTTGCCTACAGCGCCGATGCGCTGGGTCAGAATGGTTTCGATATTCATGTGAATATCTTCGCCTTCGATGGTGAATTCCACCTTTCCGGCTTCAATATCTTTCAGGATTTCCTCCAGGGTTTTGATAATCAGCGCGGATTCTTCTAAAGCGATGATACCCTGCTTTCCTAGCATTTTTGCGTGGGCTATGCTGCCGGTAATATCTTCTTTGTATAGTCTCTGATCAAAGGTGATAGAGGCGTTAAATGCATCAGCCGACGAAGTCGATGCCTTTGAGAATCTTCCGTTCCAGAGCTTCATGTTCTTTTGCTCCTCCTTCTAATGTCTGTTTCTGAATTGCACGAATCTTTAATGGTAATGAGAAGAGGTTGATGAATCCTTCTGCATCACTCTGGTCGTATACGTCGTCCTTACTGAATGTAGCAAATTCTTCGTTGTACAGGGAGTAAGGGGATTTCTTTGCTGCTACGATAGCATTACCTTTGTACAGCTTCATCTTGACAGTACCGGTAACCTGCTTTTGGGTTACATCGACGAAAGCGCTGATGGCTTCACGAACCGGCGTGTACCAAAGTCCATCGTAAACCAGCTGTGCAAATTTCTGTGCGACGATGGCTTTGTACTGTGTAGTGTCTCTGTCTAAAATCAGTTGTTCCAAACCTGCGTGGGCTGCGAATAAAATAGTGCCACCAGGTGTTTCATATACACCTCTGGACTTCATGCCGACCAGACGGTTTTCGATGATGTCGATGGTGCCGACGCCGTTTCTGCTGCCCATTTCGTTTAACTTTGTCAGCAACTCGATTGGTCCCAGCTTTTCTCCGTTCAGGCCCACAGGAATGCCCTGCTCAAAGTCGATATCTACATATTCTGCCTTGTCTGGGGCTTTTTCCGGTGGTACGCTGAGTACGTGAATTGTGTCATAGTGCTCGTTCCAAGGATTTTCCAGTTCACCGCCTTCGTGGGAGATATGCCAGATGTTTTCATCACGGCTGTAGATTTTCTTTACAGACTGATTGATTGGAATATCATGACTTGCGGCATATTCTAACAGATCTTCACGAGACTGCAGATCCCAGAATCTCCATGGTGCGATAATCTTGATGGCCGGGTTCAGAGCCTTGATAGTAGTTTCAAAACGTACCTGGTCATTACCCTTGCCGGTACATCCGTGGGCAATGTAGAAGGCTTCTTCTGCTTCTGCGATTTCCACCAGCTTCTTTGCCATCAAAGGTCTTGCCATAGATGTACCTAACATATATTGTCCTTCATAGATTGCATTGGCTTTTAATGTCGGCCAGATGAAATCTGTGATAAATTCTTCTCTCATGTCTACTGTGATTGCTTTTGAAGCGCCGGTTTCTAAGGCCTTCTTTTCTACTGCTGCGAAATCTTCTTTCTGACCAGCATTAAAGCATACAGCAATAACGTCGTAATCGTAATTTTCTTTCAGCCATTTCATAATGATAGAGGTATCTAAACCGCCAGAGTAGGCTAAAACAACTTTTTCTTTTGACATGGTCTTCATCCTCCTGATGTATAAATAATGGTAATATGTTATTATTATACACAACGTAAACAAAAAATCAACCAAATTTTATTCAAAATTTTTGAAATTTCACAAAAAATAGGGAATTGAAGGAGAATAAACAGGAATCGCGTATGCATAAAGAAAATTCTGGGAAGGGAGAAACAATGAGTGCGGAGCGGACGGAAAAGTGGTATAATATATAGAAGTATGTCCAAAAACAGGAAGACACAGAAAACAGGAGGTTCCCATGACAGAACTATTAGCCCCTGCGGGTAATATGGAAGCACTAAAAGCAGCGATTGCAAATGGCTGCGATGCAATATATTTAGGTATGCAGAAATTTGGCGCAAGAGCATACTCTGACAACTTTGATTATGACGCGCTGCAAACGGCGGTGGACTACGCACATTTAAGAGGCGTGTTGATTTATGTCACCATGAACACCATCGTCTTCGAAGATGAAATTGAAGAAATGAAACACCAGCTCCACAAGCTCAATGAAATCGGCGTTGATGGCGTCATCGTACAGGATATGGCGGTGGCCGATTACATCGTTAGCAATTTTGAAGATATGGAATGTCACTGTTCCACACAGATGGGCCTGGATGACTTAGAAGGGACTCTGCTTTGGAAAGAACTGGGCGCAAAGCGTGTGGTTTTATCCAGAGAAGTGCCGATTGAACGTGTGAAAGAAATCCGTAAGATTGCAGAGATTCCAATTGAAATCTTTGTTCACGGTGCACTTTGCATGTCTTACTCCGGCAACTGCCTCATGTCCGGCCTCATCGGCTACAGAAGCGGTAACCGTGGCAGATGTGTTGGTTCCTGCCGTAAGCCATACGAGCTGATCGACAAGACAACCGGTAAGAATTTAGGCACCAGCTACATCTTATCTACCAAGGACCTGAACACCATCGATCACATCGAGGATCTGAAAGCTGTGGACTCTCTGAAGATCGAAGGCCGTATGAAAGAGCCTGCCTATGTTGCCAACGTGATTTCCAAGTACAGAGCCGCACTGGACGGCACCGTGACAGAAGAAGACAAAGAAAACCTTTGCAAGACGTTCAACAGAACTTACACAAAGGGATACCTCTTCGGCGAAGAACCGGTGAACATTGCCAATATCGCAAGACCGAACAACTTCGGTTACGAAATCGGCGTCATCTCCGGCTTCTATAAGGGCATGTCTGAAATCAAGCTGAACAAGGTGCTGAATCAGAACGACATCATCCGTATCGATCACGACGGCGAAGATGTCAATCTGTCCGTAGTTCGTCTCTATGACCGCGACGGCAATCTGATTAACAAAGCTGAGGATACCTGCTACATCAAAATCAAAGAGCAGCTGTCCAAAGGCGACATCGTATATAAGACAAAAGACTATTTATACTATAAAGAACTGGAAGACCGTCAGACCGGTGAGTTCAGAAGATTCCCATTAGACTTCAAGGTTTATGCATATCCCGGATCCAAGCTGGTTAACGACGCAGAAGGCCTGGGCCAGCAGTACCTGTGGGAAAGCGAAGAAATTCTGGATGCGGCACAGAACAATCCGACTACATATGATCAGGTTGTGAAGCAGCTGTCCAGACTCAACGATACGGTCTTTGAACTGGGCCACGTAGAATTCGACGAGTACTACGCTTTCATTCCGGCAAAGATGCTCAACAACGCCAGACGCGAAATCGTAGAAAAACTGTACGAAGCCAAGCTTGCAAGCAAGCCAAGAGCAACAAAGACGCCATCTGAAAAGGTACCAATTACCTTCCCTCGCGTGGCACCATATCTGACTGCGACCGTTACTACAAAGGAACAGTACGACGCCTGCATCGATGCCGGCCTCGAAAAGGTTTACTTTGATAACATCGTGAGAAGAAATCAGGTGACTTATCCGGAAAGAGAAGGGGAACTGCTGGTTGGCGGTTACGGTGGTATCTACGCACACAGAAACAGAAATGAATTCGTGACAGACTACTCCCTCAACGTAGTGAACGCGGAAAGCTGCTACCAGCTCCACAGGCTGGGGGCAAAGAGAGTAACGTTGTCCTATGAACTGAACAAGAAGCAGATCGACGATATGCTGAACAAATATTACGCAGAGAATGAAGGCTATCCGTCTTTAGAAATGATTGTTTACGGACGTGCACCTTTGATGTTCACAAAGTACTGTCCACTGAAAAAGATGGGCCAGTGCGGCATCTGCAAGACCAAGCAGTATGAAATCAAAGACGAATACGGCAACTTCCCGATTCTGTCCCACGACGACTGTACTACAACCATCTTAAACGGAAAGACCCTGAATCTGCTGGACGAAATGCCGGAAATCGACGGCGTGGAAGCATTCAGACTGAACTTCACCATCGAGTCTGCAGCAGAAGTGACAAAGGTCATCCGTCAGGCTCAGGACAAGCTGTCCGGCAAGGGCGGAAAGACTTTGTTCAATCAGGAAACTGATACAAGAGGTCACTATAATAAAGAGATTATGTAATTATTAAAATAAGGAGAAACGAAATGATTCGAGTAGAAAAACTATCCCATGGTTTTCCTGCAAAAGATTTATATAAGGATATTTCCTTCCAGCTGGAAGTGGGACAGCACTGCGCACTCATCGGCAGTAACGGCTGCGGAAAGTCTACGCTGGTGGATATGATCATGGACCCGGACGAATATCTTTTTGATGGCAAAATCATTAAAGCGGAGGAATGCCGCATCGGTTATGCCAGCCAGTTCAGCGTCCGCGACAAATCCCAGGACCTGACGGTTTTCGAATTCCTGAGCCAGAGATTTATCAAGAACCAGGAAGATATCGCTGCAGTCTGTGAAGAAATGGCTACAGCAGAAGATATGGAAGCTGTTTTTGCCAAGTATCAGGCATTACTGGATTTAAATGAAGCCATGGATGGTGACAATTACGAAAGTAACATCCGTAAGGCTCTGTACACTGCAGGAATGACGGAACTGGAAGACACCAAGCTGATGAACCTGAGCGGCGGTGAATACAAACTGCTGCAGATTGTACGCGAAATGCTGCTGGCACCAAACCTGCTGATTCTGGATGAACCGGACGTGTTCCTGGACTTCGCAAACCTGAACAGCTTATGCCAGCTGATCAATGGCTACAAAGGTACACTGCTGGCAGTAACCCACAACAGATACCTGCTGAACCACTGTTTCAACAAAATCTTACATCTGGAAAACTGCGAACTGCAGGAATTCGATGGATCTTATACAGAATACAGATGCTCCATCTTACGTGAAAAGCTGGCACTGAAGATCCAGAGTGCAGAAGAAGAAGCGGAAATTGAACGCACCCAGGAGATGGTAGAAATCCTGAGAAAGCGTGCAACAGACATGGTCAATCCGGTCATCGGTTCTGCAGTAAATGCAAAGCAGACCCAGCTGGACAGACTGAAGGCAAGAAAAATCAAAGCGCCTTTCATCGAAGTGCGCGAACCGGAGATTGTCCTGCCGGAAGTAGAAGTTCCTGTTTGTGAATGTGAAGAAGAATGCATCTGCGGATCTGACATGGATGCACCGGTTTTAAGCGTGACAAACTATAACGTTACCTTTGATAAGGAACTGTTAGAAGATGTGAACTTTGCTCTGTCCGCAGGGGAAAAGGTAGCCATCGTTGGTGCCAACGGTACAGGTAAGACGACTCTGACCCGTGATATCCTTGGCAACAACCATCCGGCTATTCACATCGACGAGAACGTAAAATATGCATGCCTGTCTCAGCTGCAGGGCGAAACCTTAGACGAAACAAAGACGGTTTATGAGCTGCTGTTAGACTACGGTTTCAATACGAGAGATGATGCCCGTGCATATCTGGCAAAGTACTGTCTGGAAGGAGACCTGCTGGAAGAACTGGTAGGACACCTGTCCGGCGGTGAACAGAATCTGCTGCAGATTGCACTGATTGCAAGAACCGACGCCCAGTTATTACTTCTGGACGAGCCGACCAGCCATCTGGATTTATATGCGCAGATTGCACTGGAAAAGGCACTAAATGAATACAAGGGTACTGTCCTCATGGTCAGCCATGACTTCTACCTGATTGCAGGCTGCGCGGACTATGTGCTGATGCTGGAAGACAACACCCTGCGTCGTATGCGTACCCGCAAATTCCGTAAGATGGTTTACGACAAGTACTTCGACGTAAAATATCTGGAAATCGACAGAAAGAAACAGGAACTGGAAAATGAAATCACCCAGGCCTTTAAGAAAAACGATTTCAGCGCAGTAGATAAGCTGGTTGGACAGCTGGAAGTGCTGTGTGAAGCGTAAAAGATAATCAAAAAGACGACTCAGATGAGACGTCTTTTTGATTATAAATAGAGAAATCTCTTTTATTTTTCTTCTTTCAGCAGGCCAATGGTTCCAAGGATAGCAGCCATCAGAATGGCAATGAGTGAGAATAGAGGTGCAGTGTCTCCAGTTGCAGGTGCTTTTTCGCCATCAGTGTTTTCTTCGATGTTAACGTCCTCTTTTACGTTAACATCTTCTTTAACGTCAGCATCTTCTTCTACGTTAACATCTTCTTCAACGTCAGCATTTTCTTCAACGTCAGCATTTTCTTCGATGTCAGCATTTTCTTCGATGTCAGCATCCTCCTTGATGCTAGTGTCTTCTTCAATATTAGTATCTTCTTCGGACTTTTCCCATACAGCATAGAATGTAATGTTTGCTGTAGCATCCAGAGAAGGTTCTGCATATCTTGGAATGGCAGCTCCTAAAGTCTCTTTGCCTGGTTCCAAATCCAGACTTTCGCCTAAGTCCCAAACCAATGCTTCACCGTTTTCATCAACCGCATCTGGCAGCATCCACCCAGTCAGTGTATATCCGTCTTTTTCAAATCCCTGGCCATCAGAAAGTGTTTCGCCTTCTTCTGCAAAAGCCCATTGCTGTGCGTTAATCGTACCCTTGCCTCCATTCACATCGTAATGGATAGTATATGTAATTGGATCTTCAGGCGCGGGACCAAAAACAAGAACCTTGATAGAAAGGGGATTTCCATCGGCATCTTTTGTATCTTGGAGGTGCGTCGATGCTTTTACCGGATGGGAATAGTAACCGGGAACGCCGCCAACCTGATATATGCTGCCCGGACCGAAAACTGTCCAGTCTCTAGTAGCATCGCCACCCATACTATATACTATTTCTAATGTGTTTTCCGCATTATCATTGGATGGATTATGCCAATGGTTTCCTATCATATCAATGATTGTGAAATAAAGATCTGTGGATTCTGATCCGATAATTGTATCGCCGGGATGTAATACTAGCTCTTCCTCTGCATCAATATTATCAATGTGGTACTCAGCGGCAGAAACAACTGCTGCCATGCCTAGAAGCAGTCCACATGCCAGAATGATTGTAAATAACTTGTGTAAAGATTTCTTCATTTTGCTTCATCTCCTTATGTGCTCTAATATCAAAGACAGTATACTATATGGCATTGTAAAAAGAAAGTTGAAATGTTGTGATTTCATCATTAAAATCCTGTCAAATGAGAATGTTGCGGATGCATAAATTATATCAAAAAAATAGATTTTCTGATAAGTTTCGTGTAGAATAAGCGTAAGAAAAAGATTGGAGAAGAGCCATGAACGAAAGAGAAAAAGCCTTAAGCGGCTACATGTTTATATGCGGCGTACCATCTCTGAAGGTGGAAAGGGACCGCGCCAAGGAGCTTTGTTATGACTTGAATATGTGCAGACCTTCTGAAGAGGAGAAGCGAAAGGAAATCCTGCGAGAACTCATCGGGGAAATCAAAGGAAACTTCTATATCGCGTCACCTTTTTACTGTGACTACGGCACCCATATTTCCATCGGCAACAACTTCTTTGCCAATTACGACTGCAAAATCGTAGACGGTGCTAAGGTGACTTTCGGTGATGATGTCCGCATCGGTCCGAACTGCTGCTTCGTGACACCGAACCACGCCCTGGATCCGGAAATGCGAAGAGAAGGCTATGAAATCCTGCAGCCGATTACCGTAGGTAATAACGTTTGGTTTGGATCCGGCGTTAACGTAATGCCAGGTGTTACCATCGGTGATGATGTAGTTATCGGTGCAGGCAGCGTGGTAACCAGAGATATTCCGGCTGGCGTTTTTGCAGCGGGAAATCCTTGCAGAGTCATCCGTCCGTTTACGGAAGAAGATAAGAAGAAATATCCGATGTATGAAGGAGAATAAAGGGGGAATCGAAAGATGAGAGAACTGGCATATTACGAAAAGAACCCGAAGACATGGAGCGGCCTCAACAGACCGCACATGGATCCAAAAGAAGCTGATGCAGTGGTTTTCGGCATCCCGTATGACGGCGGCGTCAGCTACAGAGCCGGCGCAGCACAGGCACCATACTTACTAAGAGCAAACACCCTGTGCTCCACACCTTGTACTGAAAGACTGGCATTTTATCCCGACTTCAATGTAGTCGATGGCGGTAACTTCGTAGGCGATGACAGAGAAGAAATCTTCAAAGAAGTTCAGGATTATGTAGCAGATCTGGTTCGTGCCGGTATTCGATTCACTATGGTTGGCGGTGACCACTCCGTGACGATTCCGGTGGAACGTGGCATCAATGATGCTCTAGATGAAGACTTTGGTATCATCCACATCGATGCTCATATGGAGCTTTGTGATGCCCTGGACGGCGACTACCTTTCCCATGGCAACACGGAAAGAAGAGCCCTGGAACTGGACAACGTTTCCAGCTTTGAGAACCTGTATTTCATCGGCATCCGCTCCATCGAACCGGACGAATTCGAACTATATCAACAAAATGACATTCAGGTAAAGACCTCTTACGACTGTTATGCAGAAGGCATCGAAGCCGTAGCTGACGACTGCATCGCAAAGATGAAGAAATTCGACAAAGTCTATCTGACCTTTGATATCGATGCATTGGATCCTGCCTATGCAGCAGGCACCGGTACACCACAGTTCGGCGGGCTGACTTCCCGCATGGCACTGACCCTGTTGGAGAAGCTGTTCACAAACCTGAATATTATCGGTTTCGATGTGGTAGAAATTGCACCTCCCCTGGATCCATCCCTGGCATCCATGTTTGCCGGTCGTAAGATCATCAGTGAAGGCTGGGGCTATTGGGCAAAAGAAATCGGGAAATTACAGGAAAAATAGCGTTTACTCCTTTTGATATTGGGTAAAAATATGACAAATACAAAAGGAGGACAAACGTATGGATATGAACGTTTTAAATAATATCAGCTACGGGCTGTATGTTTTGACAGCGAGAGAAGGGGATAAGGACAACGGCTGCATCGTTAACACATTGCAGCAGGTAACTGTAGACCCATGTGTGGTGTCTGTGACAGTCAACAAGACTAACTACACCCACGACATGATGATGCGTACAGGAAAGTTCAACGCTTCCATGATCAGCATTGATACTGCTTTTGATGTATTTGAGAAATTCGGATTTGTCAGCGGCAGAGAAGTGGATAAGTTTGCGGAATGGAAAGAAGCAGCGCGCAGTGAAAACGGCCTTTACTACGTGACAAAAGGCGTCAATTCCTACCTGTCCGGTGAGATTTTCCAGACTGTGGATCTGGGAACTCATACCATGTTCCTGGCAAAGGTGACAGCGATGGAATCCATTTCCGAAGATCCATCCCTGACTTACGCATATTATCACCGTCATATCAAACCAAAGCCAAAGAAAGATGAAAAAGGCGGCTACCGCTGCATCGTCTGCGGCTATGTTTATGAAGGCGATGAACTGCCAGCAGATTTTGTTTGTCCATGGTGCAAACACGGTCCGGAAGATTTTGAGAAGATTTAAGAAAAGATACGAAAAACCCCGTGACGGTAGTAACCGCACGGGGTTTCTTTTGCTTTTGTGAGCATCCTGAATTTTCATTTTTTTAAAAAAACATCATGTTTTTCGTAAAAAAAGTATTTTTAGGATGCGTTCTCTTATTCATATGCAATATATTTCGGGCCTTCGTCGGGATAGCCCACTTGAATAGCCAGCAGTCCATCGGACTCGAAGATGTACAGGATGTTTTCTTCGTCGCTTAACTGGTAATAGACGCGGTAAGCGGTATCGTAGTCCGGACATGTATAACGCTGATTGGAAACGATGGCTGTTTTGCCGTCCAGCATGGCAGCGATATCATCCGTAGTCAGTTCCACTTCTTTATAGTCCTTTTCCACCACCTCAATCGCCGCGTGTTCTAAGAAGTCGCTGATGTAGCTTTCTTCCAGCAGATACATACCTTCAATCAGGTTGCCTGGCTGGATTTCAAAAGTCAGTACATAAAAAGGACCATATTTCTGGGAATCAAAACCGGTCCACGTCACATCTTTGTCTGCGTAATAGGTGTAACGCTCGTCAGCAGAAACCTGACTTTCAAATTCAGAGATGTCATCACTGTAACGGCAGGCAATCAGCTGGTCTTCTGTCTGGATGGTAATATGGGGATAAATTAAAAAAACTGCTATTACGAACACTATTGTAGCCGCGAGGGCAATTAAAACACTCTTTTTCATGGGAACTCCTCCGTTTCTTATGGGTAGTATAAGTTTTTCTTTTCAAATCGTCAAGATGTAAGCGACGCATGAAAATAAAGCTTTCGTTTCCCCTAAAGGAGGCGTATAATGTACGTTAGATAGGGCGTCTTCGAGGCATATAAAGCTAATTTGAAGAAGACGAAGGAGGTGTTTTATGTTAACTTCGAACTTAGAGAAGAAGATAAGCAAAATCATCGCGATTTTGGTGGGAATTGCGATGTGTTTTACTGTGCTGGCAAATCCAGATGTATCATATGGCGCAACAGGCACAGCACACGATACACTATCCGAAAGAACTGCATTAAACAATAAGCTGTATGAACAGGCGAAGACAAAGCATACAACAACAGCGGTTCTTTCTAGATATCAAGATATATATTTGAAGGATATGTATGAAACAGATGAAAAAGGAATGACATCTGCACAGCAGAAAATCGTCAAAGCGAAAGCAGATGAAATTATTGCTGCGAAAAAGGAAGAACTAAATGTAGAGAAACTAACACAGTACCAAATGCTACGAGCATTCCATGACTGGATTATAGAACACTTTTACTTTTATTCAAGTGTAAATAAAATAAGCAGCAGCTGTGACAATCCGTATTATTTGCTGACGACAGAATATGATAATTCTGCAAATGGAGGAAAAGGTAAGATTCGTTCCAGATGTAATGGCTTTTCTGCTACTTTCATTGCATTTGCCAGATCTCAGGGAATCCCGGCAAGAGATATAGGGGGAACTTACATCCCTGAAACGAGAAGGGTCGCAAGTGATGCGAAGTGGGCGAAGAAAACAGAGTTGCAGGTAACTCACCACTGGTCTCAGGCCTATGTTGATAGTAACGATGATGGAAAAAAAGAATGGATTGTTGTTGACTGTAATGCGGATTGCTGGAACAGTTATAACACAACAGACCGCTATACAAAAGGTGGAAACTTCTACGGAGATACATATAATCAGGTAAGAGAAGCATATTTTAATGTTTCCGCAAAAAGATTAGCACAGTCTCATGTGATTTTGTCTTTCAGACCGGGATCCAAAGATTTAAAGTACTTAAACAATAGTGATGAAAAGGAAAAATTAACTGCATTCCTTGGCATAGTACGAAATAAAAAGAGCAATGGTAAGAGAATCAATTCATCTTATAGCACTTCAAAACCAGCTACTTGGTTTGCATCAGGGGATACAAACTCAAAGGGCGATGGTAATGGCAATCTGTATAAGCTATATTGGCCTGAGGACAAAGGCCTTTATGGAAAATTAGATTTATCTGGATTCAAAGCATTACAGAACGTTGAGGTTGCAGGTAATAATCTAACTAGTCTGTATCTGAAGAGTTGCCCTAGCTTAACTACTGTGGCAGCATCACAAAACGACTTGAAAACCATTGATACCAGAGGGTCAAAGAAGCTAAAACTTCTATCCGTTCAGGGAAACCCAGCTACTTATGTGGCATACACATTTAATACGAACAAGACTGGGATTATCAAAACTTATGATAGTAATGGTACAGTTTCCGTACATTACAGTCAGAAGTCCGGTGGCAAGCATCAGCACACTGCATCTGCTTTTGCTAAGTCCGGATATAAGTTTGTAGGTTGGTATCGAAGCGGCAAATGCGTTTCTAAAGAAAAGAAGTTAGTGAGCAGTGCGAAAACCTCTGTTACATATATTGCAAAATTTGCAAAAAAATTAAGTCAGGTTGGTACACCAGCTGCGGCAAAAAGTGGTACAAAAGTTAAGGTAAGTTGGAAAAAGGTTACTGGAGCTGACGGATATCATGTAGCACAGTATGCAATAAAGAATGGAAAATATGTGTTGGTTAGCAAATCCTTCACGAAAGAACGTTCTAAGGTGTTTGCAGCTACAAAAGGAAAAACTTACTACTATAGAGTAAGAGCTTATGATGTGGTAGATGGTGAAAAATTCTATGCAAGCTGGTCAAAGATGAAAAAATATAAGAGATAATATCATGTGATAAACCTCCTGCGGAATATTCTTTTCGCAGGAGGCTTTTTAGAAGGGGAAAACTATGAAATTTATTCATTTAGGAGATCTTCATCTGGGAAAGAACGTCAACGACTTTTCCATGATTGAGGATCAAAGATACATATTAGATCAGGTTGTCGATATCATAGAAGATCGACAGATTGATGCCGTCCTTTTGGCTGGCGATATCTACGACCGCAGCATACCGAGTGAAGAGGCAGTGAAACTTTTTGACGCCTTTCTGACAAAGCTGGCAGTTATGGGCAAGTCTGTCTTTGCAGTCAGCGGCAACCACGTCTCTGACGAAAGACTGCACTTTGGCAGCAGCCTTTTTGCGGCAAAAAACATCTACATCAACGGCAGATACGATGGAGAAATTCCATGCGTTACCGTAGAAGATCAACACGGCCCGCTGCACATCTGGCTGCTTCCATATATCAAAGCATCCAGAGTCGGCCACTTCTTCCCGGATGCGGACACCAGCACTTATGACAAAGCCTTCCGTGTGGCCATCGATCACGCTGGCGTCAACACCGCAGAGCGTAATCTGTTAGTGCTTCACCAGTTTGTGACCGGAAAGACGAACGAGCCGGAACTGGCAGGATCTGAAACCATGGTGCTTAACGTTGGGACCATCGATAAGATAGGTGCTGACTGTTTTGATGCCTTTGATTATGTTGCCATGGGCCACATTCACGGTGCCCAGGCTGTTGGCAGAGAAACCTGCAGATACGCAGGCTCCATGCTGAAATACTCCCTGGACAAGAAGGAATTGTCCCGTGCCAAGACCATGCCTGTCATCTCCATGGGCGCTAAGGGAGACGTGGAGGTGGAGCTTGTGGAACTGAAACCGCTGAGAGAAATTCGCCATATTAGAGGAGAGCTAAAAGATTTAATCGATAACGCAACTGATACAGAAGACTATATTTACGCAACTTTGACAGACGAAGAGACCCAGTTCGATGCCATGGCAAGACTTCAGGAAGTCTATCCAAGGGTGATGAAACTGGTTTACGATAACCGTGCGTCCAGAGCTTTCGGCGCAGAGGGTGAGGGCCCGGATACAGAAGGCAAGAGCTTCCACGAACTCATCGGAGACTTTTTCCAGCTGTATCATGGCGGGCAGCCAAGCGAAAAAGAATGGAAAATCATTGAAGAAACGGCGAGAGAAGCGGGGGTGATGGAATGAAGCCAATTAAAATTGTAATGAACGCCTTTGGGCCTTATGCAGCGAGAGCTGAGGTGGATTTCCAGCAGTTCGGCGAGAAAGGAATTTTCCTGATTACCGGGGATACCGGTGCAGGCAAAACTACCATTTTTGATGCCATTACTTTTGCCCTGTTTAACAAAACCAGCGGCACGGAGCGTGAGGTGGGAAGCCTCAGAAGTGACTTTGCGGCAGATAGCGAAGAGACTTTTGTGGAACTGATTTTCTCTCACATGGGAAGAGAATATAAGCTTTATCGTTCTCCCCAGTACCAAAAGCCAAAGAAGAACGGCGGCATGACCAATAAGCCGGCAAAGGCGACACTTTGGAGAGAACCGGATGCACCGGTAGAGGGAACAAAGGCGGTAAACGATGCCGTAGAAGATCTGCTTCGTATTGACTACGACCAGTTTAAGCAGATTTCCATGATCGCCCAGGGCGAATTCCGCAAAGTCCTCAACGCCGACTCCAAGACCCGTGGGGAAATCCTGCAGAAGATTTTTGCAACGGGCGGTTACAAGAGAATGGGCTATCTGGTCCAGGAGCGCTATGAGAAAGCCTACGGCGGACTGGCTGATTTATATAAGAGTCTGGATCAGTATTTTGACGGTATTGCATGGACGGAAGTGAGCCCTTATGCAGAAGCCATTGGTGAGCAGCTGGCACTGTCTAAGGATGGACGTGGCAAATATCAGATTGACCAGAGGCTGGAACTGCTGGGTCAGATTGTGGACGCTGACGATGAGGCAGCTGCAGAATGTGAAGCAGTAGTGGCGGCAAAACGTGCAGAATCAGAAGCTGCAGCAAAGCAGCTGGCACTGATTCATGCGGATCTGGCTTTATTCGAGAAGCATGACAAGCTGATGGCGGAAAAGATGTTGCTGGATGAAAAGGCGGAAGCGATGGCGGCGCTGGAACAGAAAGCAGCGCTGGAAAAGAAAGCCCTTTACGATGTGAAACCGGTTTATGACGGATTACAGGCAGATGCTGCAGCACTAAAGAAGATAGAACAGGAACTGCAGATGACTGCCGGCCAGAAGAATATGTTCCGTATGAGCATTAACATGGCAGAAATGCGTATGATAGATGCGAAAGGCCAGATGCCTTTGATGGAAAAGAAAAGGGCAGATGCGGCCCTGCTGAAAGAAGAAGAAGCCAATTATCAGGTTTGGGATCAATTGCAGACTGATTTAAAGGCTTGCGGAGAAAGCTTGGAGAAATACGAGGGACAGCTGGGGGAAAAGACGGAGAAAGTAGAGAGACTGACCGCAGACAGAAAGGCAGCAGAAGAAAGACTCGAAGCCTTATCAGACAGACCTGCGAAAATGGCGGCCTTAGAGGGGGAAAAGTCTAAACTAGCAGAACGTCTTTTAGATTGTAGAAATCTGTTGGATGTGAAGTTCCCGGGTTTGGAACGAAGCGGAAAGACTTTGCATGACAGCCAGATGGCATATGTGGAAAGACGTGAAGCTTTTGACGAAGTCAATGAGGCCTATTACAAAATGGAAAGACAGATGGAATCTCTGCGTGCAGGGATTCTGGCGCAAACGTTGGAACCAGGACAGCCTTGTCCGGTCTGCGGTTCTGCAGACCATCCAAATCCGGCAGGACTGCCAGCGGAAGCCGTAACAGAAGAAGAACTGAAATTCCTGAAGACAAAGCGGGAACTGGCAGAACAGGCGAAAACAAAAGCAGGCCAGGATGCAGCGGCATGTAAGGCAGCCTTTGACAGTGAGCTGGCAGCACTCATGGAAGCGTCGGCAAAGATGCTGGGAGAAGCAGTAGAGAAACTGCCGGAAAACTATTGGGAAACAGAAGCCCTTGTGAAGAAGCTGGAAGGGGAACTGGAAGAGAATATGCAGACCTTAAGCAGGGAACTTGGTGCATGCGAAGAGGAAGTAGAAGAATTGCAGCAGCTACAGGATGGACTGAAGTTATTTAAGGCTGAACTGGAAGATGCGAAGGCAGACCTGGAAGACCTGCAGGCCCAGCAGCAGAAGCGCCAGTTAGAAAAAGAAAAGCTGGAAGGACAGCTGGCGGCTATGAAGCCATTGCAATATGAAAGCCTGGAAAAGGCTGTGGCTGCAAGAGAAAAACTAGAGAAAGAAGCAGCGGAAATCCAGGAAAACTACGATAAAAAACTGATGGGACTGGAAAACGCAAAGAAATCTTTTGCGATTCAGGAAGCCAAAGAAAAAGATTTGCAGGCACAAAAAGCAGAACTACAGGAATCTGTAGCGGTCAAGGAGCAGACATTTGTAGCTGCATTGGAACAGACAGGTTTCGCAGATAAGGATGCGTTCCTGGGAACAGTTGTCGAGAAAGAACAGTTGGAATCTGAAGAGGTGCAGTTGCGCACATATCAGACTGCAGTCAGTGTCAACGAAGCAGCGCTGAGCTCGGCAGTGCAGGATATTGCCGGAAAAGAACGGGTAGATGCAGGTGAAGTGGAGGCTGCAGCAGCTGAGGCTAAAAATGCTGAGCTGGAAGCTCAGAAAAACCTTAACGTGGTGATGCACAGAAAAACCACCAACCAGGCTATTTACGAAAAGTTTGTAAAACTCCAGTCTTCTGCGGCAGACAAACTGGAAGAAGTGACCATGCTGAAGAATCTCAGCGACATCCTCCAGGGGAAAGTAACGGGAAAGAACAGAACTTCTTTCGAAACCTATGTGCAGATGGCAGGATTTGATGATATCGTGCGTGCAGCAAATCAGCGTCTTCAGCCGATGAGTGGTGGGCAGTACCAGCTTTATCGCCATGAGGACCTGGAAGCAAAGGGGAATGTGGCACTGAACCTGGATATTTTGGACCACTATACCGGTAAGAAGCGTCCGGTTAGCACCCTGTCCGGCGGAGAAAGCTTTATGGCATCCCTCAGTCTGGCCCTGGGTCTGTCTGACCGTGTGACAGCCAGCGCCGGCGGCATCAAAATCGACACCCTATTTATTGATGAGGGATTCGGTACCTTGGATGAGAAGTCTCTGAACGATGCCCTCATGATGCTGAATCAGCTGACCGACAGTAACAAGCTGATTGGCATCATCAGCCATAGAGAAGAACTGAAAGAAGTCATTCCAAAGAAGGTTATTATCAAAAAGAACAGCAAAGGCAGTAAGATCGAGACCGACTTAGGGCTGTAGAAAAAATAAATATTTTTAGAGGGAATTCCCCATACTATCCATAAAAGATTGAGCAATGGCGAAACGGAGGTAGTATGGGGAATTTTTTAGTGAACGAAACCAGTCCGTATCTTCTGCAACATGCAGAGAATCCGGTCAATTGGTATCCTTGGTGTAAGGAAGCCTTTGATAGAGCAAAGGAAGAAGATAAGCCGGTATTTTTGAGTATTGGTTACAGCACCTGTCATTGGTGTCATGTCATGGCCCATGAAAGTTTTGAAAATGAGGAAATCGCAAGAATTCTCAATGATGATTTTATTTCCATCAAAGTAGATAAGGAAGAGCGACCCGATATTGATAGTATCTATATGTCAGTGTGTCAGGCATTTACAGGAAGCGGCGGCTGGCCGACCACCATTTTTATGACGGCGGATCAAAAGCCTTTCTTTGCCGGAACCTATTTCCCAAAGGAGAATAAATACGGCCGGGTTGGACTGAAAAATTTATTGCTACAGTTTAGACATAAATGGAAGACGGACCGGGAACTTCTGCTGGAAGCAGCGGACTCCGTGGTGGACTTTCTGACTATGGAGGGCAAATCATCTCGAGATTGGGGAATTGAGGAAAACCTGCTACAGAAGGCAAAGGAAATCTACAAAAGGACGTTTGATCCTGGACGGGGTGGATTTGGACAGGCTCCAAAGTTTCCAACACCACATAATTTGCTGTTTCTGATGCAGCAGTATGAAAAAAATGAAGATAAAGATGCGCTGGCTATGGCGGAACAAACCTTGCAGCAGCTTTATCGGGGCGGCATTTTTGATCATATCGGTGGCGGATTTTGTCGTTATTCCACTGACGACGATTTTCTCGTTCCTCACTTTGAAAAGATGCTTTACGATAATGCCTTGCTGATTATGGCCTATGCTGTAGCTTTTCAGTTGACAGGAAAGACATTGTATAGGGATGTTGCAATCAAAACGGTAGCTTATGTATTGCGGGAGATGCGAGGCCCCGAAGGAGGTTTCTACAGTGCCCAGGACGCCGACAGCGAAGGCGAAGAAGGAAAGTTTTATTTATTTGAGCCAGAGGAAATGACGAAAATCTTAGGAAAAGAAAAGGGAAAACAATTTAACGCACATTTTGATATTACAGCGAAAGGAAACTTTGAAGGTAAGAATATTCCCAATCTGCTGAAGACCCCGCTGGATGAACTGGAGCTGTGCTTTGATGAGAGTCTGCCACTGATTTATGACTATCGCCGGAACCGATATCAACTGCATTTAGATGACAAGGTGCTCACTGCATGGAACAGTCTGATGATTGCAGGTATGTGCAGCCTTTATCGTATTACTGGAGAAGAGGATTACTTGAAAGCAGCAGTAGATGGAGCCGGCTTCATTGAGGAGAAACTGTGGCTTGGAAATACGGTTCACATCAGTTATCGGCTGGGAAAAGTTAGAGGCATTGGGATTTTGGATGATTATGCCTTTTTAATTTTTGCTTATTTGCATCTATACGAAGGGACACTGGATAAGAAATATTTAGAAAAGGCCCAACAGCTTTGTAACACTGTATTAGAAAACAATTGGGATGAAGAAAAAGGCGGGTTCTTTTTATATGGCAAGGAAAATGAAAAGCTGATACTGCGTCCGAAAGACAGTTACGATGGTGCAGTTTTTAGTGGCAATTCCGCCATGGCATACAATTTGGTAAAGCTATATCATATCACAGGAGACGAAAAATATTTGCAGATGGTGGAAGCACAACTGACCTTCCTGTGCGGGGAAGCAAAGCAGTACCCGGCAGGCTATGCCATGTTTCTCATGGCCCTTTCCGATTATCTGGAAGAACCGGTTAAAGTCACGGTTGCGGTGGATAAACAGGATGACTTGGATGGGATACCCCGGCAGATTCCTTTGGGAACAGTGGTAACTGCAGCGGTGGCAGATGAAAACTATCCGACAATTCAGGGGAACCCAACTTATTATGTATGCAAAGAAAAAAGCTGTCAGCCCCCTGTAACGGAGCTGCAGCTTTAAGCTTAATACATGATTACCGCACGAACCGGGCAAACCGGGCTGCAGTAACCGCAGGTGAGGCATTTGTTATGGTCCACAGAAGCCAGACCGTTTTCGTTCCAGTAAATTGCACCGGCCGGACAGGCATTTTTACATGCGCCGCAACCTTCGCAGTCTTCCTGGTTGACATGAACCTGCTTCATAGAAACATCCGGCTGATAGGAAGCATCCATAGTTCCGTCCAGATAAGCCAGAATATCATCCACGTCGGAAATTTTTCCGAAGCCTACCATGACCGAGTCAATTGCAGGAGCGTCGAACACATAATTCAGCGCCTCCTGATAATGGGCAGTGAGAGCACCGCCGCCGAAGGCCTTCATAGAGAAGACTCCTTTGCCGGCATCGTGGCACAAACCAATGGCCTCCATCATCTCATCTGCACTGGCAAAGTCATTGCCGCAGCGGATGCCAAGACCTGCGTAGTTGATCAGCGGAAATACTACGTCCAGCGTATCCATTCCGGCAGCGGCTGCAGTCACATCCACGTGATGGGTGGACAGGCCAATGGCGCGAACCAGACCGCGTGCCTTTGCGTCTTCCAGTGCCTGCAGGGCACCGGCACGCTCTGCCAACTGACCGCTTCTGACCTCATGCATGAGGAAAATGTCGATTACATCACGGTCCAGGGCTTCCCGCGCTTCCAGTACAGCGTCCATCATGCCGTCGTAATCCGCTTCCAATGACTTGGAACAGATTACAACATCATCGTAACCGCCTCCTGCGAGGGCTTCTTTGATATATGGATAGGTTTTGTAATACTGTGCAGTGTCAAGAAAGTTGATGCCGTGGTCCAGCGCATAGCGAATGATTGCAGCTCCTTCTTCTACCGGAAGGGCCAGCTGAGCCGGTCCCATGGGCAGGACGCCAAAGCCGCAGACACTGACAGAAAGACCAGTTTTACCTAGAATTGCCTTTTTCATAGAAATAAATCTCCTATTTTTCAAAAAGTGTAGTATAATGATAATAAGAGAAGGTCGGAAGCCTGAAACATCATGTGCAGCCGGCTGTCTTCTCATGTATGCAATTATAAAACAAAAGTAGGAAGGGTTCAAGACATGACACAACTTGAAAAGATTACTGCGCAGGAAGGCTTTGAGGAGTTTCGTCACGCGTATCGTGCGGCAATCAAAGAAATCCGTACCAAAATCGAAATTCTCAGTGAAGACTTTGCTGTAAGGCATGACTATAATCCAATACATCACATGGAACGCAGACTGAAGATTCCAGCAAGCATTGAAGAGAAACTGCAGCGTTTAGGAAAAGAAGTTTCCATTGAGGCAGCCAGAGATAACATCTTTGATATTGCCGGCATTCGTGTAGTGTGCAACTTCGTAGACGACGTGTATCGTGTTGCAGACATGCTGGTCGCACAGCAGGACGTAACACTGATTACGAAGAAAGACTACATAGAAAATCCAAAAGCAAACGGATACAGAAGTTTACATCTGGTTGTTTCTGTACCAGTTTATCTGATGAGCGGCATGCAGGAAGTGCCGGTAGAAATTCAGATTAGAACTGTTGCCATGGATTTCTGGGCCAGCTTAGAACATAATCTGCGCTACAAGAAAACGAAAAATATTCCAAAGAATATCGATATCGAGCTGAAGGCTTGTGCGGAAGTCAGTGCGAAACTGGATGCCCGCATGCAGAAGATTTTTGACGAACTAGGGGAAATCGAATAAAATCAAAACCGTTATCACGAGGGGGAAGAGACGTGAAAAAGAACTTTTATCTAAACTACATTTCAGCAGCTCTTTATGGGGAGCCGTCTGAAAAGGTATGGCTGTATATACACAACAGCAAAGGCAGCAAAGAAGATGCTGAAAGATTTTATGATATCGTGAAGGAAGATGGCTGGCAGGTGCTGGCAATTGACTTGCCTGAACACGGAGAACGTAAAGGCTCTAAGGAAAAGATGAATCCATGGACCGTTTCTCCAGAGCTGACATTCGTCTTAAGCTATGCGAGAGACCACTGGAAGAAAATCAGTCTGCGCGCTGACGGTCTGGGTGCTTACTTTGCCCTGGTTAGCTTCCAGGAACGCAAATTTGACAAGGTACTTTTCGTATCGCCAATTGTCGATATGGCGGAACACATTGACGGTATGATGGAAGCCAACGATGTAGACCACGAAACGTTGAAAGCTGGAAACATCATCGAAATCAGTGATCACCTGACACTGTCCTGGGACTATTTCCTGTATGCACATGACTACCCAATCAAGGTTTGGAACGTACCGACTGCAATGCTTTGCAGTACCATCGAAACGACCTTCAACCAGAAGGTGCTGGAAGCTTTCGCAGAACGTTTTGACTGTGAACTGACCTTTGCAGAAGACTGCAGCTACTGGTTCAAGGAAGCGGACGAAGAGGAAATCCTCAACAGCTGGATCCGCGAACACATCAAAGAAGACTAATCGACCAAAGCGTCTGTTCCGGCAGACGCTTTGTATTCTTTAGATACGAAGGAGGAGAACATGCAATATTTACATTTATTAGCCGGCCCTGTCATCGGTGCAGTTATCGGCTATTTTACCAATCATATCGCCATAAAAATGATGTTCAAGCCGCTGGAACCGGTTTATGTTTTCGGCAAACAGCTGCCGCTGACACCGGGGATTATTCCAAAGAACAAAAAACGCATTGCCCGCGCTTTGGGTAAGGCAGTCAGCGAATCCCTTCTGACAGAAAGTGACCTTGCGGCAGGCTTCACGAAACCGGACGTGAAGGAGAAGGTGGTAAATCTGATTTTTGAAAAGCTCAATGAAGAGGCTTTCAAGGCTGCCACTGCAGAAGAACTGGCCAGTGAATACATCGGCGAAGAAAAGACAAAGAAAGCAAAGAAGAAAATCAACAATGTCCTGGCGGACAAAATCAGCGACGCTATTACAGGGTTTGATATCGAAGGGATTCTGCAGAACGTAGGCGTGAACGTAATCTTATCCAAGCTGCAGAACTCCATGCTGGGTATGTTTATCAATGCGGAAACCATTCAGGGCTTCATCGGTCCAATTGCCGAGTCCATCAGAGGATACCTGCACATCCACGGCAAAGAGAAAATCAAAGATATTACAGAAAGAGAAACGGACAAGCTGTACGAAATGCGTGTCGGCGAGCTGCTGGATATCGAGGGCAATGAAGAACACATCAAAGAAATGCTGGGTGATTTCTACGAAAAGGCTGTAGAAAAGATGATCCCGGTCATTGTATCCGAAATCAACATTGCTGCGATTGTAGAAGAAAAAATCGATGCCATGGATGTAGGCTTCTTAGAAGAACTGCTGCTGTCCATCATCAAAAACGAGCTGGATTACGTGGTGCGCCTGGGTGCACTGATCGGTTTTGTCATCGGCTGCGTGAATATTTTTATTTAGTGAAAGAAACATAAGAAAAGAGGGATTCGACTGAAAGTCGAGTCCCTCTTTTTCATAGTTTTGAGATAATCCCAAATCCTACATAACCATTTGGATGAATGTCCACAGCAGCTTGCAGCCGTAGAATACGATAACGGCACCGCAGATAACATTGATGACACGCAGTGTCTTGTCTGTGAACTTTGCACTGAATAAAGAAATAATTGTGGAGATACCTGTGAACCACAGTACGGATGCAGAAGCAAAACCTGCAACGAAGAACAGGTCAGTGCCTGCAGGCAGTGTTGCCTTGAACGCACCCAGCATCATGGAACCGTCGATTAAAGCCTGTGGGTTGAACCAGGTTACAACACAGGCAGTGGTAATTACTTTTAGAATCGGAATGTCTACCTTTGTGCTGGTATCCATGGTATCCTTTGCTCTCAGCAGACCGATACCGATCCAGATAACGATAGCAGAACCGATTGCCAGAACGGCCATTTCCAAAATTGGAGATGCCTGCATGATCGCGCCTACACCGAAGAAGCAGGCCAGTCCCAATGTAACGTCAAAGAAGATAACGATTAACGCTGTCATATAGACACGCAGTTTTGGCTGGGTCAGAGCCGTATTGATTACGAATAAGTTCTGCAGACCAATCGGAGCGACATAAGCAAGCCCCATGGTCAGACCCTGTAAATAAATATCCATATAGTCAGTCCTTTCTTAACATAAAAACAAATTTCCTATTCTATTATAGCGAAACAAGGGAATATTACAAGAACGCAAAAATATATGAGTAGGTAAGCTAAAACTTATCGCATTTTCACAGTCTCTTTACAATTCCGACACAATTTTTGTGGAACGGATGCCTGATTTTGTGGTATAATATTACTCACGTTAAAAAATCTAAAGGAGTATATTATGAAAAAGAAGAATTTTACAAAGTTTGAAATTATCTGTTATGTAGTAGCAGCACTGTTTGCAATCATGGCAGTTTA